>CAZSYH010000004.1:0-71774 GCA_964610735.1 uncultured Syntrophaceae bacterium | reverse complement strand
TGTGTCCAGCGCGACAAGCGCCGTCAAAAGGTGGTCCGGATGCGGTTTTACCCTTGTGGTAAATTCCCTGGTGATCACGACGTCACAACAGGAATCTATATCGGGAAACAGCTGCTTTACCGCGGCCATACAGTTTCTTGTCACAATACCGGTTTTTATCTGTTGGCTTCTCAGTTCATACAGCATATCTTTCGTGCCTGCGAACAGTTCCCCCTCTTTTGACCCCTCGGTTTCCATATGACTTATAAGTTCATGTGCCCTGCTGAAAAATTCGTTTTCCCTGCCGGGGTTGTTACCGGAGATGAGATTTTTGCCTGCTTCGATCATTTCCAGTACGTACAGATCCCTTACCGCGTCCGGCGGGGCGCAGTAATCACTCATGAGATCCAGGACAGCCCAGCGCATCTGGATAAAGTCTATGTTCAATTTGGCCAGCGTGCCGTCAAAATCAAACAGGACGGCCTTTAGTAAGTTAGGAATTATTTTCTGCGATTTTCTGGCAGAAAATAATTTTGTTAACGCACTTATCCCGTTTATCGGGGTCAGGGGTCTCATTATGCAAGATCCTTCAGATATCGTTCTATCCTGTTGATCCCTTCGTCTATGTTCTCCATGGAGGTCGCATACGAAAACCTGAGATACCCTTCACAGTTTTTCCCGAAGTCAATGCCGGGTGTGACGCCGACATGGGCCTTTTTAAGGATGTCGAAGGCCATTTCATAGGAATTAGTGGAAAATGCCTTAATATTTCCAAGTATGTAAAACGCCCCTGTCGGTTCCACCGCAACGCCAAGCCCTATCTCACGGAGGCGCCGTATGATGAATTTTCTCCTTTCGTTGAAAACATTCCTCATACGAACTACGTCGCTCTCAGCTTCCCGAAGCGCCGCTATCCCTCCCCACTGTACAAAGGAGTTTGCGGAAATAAAGAAGTTTTGCTGAATCTTCTGCATGGGCCTTATGTATTCTTTCGGCGCGATGAGATATCCCAGTCTCCATCCGGTCATGGCGTACGCCTTGGAAAATCCGTTCAGCACAAAGGCGTTATCGGTGAATTCAAGGATGGAATGTTCCTGATTTTCTTGGTAGGCAAGGCCGTGATATATCTCATCTGAGATTACAGGGATTCCGTGCGATGTTATCTCCGACATCATTTCGGGACTGAGGAGATTACCGGTCGGGTTGGAAGGAGAATTGATCATGATTCCCTTTGTCCTGGGGGTTATCCTTTTCATAATACCTTCCGGTGTATACTGAAAACCATTCTCTTCAAAGACGTTGACACGGGCAGGAACGCCTTCGAAAAAGCTGATATAATTTGGATAGCACGCATAATGCGGGTCGGATATTATTACCTCGTCGCCCTTCTCGATGAGCGAGGAAAAGAGCAGAAACATGGCGGGCGAGGTTCCTGAGGTTACGATGATCCGGTCCGGCGAGATATTCACACCATACTTCGTGAAATAATGTTCGCAGATGGCTTCCCTCAATTCTATCAGGCCGAGGCTGTGCGCGTAGTGTGTCTTTCCATCCCTGATGGCCCTGCAGCACGCTTCGTTTATGCACTCAGGCGTATCGAAGTCCGGTTCTCCGACCTCCATGTGAATAATATCCTTCCCCTTCCTCTCCATTTCCTGCGCTTTTTCAAGAATATCCATAACAATAAAGGGGGGGATTTCAGATGCTCTCTTTGTGATCATGGGTCTCTCCATTTTCTGTTTTTTAAGGTGGGGAAGTTACCTGTCCTGTAGAATCTTGTCAAGGAGTTTGGAGTGCTTTTTGTGGTTTCCCGTGAGATAATCCGGCTGCAACGTTTTTGTGATAATTCTCTCCGGCTGTATCTCCGGAGGTTTAAAGTCAAAGACTATTTCGAGGAAAGACATGATGATGTTAAATGTGGCCCCCCACAGGATCTCTTCTTTTCCATCGCTGTCTTCACGTATCAGACAGGGGAATTTCCACTCATTTTCCGTTTCGTCCGCGGGAGAACGGATAGAAAAAAATCCATAATTGTCTTCATTGTAAAACGCCTTCAGTGGTATCTCTACTATCTTGTCCACCTCCCGGTTGGGGCGAAATCTCCATTTTTCTCCAACGAGTCCCACCACGGGAAAGATTGTTTTTGTGAACATGTGAAGGTTGTAAGAGGGGAGGGGACCGAGAAACCGGACATTGAAAGGACTGAGCCTTATCTCCTCCCATGATTCTCTCACAGCATTGGCAAGGAAGAGAGTTATGTTGTCGAACGCCGCGCTTCCTCTTTTCCTGGCGTACATCAGGGCGTCTCCGTTCAGAAGGGAGGAGCACAGGCTGACAATGAAAAACCTCAGGAAGCGATCTATAAATGGCTCCAGTTTTCCTCCCGGTCCGCTCAGATCTCCGGACTGCGAAACAGCGGCCGATCTTTTGCTCAACAGGAATACAAATTCACCATTGTCCGTCGATTGACCCGTTTTAAAAAAAAGAGGGATTAATACTCCGGCTTCAAGCCATTTCCCATGTCTTCCATCCTGCCCGCAGATCCTTTCCTGGTAGCTGGTTTCGGCAGTTCCCAGTCGTTCTACGATATGCCTTATGATGATATCTCTGTTCATGGTGCAACGGTACTCACAGGATTGCTGGTTTTGTGGAAGTCGATTTCGTCCGCTTAAAATATCCGGGTTTGCCCCGAAAAGATACCTGCAAATTATATTATGAAGGATTTTCTTCCATGTCTTCGTAGTAGAGGGGCGCTTTGCACTTGGCGCAGAGGGGAAGTTCCTGAAGTCTGTCCTCCGGTACGCGATTTTTGGCTCCGCAGTGGAGGCACTGCAATATAAGTTCATCCAGCAGAAATCCGCACCTGCCACAGACAGGCCGGTCTTTCAGTCGATGCCGGAATATGCGGTTTTTTTGCCCGCATCTGAGACAACGGACAATAAAGTAATTTTGGAGCATTCGAACTCAGGGTCATGTCTGTTGGTGGACAGGTTTTATGCCACACATCGCTTCCACATCTTTTCTATCAAGGTATGGAAATCTTTATGGTGCCGCCTCTTCCCAATATATCATGAAGGTGGATATATCCTTCAAGGTATCCGTTCCTGTTTATTGTGGCCAATGTGGTGATCTCATCCTTTTGCATGATCTCTATGGTTTGCGCCAGGGATGCGCCGGGATCAACTGTTTTGGGGTTTATTGTCATCAGGTCGTCTACAAGTTTCCCCTCGAACTCTGTTTTTTTTCTGATGTGCCGCCTCAGATCCCCGTCGGTCAGGATGCCCAGGAGGCGGGTTTCTCTGTCCGTTATAAATATGAACCCAAGGTTCTTCCGGTCCATCGCTTCAATGGCTTCAAGCACGTATGTCCCCGAAAACACCACCGGTATGCCATCGCCGCCGATCATGACGTCCTTTACCCTTGCCATAAGTCTTTGTCCGAGGTGCCCTCCGGGATGAAATTTATAGAAATCCTTTTCGGTAAATCCCATCTTTTTGACAAGGACAACAGCCAGGGCATCCCCCATGGCCAATGTAGCGGTGGTACTTGATGTGGGTGCAAGACCGAAGGGGCAGGCCTCCCTGTCCACGCTTACGTCTATAACCACGTCGCTGTTTTTGGCAAGGGTTGAGCTCATATTGCCGGTAAAGGCGATAATGGACAGTCCGAGGTCCCTCACACTCAGGATGAGTGTGTTCAACTCACTTGTTTCGCCGCTGTTTGATATAGCAAGCATCACATCATCCCTGGTCACGATGCCGAGGTCTCCATGCAATCCCTCTACCGGATGGAGGAAGATGGCGGGTGTCCCAGTACTTGTCAGGGTTGCAACTATCTTCTTTCCCACGAGACCCGATTTCCCGATTCCCGTCACGATTACACGGCCTTTAGCCTCACATATGATCTCGACGGCCCTGGAAAAACCGGCGTCGACTTTGTCGATGAGATTCAGGATGCTTTCTGCCTCTATTTTGAGGACTTCTTTCGCCTGTTTTATTGAATCAGCCATACTTTCCGCCCCCGCCCTCTCACTATATATCAACAAGCAAACAATCACAAGACGTAGAAGTCTTTTGCAGGCTCTATCGAATGATGACGGATTGCACCAGTTTTTCCAGTTTTTCCTTTATATTGAAGATTTCCTCATCGGTGTGGGCGGCTTCGTTCATGAACCCGGGGTCCAGGGTTTTTGAGGGCACAAATTTCTGCAGCACATGGCATCTGGCCCCACCTGTAAGAATCCCAATTTTTTCTATATCTGTTTCTGTCAGGAGGGATTTCACTATGGTTGTCCTGAATTCATAATCAATGCCGGAGTTCATTATCAGCTTTATACTCTCCGCGATATTTTCAGGAGTTATGGATGATCCGGTAACTTCTCCATATTTTTCGAGGGGGGCCTTGACGTCCATGGCTATATAATCCAGAAGCTTACCATCGATCAGTTTTCTCAGGACCTCTGGAAACGATCCATTCGTATCAATTTTGACCATATAACCCATTGATCCTATTAGTTTTATAAATTCAATAAGATCGGGTTGCAATGTGGGTTCACCTCCGGTGATGTTTACAGCGTCAAGCTTGCCCCTCCGCTTTTTGAGAAAGGCAAAGACTTCGTCATCTGCCGTGGTTCTTCTAAACAGGGAGGGCTCTACAAGCTCCGGATTGTGACAGTACGGGCATCTGAAATTACACCCCTGCGTGAATACAGTGGCACATATCCTGCCTGGATAATCAATGAGAGAGAACCTTTGAATATCTCCGATCTTCACCAGATTATACCCGGAATACCTTTCTAGCCTTGAACTCTTCCTGCTTTCCCTTGTTCCACTGTTTTACCGGACGCAGATAACCAACCACGCGGGAAAAGACTTCGCAGGATGCCTCACATGTCGGGCATGCATATTGTTCACCATTGAGATAGCCGTGATTCGGACACACGCTGAAGGTGGGGGAAAAGGTGAAGTAGGGAAGGTGGTATTTGTCGCATACCCTGCGTACCAGCACCTTTACCGCGGACGGATCCTCAATACGCTCACCCGCGTAGATATGGAAAACCGTTCCCCCTGTATATCTGGTCTGAATATCATCCTGGAGGTCTAGCGCTTCGAAAATGTCGTCGGTGAAGTTTACTGGAAGCTGGGTGGAGTTGGTATAGAATTCCGACATGTCGGAACTGTCTCCGTTCCCGGTGGCGCAAATAATATCGGGGTATTTCTCCCTGTCTTTCCTTGCGAGGCTGTAAGATGTACCTTCTGCCGGAGTTGCTTCAAGGTTGTAATTATTCCCGGTTTCCTCCTGGAATTCAAGAAGCCTGTCCCTCATGAAATCGAGTATTCTTTGTGTGAATTTCTGTCCTTCGGGATCCGCAATATTCTTTCCCATAAGATTAAGACACGCCTCGTTCATTCCCACGAGACCTATCGTGGAAAAGTGGTTTTTCCAGTATTCACCGAAACGGTTTCTCACGTCTCTGAGATAGTATTTTGTGTAGGGATACAGATCTTTGTCGGTGAATTTTTCGAGCACCTTCCTTTTTATCTCCAGGCTTTCCTTCGCCAGGACCATAAGATGGTCCACCTGTTTAACAAATTCATCTTCCGTTTTTGAAATATAACCGATTCTTGGCATGTTAATTGTTATTACACCGATGGAACCAGTCAGGGGATTGGACCCAAAGAGGCCTCCTCCTCTCTTCTCAAGCTCTCGGTTATCTATCCTCAACCGGCAGCACATGCTCCTCGCGTCTTCCGGATTCATGTCGGAATTGACGAAATTTGAGAAGTAGGGCACTCCGTATTTTGCCGTCATTTCCCACAGGTACTCGAGATCGGGATTGTCCCAGTCAAATTCCTTAGTGATATTATATGTGGGAATCGGGAAGGTGAAGACGCGTCCTTTGGCGTCTCCTTCGGCCATTACCTGAAGGAATGCCTTGTTGAAGATGGCCATCTCTTTCTGGAATTCTTTGTACGTTTCATTCTGAGATTTTCCCCCGATGATAACGCCCTGGTCGGCATAGTATTTCGGAACCTTTACATCCAGCGTGACATTGGTAAAGGGCGTCTGGAACCCTACGCGTGTTGGGACATTTATATTGAAGATAAATTCCTGAAGGGCCTGTTTTACTTCTTTAAACCCGAGGTTATCGTATCTTATGAAGGGGGCAAGTAGCGTGTCGAAATTTGAGAATGCCTGCGCGCCCGCAGCTTCTCCCTGTAGAGTATAGAAGAAATTGACTACCTGTCCAAGGGCGCTGCGGAGGTGTTTCGCGGGCTTACTCTCCACTTTTCCGGAAGCTCCTTGGAAGCCTTCTATCAGGAGGTCATGCAGGTCCCACCCAACACAATAGACGGAGAGAATGCTGAGGTCATGAATATGAAAATCCCCATTCATCTGGGCGTCCTTGATTTCATCTGGATATATTTTGTTTAACCAGTAGACCTTGCTCACTTCAGAGGAGAGATAGTTGTTCAACCCCTGGAGTGAATAATCCATATTGCTGTTTTCATTTATCTTCCAGTCAAGCTTTCCCAGGTACTGGTCTACAAGATCAACCTCCATTTTGTTGGTAATTTCTCTCAGTCTCGCGTGTTGATCCCTGTATATGATGTATGACTTGGCGGTCTTGCGGTATGAAGAACTAAGGAGCACCTCTTCAACTATATCCTGTATCTCTTCAACAGTCATAATCTTGTTGTCGAAAAGCTTCTCGGCCAGGTTCAGAGCCTTTATTGTAAGCTTTTTTGCTTCTATTTCGCCGAATTCATCGGTTGCCATTCCCGCCTTTGCGATAGCGCGGGTGATCTTTACCGCGTCAAACCTGGCCAGACGTCCGTCTCTTTTTCTTATCTTGCTGCGCATGAACTATTCCCCCGCCCTTTATTATATGAACACAATATATTGTGGTCGTATAATAGGGTTAATACTATATGTTGTCAAGAAGAATTTTTTAAACAGGAGAATTTTTTAAATCTGGTTGGATTGCCCCCTCATTTTTATCTTGATGGCGGAATAAAAATGGTGCTACAAGTTCCCCGGTTTTGGTTGCTCTGCTTCCTATCACATTAAAAAAAAGGGGGAGACACGATACGATATGCTCCGTTTACTTCTGATTAACCCGTCCAATGAACATAAAGGCCTGGGTAATATTAAGGCAACGGCTTGGCCGCCCTTGAATCTACCCTATCTGGCCGCAGTTACCCCGGAACATTATCAAATAGAGATCATTGATGAAGGGGTTGAGCCCTTCCAGTTCCGCGAAGCCGATATCGTGGGCATCACAGCTTTTACGTCTTCAGTGAACAGGGCCTACCAAATTGCTCAAATTTACAAAAAAAAAGGAATACCCACCGTAATGGGAGGGATTCACGTATCAATGATGCCGGAAGAGGCTCTGTTGTTTTGTGATACGGTAGTTGTGGGAGAAGCTGAGGGTGTATGGCCTCAGCTTCTAGAAGATTTTGAGGCCGGTCACCTGCAAAGGCAATATCACGGCTCATGGGCGGATCTTAATGACTTACCTGAACCCAGAAGAGATCTTTTACAAAAGCACCACTACCGCTGGGGAAGCCTCCAGACTTCCCGCGGTTGCCCGATGAATTGCAGTTTTTGTTCTGTCACGGCTTTCAACGGTCGTCGATTTCGCAGGCGGTCTTTGGATGCGGTTATTAAAGAGCTTAAGAAAATATCCCAGAAGATGGTCTTCCTTACTGATGACAACATCATTGGGTATGGTCAGCGGGATCGAGACTGGGCGTATGCCTTTTTTTCCAGAATTGTGGAGGAAGGGATTAAAAAATACTTTTTTACCCAGGCTTCTATTCTTTTTGGAGAAGATAAAGATCTGATCCGTATGGCCGCCAAAGCCGGATTGAAGATTGTTTTCATCGGATTGGAGTCCATAAATCCAAAGACACTTAAATCCTACCACAAAGAACAAAATCTCAGGGAACTTAGTCATGATCGTTATGCGGAATTGATTCACAATATCAGAAAGGAAGGTATCGCATTTCTTGGTGCATTCGTGGTGGGAGGCGATGAAGACGACAGAACCGTCTTTCACCCCACGTTAGAGTTTATCAAATCTTCGGGAATAGATGTTTTACAAATCAGCAAGCCGACTCCCCTGCCGGGTACTCAGCTCTGGAAAACCTTGCAAAAAGAGGGAAGAATTTTAGACCAGAAGTTCCCTGAGGCCTGGGATGAATATCGCCTGACGAAGTTAGTGTTCAAACCAAAACAAATGTCGATTGAAGAAGTGTATGAGGGATTTACCTATCTTAGGAAAATATTTTACAGTCGTACAGAAACCTTAAAAAGGACTGTCAACACCTTGCTGACCACCAAAAGCCTGGTTGCAACGTTGATTTCCTATAAATTCAACGCTTCATACCGGAGGGGGTTTTTAAGCTCAGATCACTACAAGAAATATAACCGCCCAGGACTGGAAAGCAAGTTCATTCCATAGAGTTTTCGTATCTTTGAATGCCCATAGTGTTCCGATGCGGGATGCTGCTCTTCACGAGCCCATCATTCCTAAAAAACTTGACTAGTTCCCATATCTCGTAATAAGAGATTCGTTGTCATAATCAATCAAGGGGGATAAAATTGATTCCAAGATATTCAAGAGACGAAATGACTTATATCTGGAGCCCTGAAAACCGGTTTAAAAAGTGGCTGGAGATAGAGGTTCTTGCGTGTGAGGCCCTTGCTGCTCAGGGGAAGATACCGGCCGAATCACTCAATACTATCAGGAAAAGGGCCGGGTTTGATGTGCAGAGGATTGATGAGATTGAAAAGACGGTCAAGCATGACGTCATAGCCTTCCTTACCTCTGTTTCGGAAAAGGTTGGAGCGGATGCGAGATACATACACATGGGTCTTACTTCTTCCGACATCTTGGATACCTCCCTTGCGGTTCTCCTGAAGGAGGCGTCGGAACTGCTTATCGCGGATCTGGACGAGCTGCTGATTGTCTTGAAAGACAGGGCATTTGAGTACAAGGATACCATTATGATCGGGAGATCGCACGGGATTCACGCGGAGCCGATCACCTTCGGTCTCAAGATGGCCCTGTGGTATCAGGAGATGAGACGGAACAGAACACGCTTAATCAGCGCTAAGAAAACGATCAGCTGCGGGAAGATAGCGGGAGCCGTCGGCACATTCTCTTTTATTGACCCAAGTGTTGAGGAATACGTGTGCGCAAAACTGGGGTTGAAGCCCGCACCCATATCCACGCAGATTGTCCAGCGGGACAGACACGCCGAATATTTTTCAACCCTTGCCATAACAGCCTCTTCCATTGAAAAATTTTCCACGGAGATAAGACATCTTCAGAGAACGGAAGTCAGGGAGGCAGAGGAGTTTTTCTCTCCCGGACAGAAGGGGTCTTCGGCGATGCCCCACAAGAGAAACCCTGTGCTTTCAGAGAACCTCTCCGGTCTCGCGAGGCTTGTGAGGTCATACGCGCTTGCGTCCATGGAAGATGTGGCCCTCTGGCACGAACGGGATATCAGTCATTCTTCAGTCGAACGGGTTATCGCCCCTGACGCCACGATACTCCTTGACTTCATGTTGAGCAGGTTCACCGGTGTTATGAAAAACCTTCTTGTGTATCCCGAGAGAATGATCGCTAACCTGAATATGACCAGAGGGTTAGTATTTTCGCAGATGGTGTTGCTGAAATTTATTGAAAAAGGAATGTCGAGGGAAGATTCCTATGCGATTGTCCAGAAGAGCGCTATGAAATCGTGGAATGAGGGGCTTGATTTCAAACGGTTACTCCTCGAAGATGAACAGGTTATGTCATGCCTGAGCGGGGAAGATATAGAGAACGTGTTCAGGCTGGAAAATTTTCTTGGCCATATAGATTTTATATTTGACAGGGTGTTTGGAGGAGAAGATGAAAACGCTTAGGACCGTCTTGATAATGTTTTTCCTGGTGGGAATTTTTGGGTGCAGTTACGTGAAGGAGTATATTGAAATTGCGGAGAACGGTACCATTTCAGGGGAATATTTCGATACACTGAACAGGTACACGAGGGAAAAGACGCTATATTCCGAATTCGAGACAAGTATCAGCGTTGTCGCTACATGGAAGAACAGAGAATTTATGGATGCGTACCTCTCGGAATACTCCAGGCTCTATCTCCTGACTGCCGCGGAGAAAAAGCAAAGGAAAGACATACTGTCTGATACATCGTCCGATCTCAGGGAATTTCTGTTTTACGCGTATATCCCTGACAGGGACTCCAACGATTTCTCGAAGCCTGATTCCGTCTGGAGGGTGTTTTCTTCCGGCGAAAGAGGAGAAATGCTGGAACCTCTGGACATAAGAGAGATCGACAGCACCCCACTTGTTACAAAGTTCTTTCCCTATGTGAAGCCCTATGGAAAATTCTACAGTGTGAAATTCTTCAGATCTCCGTTTTCAGATAAGAACGATACTGTGGCGGAAGACGGGCCGGAGCTTGTTTTTACAGGTGTGCTTGGAAAGATAGAATTGGAATGGAGCGCAGGTAAAAACAAATAAACGCCGTTTCGATCCATGGTCGATGGTTTGTAACCACAACATCTTGTGGTGCTTTCTGCTTGACATACAAATTGAGTTACACCTATACTCCCCCAAACTGAAGGGATGCCTTCCCTGTTTGTGTGCTTGGGGGGCAGGTTTTTTCAGAAACAGAGTGTAAAAGGATGAAATATTGGAAGATAAGACCGGATATCTGATGGATAGTGGGGAGGAAAATATCCGACTGGACATTAAGACAGACCCTGAGGCTGTCAGGAAACAGGCCGGCTGGTGCGGCATAAGGCCGGGAATGCGGGTGCTTGACGCGGGGTGCGGGTCGGGGATAACGACGTCCATCCTGTATGATATGGTCCAGCCGGGTGGAACGGTAGTTGGCGTGGACTATTCGGAAGACCGGATAAGATACGCGAGGGAACATTATGGTAGAGATGGCAAGATAGACTTTCATCTTCGTAGTCTGACGGGGGCTTTTGACGGCATAGGGCAATTCGATATAATATGGGTGCGCTTTGTATTGGAATATTTCCGTGCTGAAAGCCGGGATATTGTAAAAAATCTTGCAGGTCTCCTCAATCCCGAAGGTTATATCTGCCTCCTGGATCTTGACCACAACTGCCTCAACCACTATGGGCTGTCTCCGCAGATGACGAAATTATTGCACAGGCTCATGGAGAGGCTGGATGACGAATATAACTTTGATACCTATGCGGGTAGGAAGTTGTACTCATACCTCTATGACCTTGGATTGGAAGATATCCAGATGGATCTTGTCCCCCATCATCTCTTCTACGGAAAAATCGGCGACAAGGACGTTTTTAATTGGACCAAAAAGGTGGAAATGGCAGTCGCAAGGCTCGGTGATCTCTTTGACGATTATCCCGGCGGCAGCAGTACCTTCTCTGAAGAATTCGAGAGATTTCTTTATGATCCAAGGAGCTTTACCTATACCGCCATGATACTTTGCAAGGGGAAGAAACCTGTGAGGGGCTAACCCTGGATCACACCTGTTCGAGATAAAATCCCTTTTCTTCGAAGAGCTTCAGACAGGCGTCCACAACTTCCGGATCATAGATGGTGTCTCTGCCCTGCCGTATCTCCTTTAATGCCTCGGCTATACCGAGGGATGGCCGGTAGGGTCTGTTAGTTGCCATGGCCTCCACTATATCCGCGACTGCCATAACCCTTGATTCCATCAGGATGTCATTACCGGAAAGCCCGCCTGGGTAACCCGAACCATCCAGCTTTTCATGATGCTGGCGCACGATCTGGGCGACCGGATACATGAATTCGATATTTTTTAAGATATTGTAGCCTGCTTCAGGATGGGTTTTTATCATGCTGAATTCGATATCGGTCAGTTCTCCGGGTTTGCTGAGGATTTCCGCCGGAATATTTATTTTTCCTATATCATGGATCATGGCGGCCATACGAATGCCGCTGATTTTATCTTCCTCGAGATTCATCTCTTCGGCAATGGCAACGGCGATATCCATTACCCTTTTCTGGTGGCCGGACGTGTAAGGATCTTTCGATTCCACAATAACCGCCATAGCGTCGATGGTGCTCTGCAGGGATGTCTTGAGCACCTCCACGCTCTTCTCAAGGTCGGTAATATCCTTTATGGTTCCTATCGCCCCGGACACTTCACCTGCTGAACAAAGGTTTGGAGAACAGCTTATATTGAAGAGGCGCCCACTGCCATCTCTGGTAAGAAGCACACCCGTAAAGCTCTTGATGGTTTCCTTGCCGCTTCTTACCTGTTCGAAATGCCGTGCAAAACGCCTGACATCTTTTTTTTCGACGAAGTCTATAAAATATTTCCCTATAGTTTCTTCTTTTTCGTACCCCAGTATGTTCTTCCACGCGGGATTGATGTAGTTGAATGCCCCATCCGCATCCAATGTATAGATGATGTCGGGCGCGTTCTCTCCCAGGGCCCTGAACTGTTCCTCGCTCTGTCTGATTTTCTGGTAGGTCTTGGCGTTGTTCATGCTGATACCGATCTGGGGCGCTATACCCATAAGGAGGTTTATATCGCTCTGACTGAAGGGCTTTTTTGTCTGCCGGTTCTCCACGGCCAGTACTCCCTCTGACCTTCCTTCATATATTATGGGCACGCAGGCAAACGATTTTACTCTCAGCATTTTCATAAATTCGAGTGTCTTCGACGTAACACCCTCTTTGATTTTATCGATATTGTCTATCAGAAAAGGCCTCTGTTCCCTGAATGCCACGACAAACGGTCCGAGCGAATCGGGCTTGTCCAGGTGGAACATTGTATGTCGCACCAAGTCTTCCAGGTCGGGGCTGTATCCGTATCCCGAGGCGTATACAAGATGAAGCCGCTCTTCGTCGGCAAGCATGATCGTTCCGCGGTCGAAACCTAGGCGCTTCCGGAGGACATCCATAGTGTAGGAGAGGAGTTGATCGGGATTCAGTATGCCGGATGTGCCCTGGCCTATCTCCTGTATAAGCAGGGCGGTGTTATAGCGGGCATTGGTCTGTTCGAGAAAGTCGCCGGCTATTTCGCTGTCGTTTTTGAGTTTTGAGTGAAGTTCTTCCTTCTCCATGTGTTCCGAGTAAGCGGAAATGCCTGTTACAAACAGGGAGCATGAAAGCGTCAGGATTATCCAGTACACGACCGGCAGTATGAAAAAGAGGCCGAGGCACGATATGACGCTGAGAATGCTCGTATAATTGCGTATGCGCTTCCATATGAATGAAGGGGCCTGTTCCCAGGTGATGATGTATGTGCAGGCGCTATCCCCTTTGTGCATGCAGGTAGGGTGGTCAATCTCGGCAAACTGGTTTGTGAACATCTTGGCCACTGCCTCAAATGTTCCCATCCTGTTTTCACACTGGTAGGGTTTTTCGACAACGCCCTCTTTCGGGGTTACTGTTATTTCAATCCTGTTATTGTCAAGTCGTTTTGTGGTGAGTGTGCACGCACGACTTAACTGGTTGTACAATTTCTCCATCACCGCGTATGCGGTCGCGGGGGTGATAAACCCGAGGGCGTATTGCTGTACGGGCAGACCTGCCTTGGAGAGGCCGGAATAGTGTCCCGCTTCTCGGGCGATGTTGGTGTTGCCTGTCTTGCGGACGATAATCTCGTAGAAGCGATCAACCTGGTCCTGTGTAAGCCAGTGTCCGGCATCTTCCATCTGATAGTTGGCAATCCCCGCGTATTCCAGAATGGGGTCAATGTCTGTTCCAGGATGTTGTTTGTTTATATATTCTATGAAGATCTTTATGATCCTTATGTTATAAAGCGGGGTATCATTCATTTTGTCAGGTATCTCCTGATAAGGAATCTGATGAGGAGCCTGATCTTTGCCTTCAGTCTTCCCTTCATGTAGTCCAGAAAATCTTTTCCATACTGCATATCCATGATAAACATTATATATTGTTTCTCATACGATATATCCTCGTTCTCCAGATATGTGTGGGGATATATCAGAAGAGGAATTTTTTCGACTGTATATACCTCTGTCAGGCGGGAGACCGCGCTGGACAATATGTCCCAGGGCAAAGATGCCGAATCGGTTATTATGATCTTGATACCGTTCAGGAGTTCGGACAGATTAAGGCCCAGATCTGATTGGTTTACGATAAGAACAGCCTTCAATTCGTGCATATAGGTGAGGGAATATGCCTTACATTTTCTTGTTAATCCGTAACGTTTGTACAGTTCTTCCAGTGATTCATCACCGGAGGCCTCGTGTCCGAGGCGAAGTATATCGAGAAGCAGTCCGTTGGAACTGTTCCTGTAGAAGCGTTCGAGTTCGAACAGATCGGAGGTCTCAAATTTCCTCAACAGCCACCCGTCGGGGAATTGTCCCTGCGGAGACACCGTTGGATGGTTCTTGTACGCGAAGAGATCCAGTGAACAGCCTCTTGGGCTCCTGAAATGTCTTGCAAAATCTCCAAAGAACATATCCATGAATTTGGTCTGGGAGCGGTAATAACAAATCCAGTAGTCCATTTTAAAGGCCGGCAGCCGATAGAACCCCTCAAAGTAGTGCATTATCTGTCTCAAGAAGGGGACTCCCGTATGTTTTCTGGTCCCCGGCACCGGTCTTGCGGCAAGATGATGAACCATCCATGAGCGTTCATAAGCCTTTACCATGGAAACGTGACCGTATATCTGACCGTTTTCCTGATAGTTTAAGTGAGTGAAAATCTCAGGTTTGTCCTGATATAGCTTGCGATAAGTTTCCTTGAAATCATTCCTGTGGCGCTCGATAAAATTGTACTTCCCGGGATAAATGAAGCCGGTTTCGAAAAAAAACTCCCACAGGGCGTCCATACCTGTTTCGTCGCAGACATGAAAGTTCACGTCCGTAATGTTACCCAGTATATTACTCAGCCTCCCGTAATTGGTGACATTCATGTCCAGGATTGCCAGGCCGCAGCGGAACAGACCTTTTTTTTCTTTTCGAAGGTACAGGACCTGCGCGGTACACGGCATGGTTATTGCGCCTGAGTAGTTTATATTGAGTTTAGAGATGATCATGCCAGGGATCAGAACAGCCTCATCGTTTCTTTCGTGTACCGAGAACCCGGTAACGGAGATATCATATATGTCACGCTGCATCCCCTTCCCGGAAAGGGGATGTTCAAAGCTTATGCTGGACGACGGCGCTAGTCGCATCCTGGGGCTGCGTATCTTTCTGCCCTTAAAACGGTTGAATTGTCCCACCAGAGGGGCGACCACGATTTCTTTAGCGGACATGTTACCCGTCTGGTGAATAAACCGGCAAGAGCCGGAGAAGATGACCCTTTGATCCCGGTATAGATTAAGGGTAAGTGGTTCATCCTGATTCAACCAGTGAAAAGACCCGCCAAAGTCAGGTGTAACTTTGATACGGAAAGAAAGGGGACTGAAATCAAGCAGATCGCCTCTGGCCAGAAACCCGCTTTGACTGAGCTCGGCGGTAACCTCGTGGCATGTGTATCGCCTGGCCTGTCGTTTTCCAAGGACATAGCCTGTATCAGGCATGTGAATTGTAAAACAGTCCCTGCTGATATTTAACAACTTTGCCGGCATTATTATTGCCGATATGCCGTTGTCAATCAGCAGATTCAGAAAATGATAGTTCTCAAAACCTGTTGTGTTTTCTTTTGACCACTGACAGGTTATCGTTTCTCCCATGCATGGCTGTGGACAGGCGCGTACGAAGATATCTTCTTCATACCGTGGATCTTTCAGGTGGGTCCACAGGTATCCGTTGGTGAAGTTAATGTGATTTATGATGTTGGTAAGTTTTTTCTTGTTTATCCTGGGAGAAGATTTAGGGGGTTTTGTAAGATCCTGATGTTTGAACAGCCGGGGCGACAGCAGGGACTTTCTTTCCAGCTCCTCCCGGGAGGGTTCAACGGGGAGGGTGACACTGCTTTCCATGATCTTCTCCGCGCTGTCTTTCTTTACGATCTCAGCGTCAAGGAAGCTATGGAAACTAGTGTCTTTTTTATCGGAATGACCCATTTGTCACCCTCCGTTTTGCCATTCATTGTGCTACAGGTGACATACCGGCCGGCACGTTGGATGTTCGTGGTGTATCTGCCTGACAAGCGTATTCCCAACATATCTGTTGTGATGTTTTATGCGCATGGGAATAAGCTTGAGCTTCAGGAATCCACGCCGTCTTTCAATTTTCTGGAGCATCTGAAGGTGACCACCCGGCGCGCGTCCAGCGTCAGCTCTTTTCCTGTCTGGGGATTTCGGCCTCTGCGAGGATTTTTCGCCTTGACCGACCACTTGCCGAATCCGGATATAAGGATGTCCCTTCCCTCTTCCAGTTCCTTCTTCATAAGTTCGAGTGTGCTTTCCACTATTTTTACGCTCTTTTCTTTTGAGAATCCCGTGCAGGCATGCACATTCCTGGCGAGTTCCGCTTTTGTAAGGGCCATGTCTTTTACCTCTCTATAGTTCTTATATTGATTTTCCGTATATTGGGGAAGTGGCTCCTTCTCTAATATCGGGAAGAAGCCACCAGCTCCGCATTACCTGGATTACAAAATCCTGCCGATTGTCATGATTTCAGCTTCTTTTGTGCCTTCGTACAGCTCAAGTATCTTGGCGTCTCTGTACCACCTCTGTACTTTGTATTCTTCTATGTAGCCATATCCTCCATGGATTTCAACGGCGGCATTAGCACAGAATACTGCGGTTTGACCACCGTAATATTTGGCCATTGCTCCGAGGTGAAAATCAGGGTGACCCGAGTCCGCTGACCACGCGGCTTTGTAAACGAGGTTCCTCAAGGCTTCTACCCTGATCGCCATCTCTGTCAGCTTCTGCATTGTAATCTGAAAGGTGCCGAGCGGTTTACCGAAAGCGGTTCTTTCCTTGGAATACTTTACGGCTTCATCGAGGCAGCCTTGAGAAATTCCGAGCGCCTGCGCGGCTACCATGATCCTCGTTATATCAAAGAAATGCATTAACTGGTGAAACCCTTTTCCCTCTTCACCGATAAGATTTTCCTGGGGCACCCGGACATCTTCGAGGGAGATCTCAGCGGTATCGCTGGCTCTGATTCCCATCTTGCCGTGAATCTTGGTTCGCGTGATGCCGGGGGTGTCGGAAGGCACTATTATCTGGCTGAATTTGTGATGTGTCTTGGCGTCAGGGTTTGTGATGCACTGGCATACCATCCAGTCGCAGACGGTTCCATTCGTAATGAACATCTTGCTCCCGTTGATTATATAGTCACTACCGTCTTTTACAGCCCTTGTTCCATATCCTGCCACGTCTGTTCCGGCGTTCGGTTCCGTATATGCGCCCGCGCTCACCTGCTCGCCCCTGCACACAGGAGGCAAATATTTTTTCTTCTGTTCTTCCGTCCCGAAGTAATAAATCGCTTCACATCCAAAACCGGCCGCCACTATATTGAGGCCGACACCCATGTCAACCCTGGAGACCTGTTCCGTTACCAGGGCGTTTCCCAGTATTCCAACGCCTGATCCCCCGTATTCTTCCGGTACCCACGCGCAGACAAGGCCGTTTTCCGCACCTTTCTTCCGAATCTCTGGGGTATATCTTTCTTCCTTGTCACATTCCTCCGCGATAGGCGCTATTTCTGCTTGGGCAAATTTGTACGCCATATCCTGTAACATCCTCATTTCTTCGGGCAGTTCAAAGTCCATTTTTTCCTCCTGTTGTTTGTTAACAAATTATCCCTGTTATTTGCTGTAGTCATACACGCCTTTTCCCGTTTTCCTGCCGTATCGCCGTGCCCTTACCAGCTGTTTTAATAGGGGAGCGGGTCTGTATTTGTCACCCAGCTCTTCGTGGAGCCCCTCTATTACATGCAGAAGTGTGTCCAGGCCAACAAGATCGGAGAGCGCCAGAGGTCCGATCGGGTGGTTGCATCCCAATACCATCCCCTTGTCTATGTCTTCCGCGCTTGCGATTCCTTCGCCCAGGGTGTAGAACGCCTCATTCAGCATGGTGCACAGTACCCTGTTTACGGCAAAGGCGGGCGCTTCCTTTACGATAATGACTTCCTTACCGATCTTTCCCCCCCATCCTTTCGCGATCTCCAGTGTTTCTTCGGATGTTTCATAACCTTTTATGATTTCCAGAAGACGCATGACCGGCACGGGATTGAAGAAATGGGTGCCTATGAATTTATCCGGTCTTTTTGTAACTGATGCTATCTCCGTGATGCTGAGGCCGGATGTGTTAGTGAAAAAGAGACACCGGTCCGGCACTATCTCTTCCAGCTCGGAGTACACCTTCTTCTTTACATCCATTACCTCTATAACCACCTCGACCACTATATCGGCGTCACAGGCAGCTTCTTTCAGATCCAGAGTGGGCTTAAGCCTTCCGATGATGGCATCTGCCTCTTTCTGTGTCTTTTTCCCCTTTGACACGTCGCGGCTGAGGTTTTTCTTTATCGTGTTCATACCGCCGTCAATAAAACGCTGTTCGATGTCTCTCATGGAGACATCATAACCCGCCTGCGCGCAGACCTGGGCGATGCCGCTGCCCATCAGACCTGCACCCAAAACGCATACCCTCCTTATTTCCATGCTTATCTCCTGTACGATTTATTCCCGGCAACTGATCAGGTATCAAAAACCACCCAGTGTTTTTTGTTGTACGGGCAGGGACTGAAGTCGTCCCTGTTCACTATTTTTGTCCGGCAAAGCCATTCCTATTATAAGAGTAGCTGTTATGTCAATAATTTATAACAAATTTTACACATAAAAGAGAAAAGTTTTGAGTTTCGGGTTGAAGGTCACCGGAACCTTGCCGGCAGGGGCGACTTCAGCTGTCCAAGGTAA
Source organism: uncultured Syntrophaceae bacterium (assembly GCA_964610735.1). Taxonomy (GTDB): domain Bacteria; phylum Desulfobacterota; class Syntrophia; order Syntrophales; family UBA2210; genus UBA2210. The sequence goes on along the minus strand of CAZSYH010000004.1, from coordinate 52,963 downwards.
TGAGTGGAGGCTAAAGACTCCCAGTATAGTGAGAACACAGCTTAGCGCCCGGACCCTATATTCCCAGACTTCTTTTAATCCTCTCCGCTATCTTTCTCACCCTCTGCATGGCTTCATCCTCGTTGATTGTAAGAAGCCTGCGGTTTTCCATCACTACCCTGCCGTTTATAACCACAGTCTCCACGTCTGATCCTCCCGCGGCATAGACGATGTGGGAATATTCATCATACATCGGAGTAAGGTGGGGTTTGTTCAGGTCGATAATTATAATATCCGCCTTCATGCCTGTCTTCAATGATCCTGTGATATCTCCCATCCCCAGCACCCGGGCGCCGTTTCGAGTTGCCATTCGCACTACTGTTTTCGCGGACATCACCGTGGGGTCGAGCTTTTCGGCCTTTTCAAGCTTTGCGGCCGTGCTCATCTCACCGAACATGTCGAGATTATTGTTGCTGGCGCAGCCATCGGTTCCCAGCCCGACAGTGATGCCATGTTCCAGCATGATTGATATGGGCGCGGCCCCGGAAGCCAGCTTCATATTGCTTTCGGGATTATGAACTACCTTGCAGCCGTGATCGGCGAAGATCTTTATGTCTTCTTCATCCATGCAAACACAGTGGAAGGCGAAAAAATGTTCATCGAGACAGCCGATATCCCTTAAAAATGCGGTTGCCCTTTTGCCGAGCTTCTCCTTCAACTGCTTTGCTTCCCCTTTGTTCTCAAGTAAATGAGTTGCGAAGGGGACGTTGTATTGATCAGCCAGCGCCTTGGCGTCTTTAATAAGTTGGGGGGAACATGTGTACAGTGAGTGCGGTTCAACCATAATATTGACAAGGGGGTCTTCGGCCCACTTCTCGATAAGCATGCGAGTGTACGCTAATCCATCCTCAGGGTTTTTTGCGTTTGGCGAGGGAAAATCAAAGAGTGCTTCTCCAAGGAGGCACCGCATCCCGGCCTGGCGGGCGACCTGGGCGGTTTCATCTTCGAACAGATACATGTCACAGAAGGTCGTTGTCCCCGATTTTATCATTTCAGCGCACGCGAGCATACTGCCCCAGAAGGCCAGTTCCGGATCAACATTTCTGGCCTCGGCGGGGAATATGTAATTGTTCAGCCAGTCCATCAGCTCCATGTCGTCAGCTATACCCCTGAAGCATGTCATGGCCGCGTGGGTATGGCTGTTTATGAGGCCGGGCATGACCAGACAATTGCGAGCGTCTATGGTCCTGCGGCCTGAAAATCGCGTTTCCATATCTTCTGACCGGCCGATACCAGCAATCGTATCTCCATCTATGGCGATAGAGCCGCTGTGAATGATAGAATCTTTTTCGTCCGACGTGAGGATTCTTCCTCCTGATATGATGATATCAACTTCCCGCATCCCGGGGCATAGCCTCCTTGATCTGAAAATCTCATTTTGATACGGATGTCTTCTTATCACAGCATTCCTTTGGTCTTCAAGAAGGAATATCCCAAAAACCCTTAATTCGGGTTTTACCAGGGTCAATTCGCCTTTTATTATTATTCTTGATTATTTTCACGGATTTGCTAGACTGCCAGGAGATATATTATGAAAGGAGGATTGGGAAATGGAAGAGAACAGAGACAACGGGACAAAAGGTGTTTTTGTAAGGGAATTTGCAAGGGCTGTTCCCTGGGGGATTGTAGTCATCATAACGGTTCTTATATGTTTCAGTTTTATCAGCTATGGTGGCAAAAAAATGATAGATTATGCCCAGAGAAATGCCGCAAATACAATACGCCAGATAGTTACAGACCCGGTCCTCGTCGAGGGTATTAAAGTAAATATCAAGGAGGGGGTAGAGTACACTCTTACCAGAGCAAAAACCGAGATAAGGAATGTTCTGACGGATCCTGAATTAAAACAGGATGTAAAAGAGGCCCTGGAATACACCGGAAACAGGAAATAGGTTTATGAAAATTCTGTTTGTCTGCACCGCCAATATCTGCCGGAGCTTTATGGCGGAGCGCGTATTCAGGAAAAGGGGAGAGGAGAATGGCCGCGGCGACATCGAGGTGTCATCGGCTTCCCTTTTTGATATGGAAGGAGCCCCGGGTGATCCAGGAGCTGTTGATATTCTGGAAGAAAAGGGGTTTAATGGTTACGGTCATAAATCGAGGATGTTGACTTTGGATATGGTCGCTGAAACCGACATGATACTTGTGATGGAGCACCAGCAACGGAAGACGATCATTGAAAACTATCCTGAAGCAAAAGAGAAGACCTTTCTCTTAAAATCATTTTCCAGTGGCTGCACTCAGTTGAACAGCGGTGACGTGGATGATATCAGGGATCCGTACAAGCTTTCAAGCTATTATTACAGGCTTTGTTTCGCGGAAATATACCTGGCTATTGAAGGAGTGCTGAAATGTATTTAGAATACTGGGGTCTTAAGAAATTCCCCTTTGAAAATGTTCCGGATCCGGCCTTTATGTATTATTCTCTCGAGCACGAAGAGGCGCTATCCCGGCTCCTGTACGCGATAGAAAGGAACAAGGGTATAGTCTTGATTACCGGGGAGATTGGCAGTGGAAAAACGATGTTGACCAGGGTGCTGATACAGCAGCTTCCTGATGAAAAGTTTGATATAGGATTAATGACCAATCCGACTCTTGAGCCTGTAGATTTCTTGAGAGAAATTCTCCACAGTCTTGGTTTGGATCCGGATATGGATTTGCCAAAGTCTTCCCTCTTGAAATTATTGAATGAAAGAATGCTGGAGAACCTCCGGAATGACAAGATGACACTGCTGATATTTGACGAAGCACATTTGATTTCCACTGCAACCTTTGAAGAAATACGGTTGTTGCTGAATTTCCAGCTGAATGACATGTTCATGCTGACCATTATCCTGCTTGGTCAGCCGGAGCTGAGGGCTATCGTTAAGAATATTAAACAACTGAATCAGAGGATTGCCTTAAAATATCATTTGAATTCTTTGAATCTTGATGAAACAATAAAATATATAGATGCCCGCCTCAAAAAGGCCGGTTCAGATGGCAGTATAATTAATCGACAGGCACTGAATGAGATATACTCTTATACGGGTGGAATACCCAGGGTGATAAACAACATTTGCGACACGAGCCTTATGACAGGATTTGCTTTAAAGGCAAAGGTTATTGATCCTGAGATTGTCAAACAGGCTGTACGGGATGTTGATTAGATTGTATGAAGGAGTCAACAGGGAAACATATGATAATAACAGAGAAAACCAGGCCGGTGGCCAATCCCTTAATCGTACTTCGCGAGGAATTCGATGACTGGGCAATACTCTTTGACCCTGACACCGGCAAAGGTATGGGTCTTAATCCAACGGGTGTTTTTATATGGAAACTCCTTGACGGCTCTTACACATTAAACGACATACTGGAAAAGCTGCGTGGAGAATGTGAGGATGTGCCCGAAGAGGCGGAAAATGATCTCAAGGAGTTAATTCGGGAGCTTACAGAACGGGGCCTGGCCGGTTTTGAAATTGCCGGGGGATAATATCTTATGAGGATAATGAGCACCCCGAGGTCTTTGGATTTAGATATTACAAATGGTTGCAACCTGCGGTGCAAATACTGCTCTCATTTCAGCAGCGAGGGGGATGTCAGCCGGGATCTGCCTGCGGAAGAATGGCTGGATTTCTTTCAGGAGCTGAATCGCTGCGGGATTATGACAGTCTGCCTTCAAGGGGGGGAGCCCTTTTACCGGAAGGACTTGCCTGAACTCATTGAAGGAATCGTCGAAAACCGGATGCGCTTCAATATATTGAGCAACGGAACACTGATTACAGACGAGATGGCGATTTTCTTAGCTTCAACTCACCGCTGTGATGGTGTTCAGGTCTCCATTGATGGTTCTGATGCCCCGACACACGATGTTTTCAGAGGCAAGGGCAGTTTCTCCAGGGCTGTGAAGGGAATTGAAATTTTAAGGAAACATAGTGTTCCGGTATCTGTAAGAGTTACCATTCATAAAGAGAACGTCCATAAGCTTGAGGGAATAACCCGGTTTTTACTGGAAGACTTCGATTTTCCTGAATTCACAACCAATGCGGTTTCTTTTATGGGACTCTGCCGGGAAAATGCCGAAGAGGTTCAACTTACCGTTCCCGAACGAACCCTTGCCATGGAAAGTCTCTTGACTCTGAACAGGAAGTACAACGGGCGAATTGGCGCTACGGCAGGCCCTCTGGCTGAAGCGATAAACTGGATGATGATGGAACAGGCCCGTCGTGAAGGTAAAGAGAGCCTTCCCGGGGGAGGATATCTTACCGGATGCGGTTGCCATACTAGCAGTCTTGCGGTCCGCGCAGACGGCGCAATAGTTCCATGCGCCCAGTTAAGCCATATAGAGTTGGGGCGCGTGGGCAAAAGTGATCTCAAAGAAATCTGGCAGAATCATCCCGAACTGAAACGGCTGAGGAGTCGACATAATATTCCCCTCGGTGATTTCGATTTTTGCAGGGATTGCGATTACATCCCTTATTGCACCGGTAATTGCCCCGCGCTGGCCTATACGATTACAGGTCAGGTAAATCATCCAAGTCCTGACGCGTGCCTGAGGGATTTTTTAAAAGAGGGCGGAAAACTTCCCTGTAATAATAGTGAACAGTGAACAGTGAATAGTGAACAGTGAATAGTGAATAGTGAACAGTGAATAGTGAATAGTGAACAGTGAATAGTGGACAGTGGACGGTGGACAGTGAATAAAATGACAGTCATAAAAGAAGAACGAAAATTTTCCCTGAATCAGATTTACTTTTACCTGACGGAGGGGTGCAATCTTCGCTGCCGTCATTGCTGGCTTGCCCCGAAATATCAGGATGATACTCATACTCATCCCAGCCTTTCCCTGAACCTTTTCAAGTCCATAGTAGAGCAGGCCAGACCGCTGGGGTTGTCAACGGTCAAGCTGACCGGCGGCGAGCCTTTACTCCACCCGCAAATTCGTGAAATCCTGGAGGAGGTTCGCGCCGGAAAGCTCAGGCTGGTTGTGGAGACCAACGGTCTTTTGTGCACCAGCGAACTCTCTCAAATGATGGTGTCATGCAACGATCCTTTCGTGGCGGTGAGCCTCGATGCCGCGGACGCGAAAATCCACGAGTGGATGCGCGGCGTTTCCGGATGCTTTGAAAAAACTATTGAAGGAATCAATAATCTCGTAAATGCCGGCATTAAACCCCAGATCATCATGACGGTGGCGCGTTGTAACAGAGACGAGATCGAGGCGGTTGTGCGCCTGGCGGAATCAGTGGGGGCAGGTTCCGTCAAATTTAATGTTCTGCAACCCGTGGCAAGAGGAAAACAGATGCACGAGGCAGGGGAAACTCTGGGCATAGAGGAACTTGTGGAACTCGGGCAATGGGTTGAAAATACCCTCTCCGTTTCCACAAGCCTGCCGCTCACCTTTGATCATCCGCCTGCCTTCCGTCCTCTGGGAAAAATGTTTGGAAATAACGGCGCCGGATGTAACACGTGCGGCATTTTTGGCATTCTCGGTGTCCTTGCCGATGGCTCATATTCTCTGTGTGGCATCGGTGAGACGGTGCCCGAGCTTGTCTTCGGGCATGCGGATATTGATCGCCTCGACGATGTCTGGAACAATTCTCCCATACTCCGGGAACTTCGCGAGGGTCTCCCTGCCCGCCTCGAGGGTATTTGCGGGAAATGTCTTTTAAAGAGCATCTGTCTGGGAAACTGTATAGCTCAGAATTACTACCTGAACAAAAATCTCTGGGCTCCCTTCTGGTACTGCCAGGAGGCAACCAGCAAGGGGCTTTTCCCGGAGACACGTTTAAAAAAGGAGGAAATGCCATGAATTATGAGAAGCCTCTCCTGATAGATTTCGCCATGGAAGACAGGGCCGAGGGGAAAAACAACTGTAAATCGGGGGCTTCCGCCGCTAATAAATGCAGCCTTGGATCGGATGTGGGAGGAGGGCCCGTTCCAGGAAATTGCAAGAATGGGTCAGCCGCCGCAGGTAAATGCCAGGCAGGAGCATCTGCCTCAAGAGGTTGCAGCCTTGGAAGTCTGGCAACATGAAACAAGGTCAGTTTGAGTTTGAAAGATAAAACATCCTACGCACATCTCCCATACTCCGGGAACTTCGCGAGGGTCTCCCTGATCGTCTCGAGGGTATTTGCGGGAAATGTCTTTTAAAGAGTATCTGTCTGGGAAACTGTATAGCTCAGAATTACTACCTGAACAAAAATCTCTGGGCTCCCTTCTGGTACTGCCAGGAGGCAACCAGCAAGGGGCTTTTCCCGGAGACACGTTTAAAAAAGGAGGAAATGCCATGAATTATGAGAAGCCTCTCCTGATAGATTTCGCCATGGAAGACAGGGCCGAGGGGAAAAACAATTGTAAATCGGGAGTTTACGCTACCAATCAATGCAGCCTCGGATCGACTGTCGGAGGACCCGCCCCATTAAATTGCAATAATGGGTCATCCGCCACAGGGAGATGCCGGGCAGGGGCATCTGCCTCAGGAGGTTGCAGCCTTGGAAGTCTGGCAGCATAAAACAAGGTCAAATTGAGTTTGAAAGATAAAACATCCGACACACAGTTCCTTCTGAAACTGGGCAACGGCGCCTGCTGGTCCTTTATGGCCACTCCGGACACAAGGTCATGGGTAGAAAAATTCGCCACGATTATCGGACTTAATCCTGACGATCGGGATATGAGCCGCGGCAGTATCGGGATGTTCTTTGTTCAGGGGCGTTGGAAGAAAAACGAAGGTAATGAGCTGAATCCCCTCATATTCTCGAGGATAAAGACAGATCTTCCAACTGACGGGTGGAGTGGCGTGGATTTCGGGGCTCTCAGACTCTGGACACATAAGGGAATACCGGATATCGTTTGTGAGATCGGACATTCCCGCAGGCATGAACTTGACATTATAAAAATGTGGACTGCCCTTTACGGCATATATTTAAGATCGTTCGATTCCGGCGGGCTTATTCTGCATGGGGCTCTCGCAGAGCGAAACGGGAGCGGGGTGTTGCTTGCCGGTCCGGGAGGCGCGGGGAAATCCACCCTGTCTCGCCGCCTTCCACCACACTGGCGTGCCTTGAGTGACGATCAGTCCCTTGTCGTGCTGGATGATCAAAACAGATACCTTGCTCATCCCGTTCCCACATGGAGCGATCACCTCTGGCATGGATCGGAACAGATCTGGAATATCCAATATCATGTCCCCCTTGCCGCGATTTTTTTTATAGAACAGGCCGCCTCCGATAAAATTGTTCCCATAGGCCAGGGACAGGCGGCTGTGCGTATTAATGATTCCTGTACGGAGGCAATTAATCCAGTCTGGTGGCACATGGATAGGAAAGAAAAGACAGACATAAAGAAGAAAATTTTTGATAACGCGAGTAATATGGCCAGGACTGTCCCTGCTTATATTCTCCGAAACAGCCTTAACGGTTGTTTCTGGGACGAGATGGAAAAGGTTCTCTGACATGACCGGATATGCCCCCAAAAAAATGGTTTACACCGGCTCAAGCATGTACCCTGTTTTGAAGGTGTCTGACATAATGCATGTATCGCCGGGCGAAGGTGATCAGATTCGACGTGGAGATGTCATCGTATTTTCCCCACCGGGCAGCAACGACATGGTTGTTCACAGGGTTATTTCCATCTCCGACCATGGGTTAATGACGCAGGGCGACAATAACAAAGATGCCGACCCCTGGTCACTAAGCCCTGATCGTATTGTCGGGCGTGTGGTCCGCGCGCGAAGGAGGAATCGGCTTCTGGCAATATATGGTGGAACAAGGGGCCTGTTATATGCGTCCGCAGTCAGATTTTTCTGCAACATCGATTCGGTGATATCTTCCTTTCTGAATCCTGCCTATCATCGTTTGGCTAAAGCGGGACTGTTCAGGCGATGGTTGCCGGATGGAATGCGTATGCGGGTTCTTTCTTTCAGCCGTTCCGACGGAGTGGAGTTCCAGCTTCTCATGGCAGGACATGTGATAGGGCGTCTCCTGCCGGGCAAAACCGAGTGGTTTATCCGGCGGCCTTTCCGCCTCTTTGTGGATGAGGGAGCTCTTCCTCAACCAGATGCATGTATCAGACGGGGTGAGGCGCCTTTGAATGACTTCTCTTGAACAGAAAATACTGGCCTGTTCAGCCGAGTTAGATCCTGACTTGTATCAACAGCAGAAATTGCGACGCCTTATGCTCCGGTGTGTGGATGTGGACCATTTGATCGGTAAGGCCTTTGACGAAGGACTGGCCGGTTTTCTCTATAAAAGTCTCACTAAATCAAATCTGTCGGATATCCTCAATAAGCGGCAGGTAGAAACGCTTCGAAATCTCTACCACGGAAATGTTGTTTTTAACCTCAAGCTGCTCCATGATTTCAAAGAAATTCTCCATCAGCTCAATCAGAAAAAGATAAAGGTTGTTCCTCTGAAGGGAATAATTCTTTTGAAACAGGTCTATCATGATATTGGTTTGAGGCAATTAACTGATATCGATCTCTGGATACCCGGCAGGGATCACGGGGAAATTATCCAGACACTGACCGCCCTGGGCTACCGGAGCGATCCTGCTTATCCGGGTACTTTCCGAAGGAGGCGCACCACCATCGATCTTCACTCCCACATTTTAGGAGCTGAACGCATTGGGGCGCGAAAGTTTATTCTTGCCCGGGGACAGAGTCATTTCTATACGAATGTCAGGATCATGGACTTTGAGGGCGAGGAAGTCCTGTCTTTAAACAAATATGATCAGGTTATAATCTTGAGCCTTCACGCACTCAAACACAATGCGGAGAGAATGATCTGGCTGGTGGATATCAAAAGTCTGTTCGCCGGCTGGAAGAAGTCTGACTGGGAAGCGCTCATTAATCGAATCCGATATATGGGCCAGGAAAAATCTGTTTCATATATCTTTTTCCTGATCCGCTATCTGTTTGATTTTTTCTTCCCACCGGAAGTCAGCCGGGCATTGAAGTTGGAAAGACTACACTTTCTGGAAAGGAGACTGCTGAAAGAAAGACTAAAAAACGGATCCCTGCCCTTATGGGCCGCCCTTTTTCTCTTCTCCCCTGACAGAGGGTTACGGGTGCGGATTTACTCCATCCTTGAGACACTGTTTCCAAGGCCGGAAATATTGAGACAGAGTTTCGTGTCTTCTCGGGGTTTCAAAGTCTGGGAGCTTTATCTGAAGAGAGTCTGTCAACTTATCAACATGACAAGAAAGTCTTAAAACTCTAATTATCTATAGCAAGTAAAAGCTTACCTGGTTCTCGCAATGACCAGAATTGAGCAAAAATGAGGGCTATGTGAAAACCTCTTTTACTGATAGCCTTCAGTGCCCCAAGGGCATTCCCTGTGGGGTATCTGCAGCCTAAACAACCTGTTCCGAAGGAAGGTCTTCTCTGTCAACGGCCGCTGTGACATATAAAAGAGGATGATTTTCAAGGGTGATTATGGTTTCTCCGGGCACATTTTCCCCCTGGTCGTCAATGATCAGTTTAACGGTTGGTTTCAGCGGGTGGATCTTACTGTTTTCAACTACTCTGGCTATTTCCATATTATTGAGCCGGACATAGCTTCCGACAGGGAAAATACCTATTTCCTCGAGAAAAACCTTGATAATTTTTGAAGAAAACATGGAATTCTTTGATGTAACAAGTTCTTTAACGGAAAAATGTTGCGCGAGTGCTTTTCTATAAGGGCGGTTGCGAATCATGGCATCAAAGGTATCAGCCAGACCTGTTATTTTTGCATATTCACATATTTCATCCTTTTTTAACCCTTTCGTATAACCACTTCCGTCTTCTCTTTCGTGGTGTTCAAGGGCGACACGGGCCAGCATTGGATGTTCGGTCCGAAACTGAGACAGGATGTTTTTCCCGATTTCAATGTGACTTCTTATAGCGTTTATTTCGGCCGTTGTAAGCTTCCCTTTTTTTTCTATTACGCTTTCCGGTATTTTGAAGAATCCTATGTCGTAGAAGATTGCGGCTAGACCAAGCTCGAGAAGTTCTTCCTTGGAATATTTCAGACCTGAGCCAATTTTGAGGGCACAAGACAGAACGTTGACCAAATGCAGGATCAAGTAGTTTTCTTCTTCGTTGCGCTCACCGGAAAGGGCTGTTAACTGATAGAATCTTTCGATCAAGCCGGGCGTGTTTATGATGTGGTTTATGATACCAATTGCTTGAATGATGTCAAACTGATCATCATTTTTTAAACGACCTTGGACTTCTACAAGATAATCCACGATGGTTGAGTGAAGTTTTTTTATGTCTTCAGTGTCTTTTTGCGCGGGCACAGGATTTAAATCAGAAGGTATGCCGGATTCTTTTAAGGTGCTGAAACGTAGAGAATCGTTAGTCTTTTCGGGATCCATCAGGTCTTCTTCTTCGGATTCCCTTTTTGTGCTGCCTTTTTTTATAACATCGGAATATCTTACCATAACTTTTCTCTTAACGACCTGTTTGGTGTGATTTCCCATTGAAACCTTTAAAAAAGATCTCGCTTTGAGGGGAAGCTCTTTTAGGTTTTTATCGAATTTTATTTTAAAATTAACATGTTACGAAACCCATCTGCATAAGATTTTAGATTTTGCACCGGTTAGATCTATTTTACGGCCCTTCTCAGGGCAGATGACATCCATGCAATCGTGTAGTGGACATACATGATAACCTTTCCGAATTCAAGATAAAATTCAAGATAAATATTGCTTTTCCTGCGATTTTTTGGTTTAGTAACTCGGAGCGTGTATTTTGTTTTGCGGTGGTGTTATCCGGCATTCCTTAAATTTTATTTTAAAATTAACATGTTATGAAACCCATCCTGGATGGGTTTTGAGACGGTTGCAAGTTTTACAAACGTCTCAAAATAATTATTTGAAGAAGTCCTTATTGGAGAACAATTTTAAGGAGAAAAGGCGATGGTTTGCAAGACGGTAAATATAATTCTGGCGCTTTTCGCAGGTTTCTCTATTATGTTTATTTCATCGTGTACCTTCGAGGCAAGGGGGATACCCGTTAAGGAATTCAGGCCTTCAAAGGCAGCTGAAGAAGTAGATATGCAGCGGAAAAAAGAGATGGGAGAAGAAGTTGCCCGGATGAGCCAGGTTACTGAAAACAGTGTGTTTACAGAGAGACGAGGTATTCCCGAGTACAAGATAGGTCCTGGTGACAAGCTGATAATTAAATTCACGGAGGGTCAAGTTTCTAAAGAATATGATACTATAGTGCGTCCTGACGGCAGGATCTCATTTTCTTTTGTTGATGATTTGATGGTGGACGGATATACAGCCCATGAAGTGGATGAAATGCTGACGAATGCATTAAAAAGATACATCAGACATCCGAGAATAGAGATTATTGTAAAAGAATACAAGAGCAAAAGCGCCCTGCTTATGGGTCAAATCAACAGATATGACTGGCGAGTTTCGGGGCCGGGCAGCTATAGCCTTGATGGGAAAATTACGGTTCTTGATTTGATTGTTACTGCGGGCGGAGCGATTTCAGGTCAGGAGTATGCCAACGCGGACCTCAGACGGGTGGAGGTGGCAAGAAAGGGAAGAAGTTACACCATCAATGTTTACGATGTCATGTTCAAAGGTGACAGCAGTCAGAATGTTATCGTAGATAATGGCGATATCATAACAGTTCCGGAGCTGCCTACGTATGGAGAAAGGGTATATGTCCTTGGAGAGGTTGCTTCCCAGGGCATATACAGGCTTAAGGATGCCAGTGACCTTATGTCGGCAATTTCCATTGCCGGTAGCACAACGAGGGTGGCTGTGGACTCGGATATAAAAATTATCAGGGGCTATGAGAACAATCGTGAGAAGCCGATTATACTTGCCGCAAATCTTGATGAAATATTAAAGAAAGGGGATATGGCCCAGAATATTCCGCTGAAGGATGGAGATGTGGTTTATGTCCCAAGAACAGCGATAGGCGATCTTAATGAATTTATAGCAAATACAATACCGCTTCTGGATTATATGCTGTACCCCGGCGAGTACAGAGACGCGTATTTTAACCCGGCTTCCCATCTTCGTTTTAACAAGCTTAATTAGGTGAATTATTGAGCAACCTGGTAGAAAAATAGTCGAACATTTGACTACTCAGCCAAAGGAATTTTATCGATATGGCAACAAAATATGATCTGAACCTTCGGGACTACTGGCGTGTTATCAGAAGGAGAAAGTTTATTATCGTTTTCACCACTGTTGCTCTGGGGTGCTTCAGCTTTTTGTTTTCGATTATATCGCAGCCCGATCCTTTGTATCAGGCAGCAGCCAGTGTAAAGGTTGAGCAAAGCGGCTCTGTCACAGGCCTTTATGTTCAAACTGTTTCCTGGTCTCAAACAGATTATATGCAGACACAGGCCGCCATAATAAAAAGTTATTACATTATGGAGGAGGCCGCAAAGAGACTCAATCTTATACCTTCCGGTCTTCCATCTGAAGAGGTGCGTGCCAACAGAAAATATCAGGACAGATTAATGAACCTGAGAAACAGTGTAGAAACAGAGCAGGAAGGCTACAGCAACATTATTAATATAATGGTAACCACGGGAGACCCCGTATTTGCCCAGCGGGTAGCCAATACCATAGCCCGGGTTTACAAAGAGCAGCATGTCCGTGACCTCAACAAGAGAACCTTTGAGGCAAAAAAATTCATTGAGAGCCAGTTGACAGTTGTCAAAAAGAAATTGAGAGATGCCGAGGATGCGGTCAGAAAATTCAGGGAAGAGAATAATCTGATTTCGTTAAGTGCCCAGACTTCCACAATGTTAAATCAGATGGCAGCCTTAAAGGTTGCCAGTGAGGAAGCCGAGGGAGATTATCAAAAGATAAAAAAAGTACAGGAATATCTTGAAAGAGCTAAAAATAAACCTCTGACTTCAGAAACCAGTTTCTATATCAATGAGGCTTCAGGCCTTTATAAAAGCCTCAATGACAGACTTGTTCAGCTCGTGTTAGAGAGAGATTCCCTGCTTCTCGTTTATACGGAGGATTATCCTCATATTGTAGAAATAAATAAGCAGGTCTTCGAAATAGTAAAGAATATGTCTGCCCAGCTTTCTTCCCAGGAAAAGACTGTTGCTGTCAGTATAAAGGATATGAAGCGGGGAATCGATGAGTTAGATGGTCAAATCATGGCGTTGCCGGAAAAAGGGTTGGAGTTGGAGAGACTTGAGCAAGTGGTTTCGGTCAACAGGGAGGTTTATACCCTGTTAGAAAAGAAGTATCAGGAATCGCTTATACAGGAGGCCGAAAAAGTTGAAGAGGTTCAGATAGTAAAACCTGCCCTGGAACCGACTGCACCCATAAATCCGCCAAAAACAGCTGCAACCGGCGCTGTCGGGACCCTTATAGGATTAATTCTGGGTCTTGTGTTCGCGTTTGTGGTGGAGACTTTTGATACCTCGGTAGGCGCCATAGAAGAGGTTGAAGAAATTACAGGTGTTAATGTTCTTGGGGTTATTCCCCATGTCAGTCTTCGTGATATCAAGGCAACAATTCTTAATGAAAGTTCGATTGATATAGACGACAAAACCGCGGAGAGGTATACGCGAATTATATCGCATTTTGCACCCAAATCGACGCTGGCAGAGAGTTACAGGTCTCTCAGAACCAATTTGAGCTTTGCCATCCTGGAAAATAATATAAAGGCCATTGCCTTTACCAGTTCTTCTCCCAGGGAAGGTAAAACTACAACAGTAATCAATCTCGCCGTTACCATGGCCCAGGCTGGCAAAAAAGTCCTTCTTATTGATGGAGACATGAGAAAGCCTGTGATTGCAAGCGTGTTTGGCATTGATTTGATGCCCGGCCTGTCGGATGTGATATTAGGAAATTACTCACTGGAAGATGCGGAAAGGAGTGTTACTGATATCATGACAGGGAAAATGAGCATGGATGATATTATGAAGACTCCCGGAATGGATAATCTTCATATCCTGACAAGTGGGACAATCCCGCCTAACCCCTCTGAACTGGCCGGTTCCCACAGGTTCGTGGAATTGATTAAAGAGGCAAGATTTGAGTATGATGTGGTTTTATTAGATGCGCCCCCACTTCTTTCCGCGACTGATGCAGCGATTTATGCTTCCGTTGTGGATAGTGTGATTCTGGTGTATCGCGTAGGTAAGATTGCCCGGGCTGTTCTGAAGAGGGCGAAAGCTCAGCTTGATAATGTCAAGGCAAAAGTTATAGGTATTGTTCTTAACGGTCTTAAGGCAGACATAAGTCCTGATTTTACCCGTCAGGATTATTACAAGTATAATTACTACTACGCTGCGGAAGACAAGGAAAAGCTGGCAGGGTCATTTTTGAGTAGATTGCTGTCGATTCCAACATTCGTGACGGCCATTTTCAGGAAAAATTCCGAAAAAAAGAAGATAGACAAATCCGCGCCTGTCATGAAGGATTCAGGGAAAAAGAAAGAAGGGAAGTCCTTGCCAGTAAAGTCAGGCATTCTTTTAATTGCCTTAATGCTTTTGAGCGTTGCTGTTTCGTATCAAATGGGTTACCTGCAATTGCCCTGGTTTACCACTATTCTGCCCGTAAGTCATGACAGCGATTCTTTTACCAAAGCCATTATTGTGAAACCTGTCATCAAGAAGAAGGTTATCAGCATAGGAAGTGAATCATCAAAACAGCAGACTGACATTGTCGCGCCAGACAAAAAGGAGATAGCCCTCCCTGTCCTCCCTGTGGAGGAATCTGAGCCAGTGGTGGAAGAACCTGTCGCCGGTCATCCCGCCAGAAGCCCTGTTGAACCTCCTGTCGTGGAGAAGAGTGTCGCTCCTGAAGGGGGCAGCAGAGCGTTTGAAGAGAGTGGGACGTTGAAGCAACAGACAGAAATTGATGTTTCAGGCAAGACAGAAAAGACGGCAAGTGCCTCGCGGTACGCTGTACAGGTCGGTTCGTTTCGCGACAAGGAAAACGCGGAGAGACTTGCGGTAAAGTTAAGATCAGATGGGATGGAAGCATACTGGATTGAGTTTAATAACACAAAGGGTGAAGAGTGGTATGTCGTCCTGGTGGGACAATTTAGCAAGAGATATGAATCTATCAGATTTATGAGGGAAAAAAAGTTGGCAAAGGCATATTCAGGCAGTCAGATTTTCGAAGTTTCTTCTTCTCATTTTGCTGATTAGATATGCATGAAAGTAAAACGTAAGAAAATAAGGGTAAAAAGAAAATCTACCTTCAGAAATGAATTACGATATCTGCTTCTAATCACTGTTATTTGTCTGGTACTGGCCTTTGTACTGGTTTTTATCACCGACAGGGTTTCGTCTTTTCTGGATAGAACGATTCAAAAAAAGGCTGACAGAATCGCTGGTGAAAAGATGAAAGACATTGAAAAGGCCGGGAAAGAGAATATTGATGATCTTATCAAAAAATATAAGGATAAGGCAAAAGGCTTACATTAACATGGCAAGCGGTTTATAAACTTCCGGTGAAATGATAAGAGCAGAAAACGGACAGATCAAAGCAGAATCAGCATTTCTTTTGCTTACCGTCGCTATATTGACAGGCCTTGGCGCTTTTCTCGTTACCGAAGTATCCATATATACATCCCTGTTCGTAATAGTAATTTTTGTACTTGTTGTTACCAGTTTCCTGAGTGCACAAGCAGCGCTGTATCTTCTTATCGCGTCCATGCTCCTCAGTCCGGAGTTTATTGTTGGGGATTTGATGGGAAAGGGAACGGCTGGACGTGGTATTACCTTTTGCCTTGATGACTTTCTGCTGATAATTATAGGCCTTGGCTGGTTTGCAAGAACTGCAGTAAGAAAGGAATTAGGTCTTTTTCTGGAAACCCCTTTAAACGGGCCAATCGCTTACTATATTGCCGTCTGTCTTGTATCAACCCTGATCGGGTTTGCAATGGGCAGACTCAATTTGATGACGGGGCTATTCTATGTCTTAAAGTACTTTGAGTATTTCATCATATATTTTATGGTGGCTAATTATCTAAGAGACAAGGAACAGATCAGGCGCTTTATTATGGCCATGCTGGTAGTCTGTCTAATTATTTGCGTTATCGCAATATTACAGATACCCGCGGGTGGCAGGGTGACAGCCCCGTTTGAAGGTGAAATGGGTGAGCCGAATACGCTTGGCGGATATCTTATTCTAATGCTTTCGATTACCCTTGGACTTCTTGTAACATCAGATTCAATGAGGCGAAAAACATTTCTGGGTGTACTGGTGATCTTGATTGCAATATCGCTTCTGGCAACTCTTTCCAGGAGTTCCTGGCTGACTGTGATGCCCATGCTGCTTATCCTGATCTATTTCAGCAAAAAGAAACTGGTGATCGTTGTTCCTCTGATTATTATTGTGTTAATTTCTCCATTTCTTATGCCGAAGGCAGTAAAAGAAAGAGCGCTGTTTACAGTTACCCAGCGAAGAGAGATGGGACAGATAGAGGTGGGGGGTATCAGGATCGATACATCCACTTCCGCAAGGATTAATTCATGGAAAGATATTCTAACAAGGGATTTTATAAAACATCCTGTTTTTGGTTACGGGGTTGCCGGCTATGGTTTTCTGGACGCCCAGTATCCGAGGGTTTTGGTTGAAACTGGTATTTTAGGGTTTATCGCGTTTTTGGCGCTGATTTTTTCCATATACAAACACGCCTTGAACACGTATCGAAACACTTCGGATCCCTTTTTCAGCGGCATTTCTCTTGGATATCTGGCAGGGTTTGTGGCTATGCTGGTCCACGCCATCGGGACAAACACCTTTGTTATAGTACGTATCATGGAGCCCTTCTGGTTTTTAACAGCCATAATCATTATGATCCCCACGATAGAAGCGGGTGAAGTGGAGGCAAGGGCAGATCTCAATGCCAAGGCATAACTATAGAAACCAGACAACAATGAAATGACCAACATGAACAATAGCCATGAGCCCGAATCTCTTTCAAAAAGGGTTGTCCGGGGTGGAAGATGGATCTTGGGGCTGCAACTTATCAGTCGCAGCCTCGGCTTTATCAAGACCATTATTCTTGCCCGTTTATTGTCACCGGGAGATTTCGGACTCCTTGGCATCGCCCTGCTTGCAGTATCCACGCTGGAAACCTTTTCACAAACAGGATTTCAGGCAGCTTTAATACAGAAAAAGGAGAATGTTGAACCGTATCTCGATACAGCATGGACGTTTTCCGCTATCCGGGGGATTGTTCTGTTTTTAATCCTTTTTTTATTAGCGCCGGTAGTTGCCAAATTTTTCAACTCGCCCCAGGCCGTGCTGGTGATAAAAGTCATTGCCGTATCTACGCTTTTTTCAGGTTTTAGAAATATAGGGATCCTCTTCTTCCAGAAGGAACTTGAGTTTAATAAACAATTTATTTATGAACTTTCTGCGACTTTAGTGGAATTGACTGTTGCCATCACACTGGCATTTATGCTCCGAAATGTCTGGGCGCTGGTCTGGGGATGGCTTGCAGCTAACTTTGTTCGACTTTTCATGTCTTATATACTTCACCCATACTGGCCTCATGTCAGGTTTGATAAGGGTGAATTTAAGGAACTATTTGGTTTTGGTAAATGGGTATTGGGTTCCAGTATATTGATTTTTTTAATTACGCAAGGAGACGATATTTTCTTAGGCAAAATGCTTGGAGTTACGGCTTTAGGATTTTACCAGATGGCTTACCTCATATCAAATGTGCCTGCTACTGAAATAACCCATGTAATTTCTCAGGTTACATTCCCAGCTTATTCAAAAATGCAGGATAATATTCCCAATATGAGGGAAGCATATCTCAGGGTACTACAGCTCACCGCATTCTTAGCTTTTCCCATAGCAGGTCTAATCTTTGTCTTAGCCCCAGATTTTACAAAAATATTCCTAGGAGAAAAATGGATGCCGATGGTGACGGCAATGCAGGTGTTGTGTATATTCGGGATTACGCGATCCATAGGCGCGACTATGGGTCCCATTCTTTATAGCGCCGGTAGACCAAAGATTCAGACCAAACTTTCTACCATTCAATTGATCGTGATGGCTGTGATTATTTATCCACTGACCATTAAATGGGGTATTTTAGGATCGTCTCTGGCAGTCGTTATTCCTAATATCCTAACTTTAATTTTAATTATTAAAGAGACAAAGAATATCATAAACTTTACGTATAAACATTTTTTCATGAGTGTAGTAGCGCCAATCATTGCTGTTTCTATAGTATTTCTCGTCATATTATTGAGCCATAGCTTGTTTCCATCTATGAATGATATCCTTAGCTTCTTTATGATAGTATTTCTAGGTAGTATTATCTATCTAGGAATTATATATCTGTGGGATAAGAATACAGGGAATAAAATACGGCATGAACTGCAAGGGATTTTTACTAATTAAGGGCAGGATAGTGTAATTTATGATTAAGATATTTATCAAAAGATTTCTTAGCTATATAGATAGTACCTTTAATACTTCTTTCTATAACCAAGGGAGCAAACTGTTAGAGATTTGGTATAGTTCAAATTTACTGAATGCGATCCGGCGCAATATAAATCCCGCTATACTCAGATTGAAATATGGGCTTGGGATGAAAGATAAGGGCGCATTGAAATTGCATTTAGGCTGCGGAAAGCGATATATTGATGATTATATAAATATTGATTGGAGGAAATCAGAAACTACGGATTTAGTCTGTGATATAAGAAAATTACCATACCTCGATAATTCAGTGGAGTTAATCGAAACTTATCATGTTATTGAACATTTACCAAGGCACGATTTTCCAAAAGTACTGAAAGAATGGTACATGATTTTGATACCACGAGGAAAATTAATTATTGAGTGCCCAGATTTTGATGAAGCGGTAAAAGAATACCTAGAGGGAAATGAAAAACGGATAGATAACATCTTTGGCCTGCAAAAATATCCTGGAGATACGCATCTGTTTGGATATAATTTTAAAAGATTGAAAAACCTTTTAGAGAAAGCTGGGTTCAGAGATATTAGAAATAAAGAACCGCAGGACTATCACACTAAGAGTGAACCTTGTTTGAGGGTTGAATGCGTCAAAGGTGTCAAATCGTGAAGATTTCAACATGAGCACCAAAATTTTAAACAATTGATTTGGCAAGGCATGGTTATTAGAGAAAGTCTTACAGAAGCATTATGATGTTGAAATGAAGATTGTCGAAGTATTACTGGAATGATCAAATCTTTATTTATGTACCTCCACAAATTATGGAAGCAGCTATTGTAATACCTATATATAAAAAAGATCTTGAAGCCGATGAAACATTGTCTTTAAGACAATGTTTCAGGGTTTTCAGAAACCACCCGGTCATTTTTGCCGCGCCGGAAACTCTTGATTTGTCAAATTATAGTAAAATCTGTGCAGAATATTTTTCAGATTGTCTTGTAGAACGATTTGAAGATAAATATTTTAACAGTATTAATGATTACAACAAGTTGATGCTAAGCACGAAATTTTATAAAAGATTTATATTATATGAGTATATATTGATCTATCAGCTTGATTCTTATGTGTTTAGCAATAAATTAGGCTACTGGTGTAATAGGGGGTTCGACTTTATCGGCGCACCTTGGTTTGAGGGTAGAGCTGAATCCAATGGGAACAGTAATTTTATGAGATACGCCGGGAATGGTGGGTTTTCACTGAGGAGAGTAAAGCCAATCGTTAAGGTACTGGAGACAAAATTCAAATATGTAAAGAGGTTCAATGACCTTGTTGAGGATTACAGAAGCGACAGAAAAATCACATCGATTTTAATGATGCTGTACAGAAGATTTAGAATTAAAAACATTTCGTATTTCTTTATAAAAAATTTTTATCTGAACGAGGACTCCTTTTACGTATTTTTTGCTCAGAAAATCCTAAGTGAATTCAACGTTGCAGGTTATAATGATGCCATTCATTTTGCTTTTGAGTGCCAGCCCAAACGTCTGTATAATGAAACGAAGGGAACGCTGCCTTTTGGCTGTCATGGATGGAGAAAACATGATGAAGAATTTTGGAGCAGTTTCATTGAGATGCCCAGTAAATCAGGGTGATCTGGTTTCGATAACAGGCCGCTCTTTTATAGGTTTTTGAAAAGCTGGAGAGGTTTTCAAATGCTGGCCCATATTAAAAGACAAATCAAACACTTAATAAATATTATTCCTTTACCATTATGGCTTAAGTGTTTATTAGTAAGAAATGATATTCGATTTCTTGACTATCTTTATTTTCCTTCCATAGACTTTATCATCGATTATTATAATAGTGACCAAAAGATAAGGGTCAATCCACTGTACCCTATAGAGCGCGAAATGATTACTGGTAGCTATGACCCTCATAGTACGTCTGTAATATCAAAGTTTTTAAAAATAGGTGGTTGTGGGGTTGATGTCGGTGCAAATGTCGGTGCACTAACTTTAATAATGGCAAAACAAGTTAGTTCAACAGGAAAAGTAATTGCATTTGAACCTGGCCCACCTATCTTTGAAAGATTGAAATTTAACATAGAATTAAATCCTTCACTAAAAGCGGTAATTTCATATAAATGTATAGGTGTTTCAAATAATAATGGTGAGTTACATTGGAATGAAGACATGAATAATAGAGGCAACGGTGGCCTTTTGGAAAACTCAGGCGTACCGGTAATTGTCGAAACTTTGGATGATATGCTTCGGCATGAATCGCGCGTGATCGATTTCATAAAGATCGACGTTGAAGGTATGGAGTTAGAAGTTATTAAAGGAGCGACTGAGATTCTCAAAAAGAATAAACCTGTAATCTATTTTGAGACACTCCAACCATTTGTTGAGCTACGGGGGGTTGATGTTTTTAAGGAAATTGAAAATATATTATACCCATTGCAATTTGTGTTTTTTGATTACTCGAAAGAGCGTGGCCTGACACGTGTCGACTTGCTCGATCTTCCAACTAATACTTTGGCAATTCATAAACATAAGATAAAGAATTATATTTGATTAACACCAATATTTATCAACGGTGCAGATGGCCTCAGCTATGCTATACGTATAAATGAGAGATTTTAAAAGAAAGACCTCTTTAAAATTGAGGCACGTATGCCTTGAAAATTAGAAGCAGGGCGATAATATAACAGATATGAGATGAGAGGGAGTTCTTCTCGTAATTGCAAGGAAAAACATTTAAGCGATACAGGGATGCCGGAATATAGTGGACAACCTTCTATCCGACCTGAAGACGTTTTGGGTGAGTTTGGCAAAGGTTTTGAAATGAAAAAAGCTGAGATTAGTGTTGTAATCGGAACTTATAATCGGAAGAACCTGTTGAAAAATTGCATAAATAGTATCAGAGCGAATGGGATAGGTGTACCATATGAAATCATTGTTGTGGATGGTGGGTCTAATGACGGTACCGGAGGATGGTTGGTTAGACAAAAAGATATAATTACCATTATTCAGCACAATCGGTATGAAAAGAATGGGAAAATGGTAATGAAAAAAAGTTGGGGATACTTTATGAATCTTGGATTTAAAGTCGCAGAATCGGATTTCATTTGCATGTTGAGTGACGATTGTTATGTTCATAAAGATTCCATCGTAAACGGATATAAACTTTTTAAAAATGATGAAGGCGGAAAGATTGGCGCTTGCGCTTTTCCTTTCAGGGACAGTTTCAGTGAAGACAATTTCAAGGTCTTCAAGGCATTTGGAGAAAAGATACTTATAAATCACGGAATTTATAGAAAAGACATTCTCAACAGTATTGGTTGGATTGATGAGGTAAACTATAAATTTTATAAGGCTGACTCAGATTTATCGTTAAAAATATGGGAGAAAGGTTATTCGATCGTCGTTTCCAAGAATTCCTTGGTAGAACACTTACACCATGACCTTGATTACATGCGTCTAGTCAACCAAGTAGAATCAGAAAAGAGCGACGATTCTATATACTTCAACCATTACTGGCGTGAAAGATTTGAATTTCCAGACAATCAGCCTATTTTTGAAAAAGAAATAATGACTTTTAACGTTCCAAATAAAATTGGACAATATCACCCTAAAAATTTAATGTTCCTGGTTCAGATGATTGAAAGATATTTGAAAAATAATATTCAAAGGGAATCAGCCCTTTTTAGTTTTTTCAAACGAATTAAATGGATCAGTTTCAAAAACCATACATGAAAATCCGATGATACATTATAATTGAAGAAATGCGTAAGATTCAGGATTTATTTGGTTTGATGGGTCGTCGGACAGGATTGGCTGTAATCCCCCCCAATATGAGCGGGAACGAAATAATATGAATGTTTCTATTGATGCGAGTTGCTTGTTGGTTAATCCATATAGCGGTCTTTCCGAGGTCGTTCGCAACCTTTTACTCAATTTGCCCGGCATTGATGACAACGTAAAATTCACCGTTTTTTTGAATTATTTTCGAAGACACGAAGGTGGAGACCTTTGTCAATATCCAAATACAGAAAATAATTGCCTCAAAATCCCACGAAGAATAATTGACATTTTGTGGAAAATTGATCGGCTGCCCTTTGACATATTTTTAAAAGAAGCTGACATTTTTCACTCTCTTTATCTTCAGGTTCCACCGGTTAAGAATATAAAAACGATATTAACCATTCATGATTGCAGGCATTTTGCTTTGCCTGAACTTTATCATGATAAGGAAGTCGAAAGATATAGAAGGATAATGGAAACCGCTTTAAGACGCACTGACATGGTTGCTACAGTATCTGAGTTTACAATGCGGGAAGTTGTTAAGTATTTTTCGTTTCCGGAAGAGCGTATAAAGGTAATACATAACGGTTTTTCTCCACGTATGTTGGATGAAAAAATCTCTCACAAGATAGACGGGTGGTTTGAAAATAATAAACTTACTCAGCCATATTTGCTATATATAGGAGCGCAGGATCCACGGAAAAATCTTGAGCGTCTTGTGGCCGCAGTTGCGTTGTGCAGGAGTGAAAAGCGAGATTTTCCTTTGCTGGTTATTGCGGGCATTTCTCCTGAGCAGTGGACAAAAAATGCTGTAGCAGATAAAGCAAAGAAGCTTGGAATGCATGATTCGATTTTTATATGCGGAGAACTAGAAGAGGATATATTAACAGGGCTGATCAAAAACGCTCATGCTTTATGCTACGTCTCACTTTATGAAGGGTTTGGGTTCCCGCCTTTAGACGCAATGTCAATGGGAGTTCCGGTCATTGCAGGAAAGAGTTCTTCGATTCCTGAGGTTACAGGCCAGGCAGCATGTCTCGTGGATCCAATGAACGTGGATGATATTTCAAATGGATTAAATAAAATTGTTTATAACAGTATTTATCGTCAAATGCTTATTGATGAGGGATATAAGCAAGTAAAAATATTTTCATGGGAAAAGGCTGCTACTGAATACATAAACCTTTATAAAGAAGTTGTTGCTTTATGAGTTTGTATGCATCTTTTACTCGATATATTTACTGGCTGTTTGTACAAAGTTTGAAGGGGGAATGTGTTGGTCTAGCACTGAAAGAACTGCCCGAATCTCAGTGGATGAGCCGGGACGAACTTGTTTCCAAACAGTGGGAGCTTGTTAGAAGAACCATAAACAAGGCAGCTTTGGAAGTTCCATATTATCGAAAGATGTATAGCCGTATCGGTTGGGATTTCGATGTGCAATATTTTTTAACTATTTGAAAGCGTTATAAGTTAATTGGTTAACAAACGGGGCAGTAACTTTGAAGAACTTGATAGATAATAAAGCTTTAATGAACTCTAGATTCCAAATCTCAAAGATGCACAGGATAATAAGATTAAAACTACTCAAGTTGTTTGCTCCGCCGCATCCCACTTGGCAATCCAGGAGGAGCCGGAATCGAGTCCTTCAGTTCCTGCAGAATGAACGGGTCAGATCTTCTGACGGGATGCAACTAAATCTTGGCTCGGGGTCTCGACGTTTTGGGAAGGAAATATTAAATCTGGACCTTTTGGCAGGTGAAGAAGTAGATGTTCAAGGTAATTTGTTACATTTGCCCGTGAAAGACATGAGTGTCGATACTATTGTGTGTACCGGTGTTCTCGAGCATGTTTCTGATCCATATTTGGCCGTAAAGGAACTCTATAGGATTCTTAAATTTGGGGGAAGAGTTTTCTTAGAGACACCTTTCATGCAGACAGTCCATGTTTCACCAAGAGATTTTTATCGGTGGACGCCTGATGGGCTACGACAGTTGATGAATTCGTTTGATATCTTGGAACTTCGTGTAGTCGCTGGCCCCGCTTCGGCTCTTGCCTGGCAATTTCAGGAGACAATGGCCATGTTGTTTAGCATGAATAATGAGATTCTATATAAAATCGGGCTAAGAATTTTCGGGTGGTTGGCGATTCCGGTGTCGTGGTTGGATATATTATTGGAGAAGAATCAAATGGCTTGGCATGCTGCTTCAGGTTTTGCCCTTGTAGCTGTGAAAAATCCTACCAGGATAGAGGAAAGGGGAAAGAACATTGCAGGACATTGAGGTTCGCTTTCAAACAGGTTGCTGGTTACCGGTGGCTGAGGTTAAGCGCCCATTTGTCAAGCATACCAACCAAAAGGTTTCGCCCGGGGAGTTTTGGCATTACTCGCCTGACAATATCCAGATAGAGGTTTCTATAGTCATTCCTACCTTTGATGCCTATCGCGGTGGTTATTTTGCTCAACTCTTAAAACAAATTGGGAATCAAGATATAAATGATTATGAAGTCATAATCGTCAGGGGCGATCCCCGGCAGGGACGCGCGATCAATATCGGCGCTGCATTGGCTAAAGGAAAATATCTTTTAACCCTGGATGATGATACATCGTTGCCTGATTCGGGAACCTTTAGCAAATTGGTGGCGGTCATGGAGAAGTATCCTGAAATAGGAATGGCAGGTGGGAATAATGTCATCCCGGAAGATGCAAGCCCTTTTGTAAGAAGGGTAATGAAGCAGATCCCACGGCGTTCCTGGAAGCCTGTTCAAAAGATTACCGATTCTGATCTTGCAGAGCATCCCTGCCTGATTATGCGCTCCTCCGAATTTAAGGAAGTTGGCGGGGAGAACGAACTGATTCCCCGGGGGCTTGATCCATATTTGCGTGAAGAATTTAGAAAGCTGGGCAAACGGGTTATAGTAGTGCCCGGAGTTATTTATCATCATTTGCCACCGGATAATTTGTACAAACTGTTGCTACAGTTTTACCGTAACGGTCGCCAAGCTGCCTACACCAACCGTAGATATCCCCAATGGGTAATCGAAACGCCGCAGCAACACGGTTCATTCAAAGCCCACATGCCATTTCCGTTGCGCTTTTTGCGCTTCCCAATCCGCCTGCTGCACGCCATTATAACCGGGAAATCCATATTGTTTTTATGCGAAGCGGCCTATGCGTTGGGATTTTTATATGAATTTTCAAATAACACATCGGATGAACACCGAACTTAAAATGTAGTTAAGACCCAAATACTTGTTACTATGAGACTTTTAGATGAATGCCCCCTGTGCAAATCAAAAAAGATTGAAAAATATGGGGAAAAAGTTCTGACTAAACGATTCAAACCTAAAGATGTCACAGATTCAGAGGACCAATTTCTCTTAGAACGGCTCAATATTAGTACCTTAGTTCGTTCCATATACCTATGTCGTTCATGTTACTTATTTTTCCAGAATCCCACGTATGATCATGGTGATCTGGAAAAACTGTATAATAACTCTGCGCCTGGAATTATTAGATACTATAAAGCTGTGGGATTAACAGCTGAAGACCGGTGGGCGTCAACGGTCTCACAAAATAAATTGGCTGAAAGGCAAAGTCGATATGCACATGAAATTATTAATCGTGGAGGAACAAAAATCCTAGATTATGGTGGAGGTTCTGGAATTAATTTACTCCATCATTCGCTAAATGACACTGAGAGGTATGTTTACGATTTCGGGCGGGATAGCATACTAGAGAAGGGGATTCATCTGATAAAGGATTTTAATGTCGATCACTATTTCAATTTCATACTCCATACGCATGTGCTTGAGCATGAACCTGATCCCCAACATTCTCTCACCAAACTTCGCCAGTTAATTAGTCCGATGGGGACTCTCTTGTTGGAAGTTCCGTTTGAGTATGCAGAACGTCTTTTAACACGCCGGCCTGGTGCAGTTTGGCATGTTAACTATTTTAACCGTAAGTCAATTATAGAATTAACCGAAAGAACCGGTTGGTTCTGTGAGAGTATTAAAATTAAGGATCTACCCTATGGTCATATGTCCATAAACTGTATCACTGCGACTTTAAGACCCACGTCCAACGAATTAAAAAGAAAGAAATCCCTTGAAAATATACAAACAGTATATGACATAATACTAAGCCTTTTCATGAGATTAATTTATGACCAGTTCCACTGTAGAGTCGGGCGGGAAAAGAATAAGAATAAGAATTAAGAAGAGGTTTTCTCATAGGAGCACACGCCATGATCAAGACAGGACGTTTCCTCACTCATGACAGGGGTTTCTATAAATTCTATTTTCCTGATCTTGAAATATTTTCTTTGTAATCGGCCAATCTGATCTAATTGGTCATTTGTGTTCAATAAGTATTATTAAAAAATAATTTGATTAGACTGTGGATGATTAAAGAGGTTTGAATCTTGAATATATTATTTGTGTCCGATGTTTCAATAAGTAAGGTAATTGGCGGAGCAGAGAGGGTTCTGTTTGAGCAGAGCACTCGATTACAAAAGATGGAGCATGGTGTTCATATTCTGACCCGCAAGTTGCCCAGCCATAAGTCAAATCATGAAATCATTTGTGGTGTCAATGAATGGCGATATGACGTTGGTCAAAGCAATGGTTTCTCTTATATCAAGTCCACTTTATCAAACTGCAAGAAACTTTTTAAATCACTCCAGAATCAATATTTTTTTGACTGCATAAATTTTCACCAACCATTTTCCGCTCTCGGCGTTATCCGTTCATCCGCCAGTCAGAAAATAAAAAGAATCTACACATGTCATTCCCTTTCCTTTGAGGAGTTTCAATCGAGGAATCCGCGGCCGAATGGTATCGTAAAAAGAATTCCGTATTTTCTAAATATCGAGGCACGAAAATTTATTGAAAGAAGAGCATTATGTAAATCCGACGCGGTCGTTGTCCTCAGCTGGTTTACAGAGGAGAAACTACAGCGTGCCTATAATATTCCCACTGGAAAGATTACAATTATTCCAGGAGGCGTTGATCTTGAGCGATTTTATCCGGCCGCCGATAGAAAGATAATAAGGCAACAGTTGAATATTCCTCAAGAAAAGATGATATTGTTTACAGTAAGAAATCTTGTGTCCAGGATGGGACTGGAAAATCTGATATATGCCGTCAAAGATGTAGTTAAAACAGTGCCTGATATTTATCTTGTTTTGGGTGGAGAGGGACCTCTGAAAAATTACCTTATTTCCTTGACTCAAAAACTGGGAATAGAAAATCACGTGAAATTTGCCGGTTTTATCCTGGAAGAAGAACTTCCTGATTATTATCGCATGGCCGATATATTTGTTCTTCCTACCCTGGAATTAGAAGGATTTGGATTGATTACTCTGGAAGCCCTGGCATCAGGCATTCCTGTTCTGGGAACGCCGGTAGGCGGGACAGTTGAAATTTTGAGTCAGTTTGATTCAAAATATTTGTTTAAAGATACAAGTTCTGAAGCAATGGCATCTTTAATCATTAAAACCTGTCAGGAGTTCAAGAGTAATCCAGAGCTCTGGCAGGATGTTTCTTCTCAATGCAGGTTATTTGTGGAGGACAATTATTCCTGGGAAGTAAATGTCAGGTCTCTGGAAAATTTATTGGATGGAGCAGCGATATGATGAGAATCATGAAAGAAATACCAGTTCTACTCTATCAAAACGTTGGCCATTATCCGACTGATGCTATGGAGGATGGTGTTTTGCCGGAAACTTTCAGAGAGCAGATGAGATTTTTCTCAGAAAATGGCTATAACATCGTAACGCTGGACCAGGCGCTGGATCATCTTGCCGGTCATGACAATTTGCCCCCTAAATCCCTCGCGCTTACCATCGATGGTGGCTATCGAGACGCCTACACGGATGTATTCCCCGTTTTAAAAAGTCATAATTTCCATGCAACATTTTTTATCATTCCGGAATATATAGGTGGAGAAAGAAAGATTAAGGGTGAGTTAATCAAATGCTTAACATGGGGCGAAGTTAATAAAATAATTGAAAGCGGAATGAATGTGGGCCTGTTGGCTTATAATGGAAGAAGTATTAAGAGGAAATACGATGAATCTGCAGTTATGGAAAGCATCGTCAGCGCGATGAAAATTTTAAAAGGCAAAATCGATTTGGAGATTCAGTATTGTGCTTTTAAAGAAGGGGTTCCTGAAAAGCCATTATGGGATTTTTTGCAGGAGCAAGAGCTCCAAGCAGTATTTACGCAGTGTCCCACAAACAGGCGACCCAGTCTGGCCGGCATTGGCCGAATCCAGATCGATGATGATGACCACAATATCTTTCTCACTAAAATTTCTAATGTATATCTCTTTTTTAAAGATAAACGTTCCTGGAAATATCTTCGCAAATATAAAATTGACAGGGTGGCCCACAGGATATCGGAGACATTGAATCGGATTAAAAGGAATAAGTAACTGTAAACGGTTATTAATTATGTGCGGAATCTGCGGAAAATTAAGAATAGATGGCAGGCCGGTAGAAGAGAAACTGATCTACAAGATGGCCTCTGTTCTTTCACATCGCGGGCCGGATGACGACGGGGCCTATCTGAATCACCTGCCGGATCTGAGCATAGGCCTGGGACACCGGAGACTCAGCATTATTGATTTATCCGAGGCCGGCCGGCAGCCGATGTCTAATGAAGACAAGACTGTCTGGATGGTGTTTAATGGAGAAATCTACAATTTCCAGTCTTTGAGGGCGGAACTCGAAAAGAAAGGACACAACTTCAGTTCGCAGACGGATTGTGAGGTTGTAATCCATCTTTATGAAGAAGAGGGGATTGATGGTGTAAAAAAACTTGCCGGCATGTTTGCCTTTGCGATATGGGACGAAAGATCGCGGATGCTTTTCCTGTGCAGAGACCGTCTGGGTATTAAACCCCTCGTTTACTATTGGGACAAGGGATCTTTAATTTTCGCTTCGGAGATAAAGGGGATACTGCAGGACTCGGACGTTCCAAGAGAGATTGACTGGGATGCTCTTGGAATCTATCTTACCTTCAATTCTATTACGGCCCCCTATACCATATTTAAAGGTGTAAAAAAGCTCAGGCCGGGGCATATCCTGACATTCAGCAATGGGAAAATAGAGGAGAAAGAATACTGGAATATAGATGATCGCAGAGATGGAGCTGTCCAAAAGGATTTTGTCACTCAGAAGGATGAGCTGTTCAAGCTCCTTGAAGATGCGGTCAGGATGCGAATGATTGCGGATGTCCCACTGGGCGCATTTTTGAGCGGCGGGATTGATTCAAGCATTATTGTCGGGCTTATGGCGAGGAATTCCAGTAAACCGGTAAAGACCTATTCAATCGGTTATAAAGATATGCCCATGTTTGACGAGACCGGATATGCCAGAGAAGTAGCCGTTTTAAATAATACCGATCATCATGAAATTAAACTCGGTTCGCAGGATGTTATAGACGCTATTCCTGATGTTATTAACTCTTTTGATGAACCGTTTGCCGATTCTTCGGCGGTTCCAATGTTTGTTGTATCGAGGGAGACGGGCAACGATGTCAAGGTTGCTCTCTCCGGTGACGGTGGGGATGAACTGTTTGCCGGATACAGGATGTACACAGGGGAGGCATGGCGCTCAAGGTATCAGAAGATCCCTTCATTCATACGTAAAAAAGTCATAGAGCCCGTCTTTTTATCTTTTCCCGAATCGCGGGATCAGAAACTGCCGGAACATATCAGAAGATTGAAAAAATTTTTAAGGGGGGCAGGGAAAGAAAGCCTTGGAGAACGTTTTTTTGCATGGAATGAGATATTTTCCAGGGATTTAAGAAAGAGCATTTTTGCCGGATCCGCAGAAATAAACCACGACCTCGGAAAGAAAATATTGTCGGAAAGGTTAAACGAGATAAATGCCGATGACATTAACCGGATGCTCTACGCGGATGTAAAAGAATCGCTTCCCGGAGATATGTTGAAAAAGGTTGACTCCATGAGTATGTTGCATTCCCTTGAAGTCAGGGTTCCCTTTCTCGACCATCGAGTGTGTGAGATGGCCTTTACCATCAGCGGTAATCGGAAAATCAAAAATGGGAAGGGGAAGTATGTACTGCTGGAAACCTTTAAGGATATTTTGCCGGAATCTCTGCATAACAGGCCGAAATGGGGGTTTGAAATGCCGGTCAGCAAGTGGCTGAAGTCTGACTTGAAATATTTGATTGACGAATATCTGTCGAGAGACCTGATCGTCAGGCAGGGCATTTTTGATTATAATATTATTAGAAATCTGATCAATAATCTCGTTTCAAATCAAACTGATACGTCCTGGCAGGTCTGGAATCTAATAGTATTTCAGGTCTGGTATTCCCGCTATATGGAAGGGCAGCAATCTTGAAGATCAAAACGGTTCATATTATTACCCGCCTGGACAAGGGAGGTTCTGCCGAGAATACCCTTTTGACTGTAGGCGGTCTTGATAAGGAAATATATGATATCATCCTGATTAGAGGGCTTTCCATTGAGTCAAACATGGCGGAAGATGAATCCATAGCTGTAGAAAAAAGCGTAAGAGATGTGGAAGGGGAGGGGGTCAGGGTTATAACTATTCCCAGTCTTGTAAGAAGAATCCAACCTTTCTACGATTTGAAGGCATTTTTTGCCCTGATTAAAATACTGCGATATGAGCGCCCCCATATTGTCCATACTCATACTTCCAAGGCTGGAATACTGGGCAGATGGGCGGCGTTTTTTGCAAGAGTTCCGGTCATTGTTCACACGCCGCACGGCCACGTATTCTGGGGGTACTTTGGCAGGTTGAAAACCGGAATCTTTATCCTCCTGGAGAAAATTTCCGCACTTATTACAGACAGACTTGTCGTGCTCACGGAACAGGAGAAAAACGATCATCTTCACTTCCATATTGCTCCCGAGAATAAATTCTCAGTGGTGCATAGTGGAATCAATCTGGATAGATTCTCCAATACTTCTGTTGATCCAGCGGCAATGAAAAAAGAGCTTGAGATTCCCGAAGGCAATTTTGTCGTTGGCACAACTGGCAGGCTAACGCATATAAAAGGACACAGATACCTGATTGAGGCGGCAGGGAAAATTATTAGTTCCAGGCCGGATACAACTTTTGTTTTTTTGGGCGATGGTGAGCTTTTAGACGAGCTCAAGAATATGGCCTCAATATCTGGTATAGAAGAAAATATAAAATTTCTGGGTTGGCGGCAGGATGTGGCAGAGGTAATGTCCATATTTGATGTGTTTGTCCTTCCTTCGCTGAATGAGGGAATGGGGAGGGTACTTGTTGAAGCTATGGCATTGGGGAAACCAATCCTGGCAAGTGATATAGGTGGGATTCCTGATCTTGTAGCTGACGGTGAAAACGGGTATCTGGTCCCTGTCGGTGATGTAGAGGCCTTGACCGCAAGGATAAGAGAGTTTCTTGATGATCCCTGGAAAAGGGAAGAGATGGGGAATGCAGGGAAAAGATATGCTGCCAATTTCAGCGCAGATGCGATGGTGGAAAAGATTGATCGGTTGTACCGGGAGTTGTTGTAGAAGAAGGACATAGCGATCTGATATGGGAAAAACCTTCAAAACAAAAAAATGTCTCCTTATGCTTTCGATTGTTGCATTATTGTTTTTGCCCGTTATCGCCCACGGGGTTCCATATCAGCAGGTTTCCGGCCTGATTGACCTTCGCAGTACGTTCAGTGACGGGGCTTATGAGATAGAAACCCTTGTAAAAATGGCAAAGGACAGGGGATTTGAGGTTCTTGTTATCAATGACCACGACAGGCTGGTCATTGAATACGGTGTGCCACCTTTCAGGAATATACTCAGAAAAAGGGTAGAGCTGCCTTCCATAAACACAAATGGCGCAAAAGCCTATATCGATTCAATCAGAGAAGTGCAGCAAAAGTACCCCGATATGGTCATTATTCCCGGTTCAGAGACTGCCGCTTTTTATTACTGGACCGGCTCCTATTTCAAAAAGAATCTTACCGCCCACAGCCATGAAAGACGAATTTTAACCATAGGGATGGAAAACCCCGAAGATTATGAAGATCTTCCGATTTTGCACAACGATTTTTCTACACGATATCTGAGAACGGCGATTCCTGAGATTTTATTATTTTTTGTTGTTTTTGTACTGGCCGTGTTTTTGATGAAATGGAGGGGCTTCTACAGGATTGCCGGTATCATAATTTTAATTTGGTGCGTCGCCTCCATTGCAAACAGTAATATGTTTCGTAGTTCTCCTTTTGACCAGTATCACGGCGACCAGGGGATGGCCCCTTACCGGCTTCTGACAGATTACGTGAATTCGAGAGGCGGGCTGACTTTCTGGAACTACCCCGAAACAAACTCTGGTGTCAGAAAAATGGGGCCGATTTTGGTTGATACGCCCCCTCATCCGGAAGTACTGGAGGAATCTGATGGCTATACAGGATTTGCCGCTCTTTACGGAGACAATATCACTCTCACTGAACCGGGAAGTGTATGGGATAGACTTTTGACCGCATATTGCAGGGGGAAAAGAAGCAGGCCAGTCTGGGGAATATCTACTGCGGATTTTCATGAGGAAGGCGGGGCAGGGGAAAAACTGGGAAATTTCCCGACTATTTTTCTTCTTCAGGAGAAAAGCAGGAAAGGCGTTATGGAAGCGCTGAAAAATGGGAAGATCTACGCCTATCAGGGGAATTATCTGCAGGGTGTCAGGCTTGATGAATTCTCTGTCTGTTCAAACGACGGTAAAAATGAGGGCATTTCAGGGGATGAAATTGTGCTAAAAGGTAATCCCAGGATCAATATTTCCCTTTCGGTCGCTGAAACTTCAGGGAGAAAAGTAAAAGTTCGATTGATAAGGTCGGGAGAATTGATCAAGACCTTCGAAGGAACGCTGCCTATGCAGATTGATTATGAGGACAGGTATTTTCAGGCCGGCGAGAAGGTATATTACAGGATGGATATGTGTGGATGCGGTACACTTGTTTCCAACCCAATTTTTGTAAAGTTTGAGGGACAACGATGATCATTTCCGTGCATCAACCTCAATATCTGCCGTGGCTCGGTTATTTTGACAAGATTGACAAGGCGGATATTTTTGTCCTGCTTGATAATGTTCAGTTCAAGAAGAATGAATGGCAGAACAGGAACAAGATTAAGACCGCAAATGGCTGGCAATGGCTTACCGTTCCTGTTATGTATAGATATCCTCAATTAATAAACGAGGTTGAGATTAACAACAAGGATAAATGGCAGCACCGTCAGAGGCAGACAATTATCTCGAACTATAAAAAGACTCCCTTTTGGTCTTTGCTTGAGGAATTTTTTGAAGAGATATTTTCTTCTGAGTGGCAGTACGTTTCTCAACTGAATATTCACGTGGTGAAGAGACTTGCCGGATTGCTGGGTATTACGACGCCCATCCATGTTGCCTCTGAGCTTGGCGAGTTTCCTGAAGACCCGGATGAAAGACTGATTGCATTGACGAAGCATTTTAATTCGGATATCTATCTGGCGGGAGGCGGTGGAAAGGGATACATGGATATGGAGAAATATGACAGGGCTGGAATTGAAGTCATTTTTCAGGAATACAGGCATCCTGTTTACGATCAGCGCTTTGGCGATTTTGAGCCGTTTATGTCGGTTGTTGATCTGATTTATAACCATGGAGAAAAGAGCCTTGAGATATTAGTAAGTTAGAAATTATTTTCTGCATTTTTCTGTCAGAAAATAATTTTGTTAACGCACTTATCCCGTTTATCGGGGATTGAGGGGGGAATCATGAAAATACTTGCCGTAGGGCCCCATCCTGATGATATTGAAATTGGTTGCGCGGGCAATTTTCTGAAATACACCAGTTCCGGCGATGACCTGTATCTGATGGTTATGACGATGGGTGGAAAAGGGGGAGAGACAGAAATAAGAAAGGCAGAGCAGATCAGGTCCGCGGAGATTCTGAAGGCCAGGGATCTGGTCTGGGGCGGATATGAAGATACCCAGCTTACACCCAGTATTAATGATATGGTTGTTGATATTGAAACGCTTTTAAAGAAAATAAAACCTGATTTCTTTTTTGTTAATTACGGCGACGACAGCCATCAGGATCACAGGGCGCTGTGCAAGGCCGCTATCTCCGCTTCACGATACACACGAAATGTCCTTTTTTATGAGGTGCCCACCACACAGAATTTTTTGCCATCCGTGTTTGTGGATATCAGGGATCAAATAGATGGCAAGATGGACGCGCTGCTGGCCCACGAGTCCCAGGCGGCAAAGACAAATATTGAGGGATTGTCCATAGTTGATGCCGCGAGATCCACGGCGGTTTTCAGGGGAATCCAGGGAAGGGTTCATCTGGCGGAGGGGTTTGTGCCGCTCAGGTTGTTTTTGAATATATAATGGAGTTCGTCGCGGGATAACTTATGATTACTCACTCAAAGCCAACTCTGGGCGTAGATGACTACAGAAGCGTTATGGATGTCCTGGAATCGGGCCAGCTTGTCCAAGGTGAACAGGTTGCTGGATTTGAGGATGCCCTTTCCTCATTTGCCGGGGTCAGAAACGGTGTTGCCGTCAGCTCAGGCACGTCGGCCCTTCATCTTTCACTGATTGCTCTTGGAGCAGGGAAGGGCGATGAGGTCATTATTCCGAGTTATGTCTGCTCCGCTCTTCTCAATGCTGTCCTGTATGTAAATGCCGTTCCTGTTATTGCCGATATAGACAGAACCACATTCAATATAGATGTTGATGATCTGAAAAAGAGGATAACAAAAAGGACAAAGGCGATCATTGTTCCCCACATGTTCGGCCTTCCGGCAGAGATCAATGAGATTATGTCGCTGGGTATCCCTGTTATTGAGGATTGCGCCCAATCCATCGGGGCGAAGTATCAGGGCCGATATACGGGGAGTTTTGGTGTCTGTTCCATATTTTCTTTTTATGCCACCAAAATGCTTGCAACCGGTGAAGGGGGGATGATCCTGTCGGATGATGACAGGCTTACCGGAGTTGCAAGAGGGCTAAGAGATTATGACGAAAAAGATGGCTATTCGGTAAGATATAACTACAAGATGACCGATATGCAGGCGGCGCTGGGGATCAGCCAGCTGAAAAAGCTGCCGTCGTTTATTGAGAGAAGAAGAGAGATTGCCGGGCTTTATGACAAAAGCCTGAGAAATATCTCCTTTCCGTTTCCATCTGTTCCGGAGGGCAGAGAACACATTTATTACAGGTATGTCTTGTCCCTTGACGATTCCTCCGGATTTATAAAAGAGATGCTGAAACTGGGAATTGGGTGCAGAAGACCCGTGTTCAAACCGCTGCACGAATATCTCGGCCTGTTCGGATACCCTGCTGCAGAGGAAGCGATGGCTCGGGCGGTATCCATCCCGCTTTATCCTTCATTGAAAGATGAAGAGGCGCGCAAGATTACCGGTGGCATGGTGGACAGACTGATGGGGTTAAGGCTGTAGGTTGAAGGCAAAAATAGGGGTCAGTGGTCAGTGATCAGGGGTCAGTGATCAGTGGTCAGTGATCAGTGGTCAGAGCGAATAGAAGTCCAAAGCTCAAAGAGAAAAGAGAAAAACAAGCTCAAAGCTGAAAGAGAAGGACCATGTTTGATTCAAATTTCCAGGGAATATCATTAAGGCGTGTTGTCTGGTATGTTTCTTTTGTTACTCTTGCCGCGCTTTTTCTTCCGTGGTCCCGCAGCCATTTTACTGACATTGGTGTAAGATGGCTCTATATCTTTCTGTTTTCTTTTTCTGTTTCAGCTATATTGACCCCGGTGATGCGGCTTGTTGCCCTGAAATTAAAGATTGTTGATATACCCGGGGGGCGGAAGATTCATGAAAAAGCCACGCCACTTCTTGGAGGTGTCGCAATCGTTGTGGCCTTCATTGCCGCTCTTCTGGCGAATATGATCCTGGAAAGGAGTGTTGTTCTTCTGCTCTGCGGAGGGGTTGTTGTTGCCCTGATGGGGGTGGTGGATGATTGGCGGGGTGTATCGGCCAGACTGAAGCTGTTTGTCCAGATTCTCGTTGTTCTTATTTTGATTCACTCCGGAATTGTATTGAATCTGTTTCCGCATACCTTATGGGGATACTGGTTGAATGTTTTATTTACGATTCTCTGGATTATCGGGCTGACAAACGCCATGAATTTTATTGACGGCATGGACGGTCTTGCAGCGGGTGTTGGCGCGATTATGTCCATGTTTATGGGGGTGGTGGCATTTCAGACCGATCAGTCCTTCATGGGGTGGATTGCCATAGCCATGATGGGAAGCTGCCTCGGTTTTCTCCCCTTTAATTTTGGGTTAAAGAGATCTGCTTCCATATATCTCGGTGATACGGGGAGCACTTTTATCGGTTTTATGCTGGCCGCCCTGGCCATCAAGGGCGACTGGTCGGACAGCAGCCGGATCGTATCGTTTTCCGCGCCTGTGCTGATCTTCTGGGTGTTGATATACGATATGGCCTACACAACGGTGGAAAGGATCGTGACCGGCAAGGTAAAAAGCCTGAGGGAATGGATCGACTATGTTGGTACCGATCACATTCATCATCGATTGTATACGTTACTTGGCGATAAAAGAAAGGCCGTTTTATTTATCTATTTTCTGTGCGCGACACTGGGTATCAGCGCTATAGCCCTTCGTTACGCGAGACCGATTGACGGCATACTACTTGTCATCCAGGCCTTTCTGGTTACTATTCTTGTTTCCATAGTGGAATACTCGGGCCGGAAGCGCTAAAATATCTCTATGACCCCTTCAGATCAGGCCATGCGATCTATAATACGTCCCTTCATTCCGAAAGAGTTCTATGGTGACTTTTGATTTTTGCGGCTTGTCCTGTCTAATATAATCTTGACATGTTTTTTTAAAAATAATAGTAACTGCTTTGAAATTACAGGCAGGGTGAGGTGAATTAGCGCCGAAGGCCGAATTCACCAGATTTCTGTCAGATGTGCGTATTATATGCCTGGGTGGCGGAATTGGTAGACGCAAGGGACTTAAAATCCCTCGGTGCTTAGCACTGTGAGAGTTCGATTCTCTCCCCAGGCACCACGTTAAGCCTGCTTTAGGGGGGTTATCAAATGTGCACTATTAAGAGCAGAGCATTCAGCAGCGTCCTGGGGTTTGTTTGTATTCTCTTATTATTGACTTCCTGTTCCGTGCATGGCGAATTTTTCGGAAGATATGGCAGTATAACGCCGAGCAGAGAAGTAACAGGGCTATTTGAATCCTATATAGTGAATAGTAATCTCAATTACTATATAAGCGGTGCCGATTCCTGTCCCAATGCCATTATGGGTATTGATAAGGGATACATCCTTGTCTCAGATTTGTGGAAGAAAAGAGAATTTACGACTGATAAGCTGAAGCGCCTTGTAGAAAATACGCAGTCAAAGGCAGGGGACTGTGGTTCGATGATGTACGGATTCGATATTTTAGATGACAGAGGAAATGACATCGGCGACTGGTATTCTATCCTGTCGGTAAGAATGCCGGTTAAGATGGTAGATGAAAACAAGGTAATTATTTTTACTCCACCCCTTGATACCTACGATAAATTCACGATTGAAAAAAGAGACAGGGATTAGCGGGTAGATCCTCTTGTATCCATAAATCAATAGAATCATAAATTATCTTTTACGCCGGTCGGCTCAAATCTATTTTCTTGACCCCGGCGCTGGTTTCACCTATATAACGTCCCATTCAAATTATAGTTTATCCGGTGACACGATCCCGATTTAATGAAACCTGATCGGGTCATGTGCCCGGACATATATTAATGGAGGTTTAAATATGAAGATAGTACTTTTGGGTGCGCCCGGGGCTGGTAAGGGTACCGTGGCTAAGCTCCTGTCGGGACTCGACGGGTCCGTGCAGATCTCGACGGGGGATATCCTGCGTGCCGCCGTAAAGAGTGAGACTGATCTCGGCAAGAAGGCTAAGGAGTATATGAATGCCGGTGATCTGGTTCCTGATTCTCTGATCATGGAGATTATGGAGGTTCGTCTGCGGGAAGATGATTGCGGAAGGGGTTTTATCCTCGATGGTTTTCCTAGGACGATCCCGCAGGCTGAAGAGCTTGAGGGACTTTTGGACAGGCTGGGCATTGCTCTGGATTTCGTGGCCAATCTTGAGGTTCCAAGAAACGTTATACTGGATCGTCTTACCACGCGAAGGACCTGCTCTAATTCCGAATGCCAGGAAATATATAACATCAAGAGCAACCCGCCCACGCCGGACGGAATGTGCAAAAAGTGCGGCAGTCCTGTCATCCAGCGCGATGACGAGACGGAAGAGGCGATACTCAACCGTCTTGAAACATACAACGAAAAGACCGCGCCTCTGATCGGGTTTTATGAGGGAAAGGATCTTCTCAGGAATTTTGTTTCTTTCAGCAGTAAAGATACTGTTGAAGAGATTAAAAAAAGTCTCAATAATGGACACCAAACAGCCTTATGAACGTAAAACGTGATTGACTACAAAAAAGAGCTCAACCCCGAACAGCTTGATGTGGTGACGGCCGCGGACGGTCCCATCCTCGTGATTGCCGGGGCCGGAAGCGGGAAGACGCGCGCGCTGACGTACAGGGTTGCCCATCTGATAGAGCAGGGGACCCAGCCGGAACATATCCTGCTTGCCACATTTACCAACAAGGCCGCGCGCTCCATGCTCTCCCGTGTTGAAACGCTTGTGGATGTGGATATCGGCAGACTGTGGGGCGGAACCTTTCACCATGTGGGAAACCGCATACTCAGGAGACACGCCGGGCTTCTCGGTTACGAAAGGAACTATTCCATTGTGGACGCGGAGGATTCCAGGCAGCTTCTGAATACGTGCATAAAGGAGTTTGGAATCCATACCGCGGATGGAAATTTCCCCAAGCCCAACGTTTTGGGAGATATTATAAGCCTTTCTTCGAATACCAGAATAAAAACAGAAGATATAATTGCAAACAGATATCGCAGTTTTTCCCATTGCATTACCGATATTCTCAAGGTTGCCCTGCGTTACCGGATCAGGAAAAGAGAACTGAATGTGATGGATTTTGATGATATCCTTATTAACTGGTGTGAACTTTTGACCGGGTTCTCCGATATAAGGGATGAATATTCAGAAAAGTTCCGGCATATACTTGTGGATGAGTACCAGGACACCAATATTATCCAGGCGGAAATACTGGATCTTCTTGCTGGTCATCATAGGAACCTGATGGTGGTAGGGGATGATTCGCAAAGCATATATTCTTTCAGGGGGGCGAATTTCGCCAATATTGTCAAGTTTCCCGAAAGATATCCGGACGCGAAGATATTCAAGCTCGAGACCAATTACAGGAGCACGCCCGAGATTCTTCACTTTGCGAATATGAGCATCGAAAACAATTCAAGGCAATTCCAAAAGGAGCTGAGGGCGGTCAGGAAGAAGGGAGTCAGGCCTGTCTTTGTTCCTGTCAGGAATGTCCTGCAGCAGGCCGATTTTGTCGCTCAGCGCATAATCGAACTGGTCGGGAAGGGCGTGCCTGTGGGGGAAATAGCTGTACTCTACCGCGCCCATTATCACTCCATGGAATTGCAGATGGAGCTGGTCAGGAGGGGCATTCCCTTTGAGATAAGATCCGGGATCAAGTTTTTTGAACAGGCCCACATAAAGGATGTTACCGCGTTTATGAGGATTGCCGCGAACCCCCTTGATGAACTCGCGTGGAAGCGGGTAATGAAGCTCTACGACAAGATAGGTGAGGTAACAGCTGGCAGGATATGGAATTCTGTATCTTCCAGCAATGACCCCATCGCCTTTGTCTTTTCTGATGAGTTTCTGGAATACGTTCCAAAGGCCGCCGCGGCTGGCATAATGAGATTCAGGGACACACTAAAAGATATTATGAATCTGTCCGCGGCTAATGCCCTGACAGAAATTACAAGCGCTATACTGGATGGCGGTTACAGGGAGCGTGTTGAGGCAAAATATGGGGACACGGCTTCACGTGAAGATGATCTGAAACAATTATCAAATTTTTCTTCGAGATTTGGTTCACTCGAGGAATTTCTGAGCGACCTCGCGTTGATGACCAACATAACTGAGGAAGAACCTCACAGGGCAGAATATGATAATCACAAAGTTATCCTGAGTTCCATCCACCAGGCCAAGGGCCTTGAATGGTCGGTGGTGTTCATGATCTGGTGCTCAGAGGGTATGATTCCGCTGGCACGCGCGCTGAGGGAGCCCGGTGGTGAAGATGAAGAGAGACGACTTTTCTATGTCGCAACCACTAGGGCGAAAGACCAACTGTACTTCTGCCATCCCCTGATGAACCGCGCCGGAAGTGGATGGAACAGGGACACCGCGCCGTCCCGTTTCATAGCGGAGCTGGCTCCTTCTGACCTTGAACCGGAAGAGTTACCCTTTGATCAGTGGGTGGTGCGTTAGACCCTTAAACCCTGTCACTTACCTCGGTCCAGTCTCTTTTTTGCCTCGTATTCCGCCTTCAGGGCGAGTCTTGTCGCCTCGGCTATGTCTTCCACCCTGTTTGCCCATTCCTCAAACTTGATGTCCACACCGAATATGCCGGCAATATCATAATTGTCATCTACAATGGGTCCTGACACAGTTATGCACAATGCCCCCGTCATCCTTGATATGTAGAAGTTGCTCACATGGACTTTTCCCGACTGCAGGGGGCCATAGTACCACTCCCTGTTCGAATAGTCTGTTCCCACACCGAAATTTTCGTATTTTGCCCTGTCGGCTATACTGGTAATGTTCTTTGTGGTCTTAATGCCGTTTATATCCACGACGTAGGCCCACTGAATGGAAGGATTCTCATCGATCACTTGCTGCATGACGGGTTCCTGCATCTCGGCCTTCATAGTCTTCATTTCAGGGCGTTCGACAGTTTCTTCAACAACCTTCATTGCCGCCTGTGACGCGTTGTATTTTATCTTTTCCATATCAGACATGAACAGCTCCGGAAGGAACTTTCTAACCTTCTTTTCCATCTCTTCGTGAGAGATGCTGGTTATCCTGCCCGTGTCATATTCGCCGGTTATCCACTTATGTATCTTTGAGATGCCCGGGTGTCTTTTTGTTATGACATCTTCACCCTTCAGTCCAAGGCGTATATTTATCCAGTGCGAGACACCGGCCTTGCCCGATTTGTCAGTAATCTCTATCAACACCGGCCTTTTCAGTATTTTTTCAGTATTGAATATATTGTATATCGCTTCATTCTTGATGAGTCCGTCCACGTGAACACCTGCCCTCGTGACGTTAAAATCGGAGCCAACGAACGGCATATTGTCCGGAATCTTTATACCCATTTCCCTCTCGCAATAATTGGCTATCTCTGTGATTATTGTTGTATCAATCTCTGCTTCATTACCCCTCAGGCCGATATATTCCATTATGAGCCCCTCTATGGCGGTGTTACCTGTTCTCTCACCTAATCCCAGGAGAGTTCCATTGGCGCCGCCGCATCCATAAAGCCAGGCAGTGGCGGCATTTATGTGGGCCTTGTGGAAATCATTGTGACCGTGCCACTCGAGAAGATGTCCCGGCACGCCGGCGTCGTCGATAAACGCGCGCACCAGTTTAGGCACGCTGCGGGGAAGGGCTGCCTGTGAATAGCTGATCCCGTTGCCCAGTGTGTCGCAGAGTCGTATCTTGATATCAATGCCGCTTTCTTCCCGTAGCTTCATCAATTCTATGGCGAACGGTATGCAGAATCCGTAGACATCCGCCCTTGTTATATCTTCAAAATGGCATCGTGGAACAATATCAGCGTCCAGAATTGATTTGACTATGCCAAGATAGGCGTCCAGGGCCTTTTTCCTCGTTAGTCCCAGTTTAAGAAAGACATGATAATCGGATACCGATGTAAGGATACCGGTCTCCCGCAATCCGGCATTTTTAACCAGGGGGATATCTTCCTTTTTGGCCCTGATCCATCCGGTAATCTCCGGGTACCTGAAGTCCATTTCGAGACATCGATCTAACGCTTCTCTGTCTTTATCGGTGTAAAGAAAGAATTCCGACTGCCTTATAATGCCGTTTTTACCGCTTAGTTTGTTCAGCATCTTCCATAGAGTTAGTATCTGTTCCACGGTAAAAGGGGGTCTCGACTGCTGGCCATCTCTGAAGGTGGTGTCTGTTATAAAAATATCTTTCGCCGGTTTCATTGACATGATTTTGTCGTCGAAATCTATCTTTGACACCTCGTCATAGGGAAATATTGTTTTGTACAGATTGGGCTGATCCACATCCTTCAGGTCGCACTGGTAGAATTCCGAATGCCGGTGCTCAAAGATGTGTTTTTCTTCATTCCATTTTATCATGATCTATCATCCTTTAAATATTTTACAAAAAAATAGAGGGCACCTTTTGTGCCCTCTACAAGTAAACACAGAGTTGAAAGGTGTGCCTAATCGATGGGCGGCATAGATCCTTCCGGTGGTGTGTATGGCCGCGGCGCTCCTGCCAGGCGTCTTGCTTCCCTGACTTCATCCATTGTATAGCCGCTCCTTGGAATATCGAGAGTCTGACCCGGGTAAATAAGGTCGGGATTGTTGATCTTGCCTTTGTTTGTGTTGTATATCAATGGCCACAT
Source organism: uncultured Syntrophaceae bacterium (assembly GCA_964610735.1). GTDB lineage: Bacteria > Desulfobacterota > Syntrophia > Syntrophales > UBA2210 > UBA2210. The sequence goes on along the minus strand of CAZSYH010000004.1, from coordinate 10,159 downwards.
GAAGGGATCATTATATATGTCTTCATATTCCGCGATCCACCACAGGCACTCGCCACTCTTTACAACGTGATTCCCTGCAAGAGGAGCCGTTTCTTCCAGGATTTCTGCCAGGACAGAATCTCCCTCTTCAAGAACAATGACTTCTTCCACTACTGTCTCTTCCGCGACAGGCGTCGAGCTTACCACCTGTTTTTTCGCGCAGCATCCTGAAATAAAGAAAACAAGGCCCACCGAAACAAGAATAGACGCTAACAATATGCCTCTTTTCATTTCCATGCCCCCTTTCTTGTTGTTGTATGGGATTTCACCGTATGTCGCAACAACTAAAACCAGTGCTGCTTATATGCATATCCCGGGCTTCTGTCAAGCGATAAAGGGTGCCGTGTCAGGATCATTTCCTTTTCAGTGACAGCTCGGCAAGTTGTTCGGCGCTGACTTCCGATGGGGCGCCGGTCAGAAGGCATGTCGCTTTCAGTGTCTTCGGGAATGCTATTACATCTCTTATGGATTCTGCTCCCGCCATTATCATTATCATGCGGTCGAGACCGAATGCTATGCCGCCGTGCGGCGGGGTGCCATACTTCAGCGCGTCCAGGAGGAAGCCGAACTTTGTTCTTGCCTCATCTTCACTCAATCCAAGGGCCTTGAAGATTATTGACTGGACATCCGATTTATGGATACGAATGCTTCCCCCTCCTATTTCGGAGCCGTTCAGGACGAGATCGTAAGCCCTGGCTCGTACTTTGCCGGGGTCGGTTTCGAGAAAGGGCAGGTCTTCCGCCACCGGGGAGGTGAAGGGATGATGGGTCGCCATATAGCGTTTTTCTGTCTTGCTGTATTCAAACATCGGGAATTCAGTGATCCAGGCAAAGGCGAGAGTCTCCTTGTCGATCAGTCCCAGCTTTTCCGCAAGGTGTATCCTCAGGGCACCGAGAGCGTTGTTGACTACATCTTTGGTGTCGGCAACGAAAAGTATCAGAGATCCCGGTTGCGCACCCATTTTTTCGTTTGTACGTTTTATTTTTTCCTGATTGAAGAACTTGGCTATTGATCCTGTCCATCCATCTTCATTCACCCTTGCCCATGCGACCCCCTTCGCTCCATATCTACCCACAAAATCTCCAAGGGCGTCAAGGTCTTTTCGCGAGAGGGCTTTACCATCCGCCAGGAGCAGGGCCTTTACCGCGCCTCCGCTCTTTACAACCTCTGAAAAGACGCGAAATTCTGATCCGCCGGCAATATCCGTCAGGTCTTCAAGCTCAAGGGAGAAACGCGTGTCGGGATTGTCCCTTCCATATCTGTCGATTGCCTCTCTGTAGGTGAGACGGGGGAAGGGAACCCGCAGATCTCTGTCGAGACATGCCTTGAAGATATGCGCCATCATGCCCTCAATTGTATTGATGATATCGCTCTCCGATATGAAAGACATCTCTATGTCTATCTGGGTGAATTCAGGCTGGCGGTCCGCCCTCAGATCCTCATCGCGGAAGCATTTTACTATCTGGTAGTATTTGTCGAAACCGGACACCATCAGCAGCTGCTTGAAGAGCTGTGGGGATTGGGGAAGGGCGTAGAAGGCTCCAGGGCTTACCCTGCTCGGAACGAGGTAGTCACGCGCCCCTTCGGGTGTGCTCTTTGTCAGGAAGGGTGTTTCAATTTCAATGAAGCCCTCTTTCTGAAGATAACTTCTTGTTTTGGAAGCAACTTTGCTTCTCAATATGATGTTTTGCTGTAAATCTCTGCGCCTGAGATCCAGGTACCGGTATTTGAGCAACAGGTTCTCGGACACCTCGGTCTCGCCGTCGAGGACGAAGGGCGGGGTGTCGGATTCATTGAGTATCTCAAGTTTATCAATTATGATCTCGATCTCGCCGGTTTTCAGTGAAGGGTTGATCATGTCGGCAGGCCGGAGATTTACCCGACCCTTTATTGCCAGCACGAATTCGCTTCGTATATCGTGCGCAAGCGCGTGCGCCTGTGGTTTCTTTTCGGGATCGAGAACGATCTGTACTATTCCCTCTCTGTCTCTCAGGTCTATAAAGATCAGTCCTCCGAGGTCTCTCCTCCTGTGAACCCACCCCATGAGCACAACATCCTCGCCGGCGTGCTTGGCCCTGATGCTGCCGCAATAATGAGTCCGTTTATCTTCGGTTATAAATTCAGACAAGTTGTAAATCCTTTCCTGGTTGGGAGTTCCGGGTTAAAAAGCCTTACTCCCTGACCACTGCCCACTGACCACTAATCACTAATCACTAATCACTAATCACTGACCCCTGTTACAATGCTGTCGGTGTCATTTATATCAACAGTCTCCTGGGTTCCATCTCCCATGTTTCTGAGTTGGGCTTTTCCCTCCTCCATCTCCTTTTCACCTATTATCAACGTGTGGGAGCAGTTAAGTTTATTCGATCGCTTCATCTGGCTCTTGAGGCTCCTGTCCGAGAAGTCCATTTCAGCCCTGATGCCGGCAAGTCTGAGTTCACTGCAGAGGGAAAACGAGAAGCCTTGGGCTTTGTCTCCAAGGGCCGCGATGAAGATATTCGGGCGCCCGGCGTCTTGCCCGTCCGCGTCGGGTATCATCGAGATAAGCCTGTCGAACCCTATCGCGAATCCTATCCCCGATATGTCCGGACCACCCAGCATCTGTACGAGACCATCGTACCTGCCGCCGCCTGTAACAGCGTTTTGCGCCCCCAGCGACTGTGTGGTGATCTCAAAGGCGGTTCTGGTATAGTAATCAAGACCCCGCACCATCTTCGAGTTTATTATAAATGGAATATGGAGGATTCCAAGGTATTTCTTCACCTCTTCAAAATGCCTCCCGCACTGGGCGCATATAAAATCCAGAATCACCGGGGCTCCTAATATAATCTCCTGGCAGGATTCATTTTTGCAGTCAAAAATTCTCAAGGGATTTGTAACGAGCCGTCTGCGGCAATCCTCGCACAGATTTTCTTTCTTATCCTTCAGGAAACTTGTCACCTTTTCCCGAAACGCCGGGCGGCACTTGTCACATCCCAGAGAGTTAATTTCAAGCTTCAGATTGCCAAGCCCGACTTCACTTAAAAGATGCATCAGCATGGACATAAGTTCCGCGTCTATGCGGGGGTCTTCCTGTCCCAGAAATTCGACATTTATCTGGTGAAACTGCCTGAATCTTCCTTTCTGTGGTCTTTCGCGTCTGAACATGGGCCCGATGGTGAAAAGTTTTGCCACAGGATCCTTTTCGTATATATGGTGCTCTATGTACGCGCGGATAACGGAAGCGGTTGCCTCTGGGCGCATTGTGAGATATTCATTCCCCCGGTCGAGAAATGTGTACATCTCCTTTTCGACTATATCGGTGGTCTCGCCGATGCCTCTTTTGAAGAGTTCGGTTTTTTCCAGGATTGGAATTCTTATCTCCTGAATTCCGAAATTAAAGAATATCTCGCGTATCTTTTCCTCAACACGCTGCCATTTGGGTGTTTCATCCGGCAGTATATCGCGAAAGCCCCTTACCGATGTTATCTTTGCCATTGCAGACCATCTCCCATGAATTCAAGCGAAGGTTACTAACATATATCCGAGGAAAAGGCAAAAGGGAAAGCCGTTTTCCTGCCCCCCCTGTTCCGATTTAAAACCCCTGATCTCTGACTTCTATATTTTCTCCATTTGTTCGTATGGTTATTGCGCCGGTTTTGTCTGTTCTCAGAATTCTTATCCCCGCTTTTACGTATCTGTCAAGCACCTCCTGGTTGGGAAAACCGAAGACGTTGCCGGGACCGCAGCTTATGGCGACTATTTCGGGCTGGACCGCCTTGAGGAATAGCAGTGAACTGGATATGCGCGCTCCATGATGTGGCGCCATGAGGATGTCTGCCTTCAGATCCGTTCCGGACGCGACAATCTCGGCCTCGGCAGATTCCGATATATCAGCGGGGAGGAGGATGCTCTTGTTGCCGAAGGTTATTTTCATTACTATCCCGTTGTCGTTGTAATCAGAGTCCGGAAAGTGCAGGCCTTTTCCCGAAGCCGATTTTGCCGGATTCAGTATGGTTATGGAGGCGCCTCCGATTATCCGCTCCGGCGTATCTTTATCCACAATCCTGTGATGGATAGTTTTTTTCGTGATGGTTTCATTCAATCTCCGGGAGGATTCATTTTTCGATTCACAGCCGTTTGACCAGAGTTCGCCAATTTCAAAGTTGTCGGCTATATATGGGAGACCGCCGACATGATCCTGGTCGGGGTGCGTGAGGACCATGATGCCCACCTTCTTTATCTTTTCACGCCACAGATAGGGAGCCACCACATATTTCCCCAGATCGAAACTCCTGTCGTAAAACCCTCCGCCATCCACCAGCATAACATCTCCCCCGGGGAACTTTATCAGTGTGGAACTGCCCTGTCCCACGTCTATGAATGTTATCTCGAGATATTTTTGACAGGATGTTTTTATGCGCGAATAGATGGCATTGGCGGCAAAGAACAGCAGAAGAAAACTTAGAAACAGCGTCAGAACCCTTTTTCTGTTGGCTATGTACACGTCTTCGAGGCGCGTGACCGCAACCGGGAGAAAACAGGTTTTAGCGTCGCCTGCGGATGTATGATCTGGCCCGCCCTCTTTCGATCTCCACGCATCTGCCAGCTTCAGCGCTGTGATAATCAGAAGATAGTAGAAGATAATCTCAGGAACCGTCGGCGTTGTTACATGGAAGCTCGAAAAGGAAAGGGATGACAGAAAATCGACGATGGAAACAGATATACGAATAAAAAAAGAGGCAGTCTGTATAAGTGTTGTAGCGATCGGCACGCAGGCGGCTGTAATAATGAACAATACTCCCAGCGGGAGGACGGCGAATCCTGTTATCGGTATGATAAACAGGTTGGAGAGAAGCGCGATGGTCGAGACCCGGTTGAAATAGAGTGCGATAAGGGGATATGTGCCTATCATGGCGCTGAGGCTCACAATGGTGAAGAGAATGATACTGGTAATTCCTTTCCTGAAAATTCCATTCCCGGTTTCCCTCGGAATCATGCCGCCCAGTGTCGGTGTTATGAGAATAATGGAGGCAACTGCCACAAAAGAGAGCTGGAACGAGACGTCGAATAGGGACGCGGGGGTTATGATAAGGATGGCAAATGCCGCGAATGCCAGTATATTCAAGAGATCACGCCCTCTCCCCGCAAGGAGCGCGACCAGAAAACAGAGTATCATGATGGTAGCCCTTATCGTTGATATGCGGAGGCCGGCGATAAAGGCGTAACCGATTATGGGTATGACGGCGAACAGGGCGGACACCTTGAAGATATTGAACCTCAGCAGGAGGTATTCAGAAGACTTCATGATGGTCCTGATGATAATGAGAGAAAGGAAGGCTATTATGCCCACATGCAGCCCCGATATGGCAAGGATGTGGGAAACTCCCGCCCTGTTGAACTTGTCGGTAATCTCTTCGGGAATGAGCTCTTTTTCTCCAAGTATAAGGGCTTGCAGTATCCAGCCTTCAGGAGAGGGAGCGTTTTCCAGGATTAGCCCCCTGAGGCGGGAACGGTATCTCTCTATCCGCGTCTTGAAATAATTTCCCGTGCTTTCCCTCATTATGACGATATCCGAAGGGCTGTTTACATATCCGCGCAGACGGATGCCCCTGTAGAGGAGGTATCTTTTATAGTCAAACCCCCCGGGATTGTTGAAATTGTCAGGTTCTTTAAGTTTGACTCTAGCCCTGATATAATTGCCGTATTTCAATAGATTATTGCTATCTTTGACTGAAAGGAGTATCTTTCCACGTACCGGAATGGCGGTTCCATCTCTGATGATCCTTGTGGAGCTGATAACGAGATTGGTTTTGTCGCGCGATACCCGGGGAGGGTTGCAAACCAGTCCTTCAACGGTCAGCTTGTCTTTACCCGCGTGCAGTGTTATGTCGTCCCCACCGCGGTATGGATGAAGGTAGAGATTTATGTTAAGAATGCCGAGCAGGAACAGGGATATAAACAGAAAAAAGGCAACGGAGCCTTTACGTCCCGTGGCAACTGAGAAGAGCAGCGCCGCAAGGGTTGCCAGGAGTGCCACGAGCGCCATGGTACCGGGTATGCTGACAAGGCTTCCCGCAGTTATTCCCGAGATAAGCGCTATGAGCAGGGGGATTACCGGTTTTCGCATAAAAGTTATTCACCGTTCAGTGGTCAGTGGTCAGTGTTTAGTGGTCAGGGTTCAGAGGCCGGAGTCCGACCCCCGACCCTTGAACCCCGACCCCTGTTGCATATAGAGGAGATTCCGTGAAGAACGACCGGCAGGAACAAAAGAGCGCAAAGGAGAGAGTGCTGTGGCTAATGTTCTTCAGGCTTGCGATAGCGTCATTCCTGCTCGGTGTCGCGGCCATTATTCAGTTCAGGATGCCGGATTCGCTGCCGCCTCAGTCCATCCACGCGATATATATCATAGTGGTGATAACATATCTCCTCTCCATTTTGTATATCTTCCTGTCGAAATCAATAAAAAACATCTCCATAAATGTGTATATCCAGTGTCTTTTCGATACCCTGCTGGTTACCGTCCTTGTGTATGTTACAGGGGGGGCAGAGAGTGTCTACTCAACGCTGTACCCCCTTGTAATAATGTATTCCGCCCTCTTTCTGGGGAAAAAAGGGGCGGCGCTCGTTGCCTCCGCCTGCAGCATATTCTACGGGCTTCTGGTGGACCTTGAGTTTTATGGCGCTATTCACCCGATTTACAGCGGGACATACCAGTACAGCGTTGAGGCGGGGCAGGTTTTTCTGCGGATATGCATCCATATCGCCTCCTTTTATATGGTGGCCCTGCTGGCGAGTTTCGTGGTGGAGAAGGAAAGAAAGACAAGGATGCTCCTCTCAGAGAAGGAAAGCGCCTTTGACCAGCTGGACATACTCCATAAGAGTATCATTGAATCCGTGGGCACCGGTGTCATAACCATGGATTCTGGTGGCAGGGTAAAGTCTTTTAACCGGGCGGCTGAAGAAATCACAGGCATATCGCCTTATAATGCCATGAACAGGATTATTGACGACATCTTTCCTGATTTTCCCGGGATGAGGGACAAAATAAAAGAAATGGAGAGAAATCCAAACCCATTGTCAAGGCGTTTCGAGATCGTATTATCATCAAAGAGGGACGCGGCAACGCTTGGATTTTCAATATACCCCCTTATCGGCCCGGAGGGAAGTGGTATTGGTGATATTCTCATATTCCAGGATCTGACATCCATCAAGAAGATGGAAAGAGAAATTGAAAAGAGCAGGAAGATGGCGCTTATGGGCGAGATGTCGGCAGCCCTGGCGCATGAACTGAGAAGTCCGCTCGCGTCGATCAGCGGTTCCATAAGGCTGCTGACGGAGGACCTCAAGCTGGAAGAGTCGGACAGGAAACTTATGGAAATCATCCTTATGGGGAAAGATCAGCTTGAGAATCTCGTGAGGGACTTTCTGCTGTTTGCCAGACCCGATACGCTTAATCGCTGTAAGATAGATGTCGCGGGTATTATGGACGAAGTACTTGAATCTGTTCATTTTTCCCCCGGGTGGAACGGAAACGTTGAGGTTGCAAAGAACCTGTGCGCTCAGAATGAAATATATGGGAACAGCACAGAGATAAGGCAGGCCCTGTGGAACATCATCTTGAATGCGCTTCAGGCGATGTCGGACGGAGGGACGTTGGAGATTGAAACAAGGCTGGATGTTGATGAAGATACTCATGGATTCCTTGAGATATCTGTCAGGGACAACGGTTGCGGGATAGAAGAGAAGCATATGAAGAATGTGCTGGAACCTTTCTACACAACGAAGGAAAACGGCACGGGACTGGGGCTCGCGATTGTAAACAGAATAGTTGAAAGCCACGGAGGCACGTTCAGGATTGAAAGTGAGCCGGGCGCGGGGACAAGATGTACCATTGTTCTGCCCGTCGGCCAGTGGTCAGTGGTCAGTGGGTAGTGGTCAGTGGTCAGTGAAACGAAAGGAGTTTTCGTAATGGCAAAAATCCTCGTTGTTGATGACGACAGAGGGATGAGAGATTATCTTGAGATTATGCTTTCCAGAGAGGGTTATGATGTAAACACAGCTCCCGGCGGGAAAGAGGCCCTGACTCTCTGCAGAAAACACAAATTTGATCTTGTAATTACCGATCTGAAGATGTCCGGGATGAACGGGGTTGATCTGCTCAAGTCCCTGAAAGAGGTATCCCCGGAGAGCATGACAATCCTGATTACGGGGTATGCCTCGGGGGAGACGGCCGTCGCGGCGATGAAGGAGGGGGCGTATGATTACCTTGAAAAGAATTTTGAACCGGACGATCTGAAAAGACTAGTAAAGGACGCCCTGAGCAAGAAGGAAATCGGCGAGGAAGACGCGCAATTCATGAAGGATGTGAAGAATTCGGTCTCCTTTGGAAAGATGACGGGGAAGAGCAGGGGTATGCTGGAGGTGTATTCCCTGATCAACAAAATGGCGGAGACCGCCGCCAATGTTCTTATCCTGGGTGAGAGCGGCACAGGCAAAGAGCTTGTCGCCCTGGCCATACATGAAAACAGTTCCAGGAGCGATGGCCCATTCGTTGTCATAAATTGTGGCGGCATACCCGAAAACCTCCTGGAGAGCGAACTGTTCGGTTACATGAAGGGTTCGTTTACCGGCGCGTATGCCGATAAGGCGGGGCTTTTTGAAATTGCCCACAAGGGGACCATCTTTCTTGACGAAATAGGAGAGCTCTCCCCTTTTCTGCAGGTCAAGCTTCTCAGGGTGGTGCAGGAAAAGACCTTCAGGCGGGTAGGGGGATCAAGAGATGTCAGCGTGGATGTGAGGATCATTTCCGCCACAAACCAGAATCTGGGGGAGCGTGTAAAAAGCGGCGATTTTCGTGAGGATCTGTTTTACCGTCTTAATGTCATACCCGTGAAAGTCCCCCCCCTGCGGGAACGCAAGGAGGATATACCCCTTCTGGTCGATCATTTTATAGAGAAGTATTCCAGGGAATATAACAAGGAAATTAAAAAGATATCACCATACGCCATGGGCCTGCTCACCCAGTATCCCTTCCCGGGAAATGTCAGAGAACTTGAGAATATCATAGAGAGAAGTGTCGCGCTCGAGACCACTAACATCATCCTGCCGGAAAATCTTGAGATGGCCGCGACGGGTGGTGCGGCGTTTCCCTCGGCCGATGCTGTCGAGATACCTGAAGAGGGTATGGATCTGAATGAAGAGGTCGCGAAATTCGAGAGAACCCTGATGGAGAGGGCGCTCCAGAAGGTGGGAGGATCAAAGACAAAGGCCGCGAAACTCCTCGGGGTAAGTATCGATTCCTTCCGCTACAGGTTTGATAAATAGTGGTCAGGGGGCAGTGGTTAGTGGTCAGTGGACAGAACTGAAGACCTGCTTCCTTTGTCATTCCGCCCTTCAGCCTTCAGTCTTTATAGCGTGAACTGGCAACCGGTAACTGTGAGAAGCACCGGTTTCCCTTTCGGTTCCGGCGGCGGGCTGCCCGGGTGGAGAAAAGATCGCCACTGAATAACATTTTGGAATATCAGCAGGTTATACAAACAGCGAGGCGGATTATGCCGGCAGAAGGCGATCTGGCACATTCGTTGCAATTCCGTTAAGTCAAAGAAAGACATCAAAGGCAACTATTGCAACCTTTGAAATTATCAAAAAACCAGTTTAAGGAGGAACAAATCATGTTAATAAAAATTAACGAAAAGAAGAATCAGAAGGGTTTTACACTGATCGAGCTGATGATCGTCATCGCGATTATCGGTATCTTGGCGGCAATCGCCATCCCACAGTTCTCGGCGTACAGGGAGAGAGGCTATAAGGCAAGCATGATTTCGGATGCGAAGAATGCCTACACGGGGGTGGTCGCATGGATGGGAGATAATCCCGCCACAGTGCCGACGGCAGAAACTATTGCTGCTGGAGCTACAGGAACTACATACACTAGCGTTAGGGCAAGTGCAGGGAACACGATTACCATCGCAGCGGGTGGAGTGGTTACTGTTTCCAGCACAAATTATACTACTGAAAATTACGTTATCCAGGTCAATGGTACTGGTGCCTGGGCAGCAGCGTCCTAAGGGGCTAATGGGGTCAAACCTACACTCTTGACAATCTCACCTACCAACATAGTTGCTTGACTGAAGAA
>CAZSYH010000003.1:0-72951 GCA_964610735.1 uncultured Syntrophaceae bacterium | reverse complement strand
CCGTCCAGGGTAAGCTCAAACATGGGGAATACCTTCTTTATAATATCAGTGGTCCATGTATTCTCCCATGCGCGTCTGGAATTCGGATTGAGCCAGACGCAGTGACGAAAGGTTTGAGCAAGAACCTGGAGATTCTCAATGCTGGGTTTCCGCTTTTTTTCCCCAAAATAGATGGATCCCCCCTCAGACATCAGTTCATAAGGCGCCATGCTGGCATCACCTACGACGATGATTCTCGTTTCCGGGTCTTTTTTTATAAAATCTGTGACCAGTTCCGGCTCGCGGTATCTGGCCGCGTCCGACCAGACCCTGTCATAAATGGTGTTATGGAAAAAGTAGGTCTTGAGGTCCTTGAACTGATTTCTCGTGTAATCAAAGAGTGTCTGCACAAGTGGGATATAGGGATCCATGGACCAGCCGCCGTTGTCTATCATCAGGACAACTTTCAGCCTGTCCGCGAGGCGACGGTCAAAAATGATCTCTATCTCACCGGCATTCCGCATGGTTTCATAAATCGTTTTTTGCACATTGACCACATCCATAGGGCCGGAAGGCACCATTCTGCGAAGCTTTTTCAGTGCCTCTCCCATCTGTGACTGAGTCAGGGGACCTTCCTGGGAATAATCTCTGTATCGCCGGTCGAGAGCTACCTTTGTGGCCGATTTATTTCGCGAAACGCCCCCGACGCGCATACCTCCTGGATGATGACCGGAATGTCCCACAGGCGAGGTCCCACCTGTGCCTATCCACTTGTTTCCCCCGTGATGTGCCTCGGTCTGTTCCTTGAGACGGTCGAGAAAATATTTCTCCAGCTCTTCCGGGGTAAGTTTGCTCAGGTCTTTCTCATCTACATCGAGGGCAGCGGCGACAGCGGCCGGATTTTTCAACCATTCTTCCAGGAGCAACTTTGCCATCTCGCTCAGTTCTATCTCGTCGGGATCGGGCAATTCCACACCCTTGAAGTTGTGCGCGAACACTTGATCATATACATCAAAATATCGCTCACTCTTGACTAATATAGCGCGTGCAACGACGTAGAAGCTATTCAGGGAACAAATGAGACCGGTACAAAGGGCTCGCTGCAGCCTGAGAAAAGACGTGGGGGTTACCGGGACCCCCCGTTCCCTCAGGCTATAAAAAAAACTGACAAACAAGATGTCCCCTCCTGTAAATCTACGCCATCAACGATGCCGGGCAATCGCTCCGTTTGCTATTTTAAGGTCCGGGCTTTTCTTGTAAAGAACGCCCAGATAGGGAACATCACCCCGGTCAAGAAGCGACAGCTTGAAATCAGGATCGGCCTTCAGCGCCCGTATCCAGTTTATGAGTTCTCTCGTGGCGGGTTTTTTCTCTATGCCATCCAGTTTTCTCAGACCATAAAAGGTCTTGATGCAGGCATCGGTTGTCTCCTTTCCCAGATCGGGGAAGTGGACGCCGATAATCATGCGCATGGTATCCGCGTCCGGGAAGGCAATATGATGAAAATTGCAGCGTCCGAGGAAGGGGTCGGAGAGGTCCTTCTTGGCGTTTGAGGTGATGATGATAACGGGACGGTTCTTCGCGGAGATGGTCTTGTCTATCTCAATAATATCGAATTCCATCTGATCCAGGACATCCAGCATGTCATCCTGAAAATCCGTGTCGGCCTTGTCAATTTCGTCAATCAGCAGTACCGTTCTTGTGTCCGCGACAAACGCCTGCCCGATCTTCCCCATCTTTATATACTCTTCGATATTACTGACATCCTTACTGGAATCACCGAAGCGACTGTCGTTAAGGCGCGTCAGTGTGTCGTATTGATACAGAGCGTCCACCAGTTTCATGCTTGATTTTACATTCAGGACGATCAGGGGCATGCCAAGGCTCTCCGCGATGGCGTAAGCCAGCATGGTCTTGCCCGTTCCCGGTTCACCCTTGAGAAGAAGAGGCATCTCCAGGGCCATTGAGACATTAACAATCTCGGCAAGTTCGTCATCAAGAATGTACCTGTTGGCACCCCGAAACCTGCTAAAGTTATTTTCAACCATAATTTTCTAATCCCTTTGTTTGCATTCGTCGTTGTGAACGGTAAACGGCGAGACTCAGATCTTGAACCTCAGCGATAAATTGTTACTGTTGCTTTGCTCCTCGCAATGACAACCATGAATCTTTTTCTATACATCTATTGTCCACAGAGATGCCATGGCAGGTCCGCCCCCAACGCACAGGGATGCCCCGCCAATGGTTTTGTTCATTTTTTCCAGCTGATAATAGAGAGATACTATTATGCGAAGTCCGGTGCACCCAACCGGGTGTCCCAGCGCTATTCCGGAACCGTTGAGGTTGACATTGTCCAGGCTGAGATCGATTCCAGAATCATCTTTCAACATCCTGCCCACGCCAAGGAACTGCGCGGCAAAGGCCTCATTGATTTCCCAGTAATCCACATCCTCATATTTCATGCCGGCCTGTTTGAGACACTTTGGAATGGCGACTGCCGGCCCCAGCCCCATGACCTTGGGATCAACACCCTCGCTACAGATATTTATCAGTTTCATAAGGGGTTTTATCCCCATTTCATCGGCCTTATTCTTAGACATGATAATCACCGCCGCGGCAGCGTCATTGATCCCTGAGGCGTTGGCTGCTGTCACTACTCCATCCTTCTTGAATGCGGGTGACAGCTTTGCCATGGACTCAAGACTGGCGTCGGGTATCATATGCTCGTCGGTATCGAATATTTTAACACCCTTCTTTGACCTGATTTCCACCGGGACTATCTCGCGCTTGAATGTGCCATCCTTGACGGCCCTGGTAGCCCTCTGGTGACTGATAAGGGCGAGCTTGTCGCATTCTTCACGGGTAATACCGTATCTCTCGGCTATATTCTCTGCCGTTATTCCCATATGTCCCGGGACAAGTTCATCGACCAGACCATCATAGATGATATGATCCTCTATCTTGCCAGGTCCCATTCTATAACCCATCCTTCCCTTGGGGATCAGATAGGGGGCACCCGTCATATTTTCAGTTCCTATCACGAGGCCGATTTCGGTCTTGCCAAGCATGATATTATGACAGGCTATCTCCATCGCTCTCATTCCCGACGCACAGTTTTGATTGACAGACACAGCCGCGCTCCTGTGAGGAAGACCTACTCTCATTCCCACCTGCCTGGCTGGAAGTGAACCCTGCATTCCGGGAAAAACCTCTCCCATAACTACCTCATCAATAATTTCTGCTGGAATACCGGCCCTTTTAACCGCTTCCCCCCCGGCAGTTATAGCAAGATCTCTTGCCGTTACGTCCTTCAGACTGCCCATAAATTTTCCTATCGCGGTTCGACACGCGGATACAATGACAACATCTTTCATTACAATACAAATTCTCCTTTATTCTAATATTCCAAGACTCTTAAGACAGTCCTTTCCCTCTTCAACTATGGCCGGGTACAAACCATACCATATACATTCCCAACTCACCGGAGCCTCTTAGGGTTTCAACAGAGGGCTTCATACCAGAATATGGCTGAAAATGAAAACAAAATGACAAACCCGCCGGATTTTGTGTGGCACTATCCTGCCGCAAGCTCCTCAAGGCTCTCGCAATCGAGCACTCTTATCTGTTTCCCCTTGACATCTATTATATGCTCTGCCACCATCTTTTTCAGTATACGTGACAGTGTCTCCGGGGTTGTCCCCAATATCTTGGCTATCTCTTTCTGATTAACCGCCAGTTCCATATCATCCCCCTTCCTACAATCTTTTTTCAGGGTTGAAAAGAGCAGAAATGAGGCGACCCTTTGAGGAATCTTCATCAGTGACAATGTTTCGATCATGGTCATGGAATCCTTGAGCATGCAGGACAGGACAGATATCATATTGAAGAGAATCGTAGGGTCCTGACGGCCTAATGTCTCAACCGCGTCGGCGGGAAAGATAAGGAGCGTGCTCTGTTCAATGGCCATGGCATTTGCCGGGAATATAAAGTCTGAGGAAGTTGCACACATTCCGAACAGATCACCCGGAGCAAACAGACGGAGTGTCTGTTCCCTGCCGTCAACAGAATTTTTGAACATCTTTACCCTTCCCCGTGCAATCATATAAAATTCGCTGATCTTGTCATTTTCAGCTACAATGAGTTGTTTCGCTCTGTATTTCTTCTTGCGCGTGAAACCTGCCAGGGTCTCAAGCTGTTCTTTCGACAGACCACTGGTCAAAGGAACAGAACTGAGAAACTCGATGGTATCCATAAGTTTTCCTTTCGTACAGAAAATTGATTTAAATCAATGTCACATATCAATGATACATACAAAAAAATATTGTATAAGCCATGCGCCAACTGTAACAAATGTAGTAAATTATTCAAGAAAATAATATAGAAGGAGGAAAATCAAGAATGAAGAAGGCTGATGTAGTTGTTTTGGGAGGGTTATCCGGAATTACAGCCGGTATAAGCTGCAGGCGTCACTATCCTGAAAAGAAGGTGATCCTCATCAGGAAGGAAGGCACTATTCTTATTCCATGCGGAATTCCTTATATCTACGGCACGGTAGGAGGCCCGGAAAACAACGTCATCCCGGACGGACTACTGGAAAATAACGGGATAGAACTCATAAAGGGAGAGGCCATAGATGTGGATAGGAAGAACAAGATAGTTTCTCTCGCAGATGGAGAAACCATAGAATACGACAAGCTGGTGTTCGCCACAGGTTCCGGCCCGCTTGTGCCGCCCATTCCCGGGGTTGACAAGAAGAATGTATTCCCCGTGAAGAAAGAGTTTGACTACCTGTCCGATGTTATGGATGCCTTAAGCAAGGCAAAGGATCTCGTGATAATCGGCGGCGGTTTTATCGGTATGGAGTTTGCCGATGAATGCAGGAAGGGAAGAGACATCAATGTGACCGTAGTGGAGGCGCTTCCCCACTGTCTCCAGATGGCAATGGACAACGAGTTCTGCGATGAAGCACAGGTCAAACTGGAAGAGGCGGGTGTCAAGATACTGGTCAATGAGAGAGTAGAGGTCATACTTGGTGATGACAGTGTAACCGGCGTGAAGCTGGCAAGTGGCGAAGAAATCAAGGCGGATATGGTAATTCTTGGAATCGGCGCGGTTCCCAACACTGAACTTGCAAAGAAATCCGGACTTGAGTTGGGCTTTCATAACACTATAAAGGTCGATCGCTACATGCAGACTTACACCGACCCCGATGTTTACGCCTGTGGCGACTGCGCCAGGAAGGTATCCTTCTTCGACGGAAGGCCAAGCGCTATAATGCTCGCGTCGGTAGCCACTTCGGAGGCGAGAATAGCCGGGGCAAATCTGTTTTCGCCAACCCACCATAATCATGGGGCCATAAGCGTGTTCTCCACAGTTATAAATGGCAGGGCATTTGGTGTCGCGGGAATGACTGAAAGGGTCGCAAAGGGAAGAGGCATTCAGATTGTAATAGGAACGGCGGAGGCACCCGATACCCATCCGGGAGGCATGCCCAACTCCACACTCACAAAGGTAAAACTCGCGTTTGCCAAAGATACCGGCACCCTTCTCGGAGGATCAATATCCGGAGGCAAGCCGGTTGGAGAGATGATCAATGTGCTTAGCGCCTGCATCGCGCATAAAATGACAGCGGATGATATGGTGAAGTTCGAGATGGGCACACACCCGGCGCTTACCTCATCACCAATCGTTTATCCGATTGTGAACGCTGCATGCAAGGCGGTCATTCCTTTAAAAGGCAAATAGACTGAATAGTTCATTTAAATGTTGCGGGCGCGCAGAAATTAAGTTCTCTGCGCGTCTGCGGCATCAACATTCACAAACCACCAGGGAAATACAGGGACATCCATGGTCAGTTTTGTCAAGGGGGAAGGAGGAAACGAAGATTAAGCCTTCAACTTGGAGTGTCGTTTGCTCTTATCCAGTTCCATCTTGCGCAGTCGGATACTTTGGGGGGTAACTTCGATCAGCTCGTCTTCGGCAATGAACTCTATGAACTGATCCAGCGACAGGCGTCGCGGCGGGCGCAGGCTTACAGTGGCATCTGATGTGGAACTGCGCATGTTCGTCAGATGTTTTTCCTTGATGATATTTACATTCAGGTCACCGGGCTTATTTCGCTCTCCGATAATCATGCCGGTATAGACTTCAGTTCCAATTTCGACCAGGAGCTCTCCCCGATCCTCCATGGCGAGGCACGCGTAAGGTGTAACCCTTCCCGCTCTATCGGCAACCAGCGTTCCATTCGCCCGCTGAGGAATCTTGCCGAACCACGGTCCATATCCTTCAAATATCGTATTCATAACACCGGCGCCTTTTGTCTCGGTTAGAAAGTGGTTCCTAAAACCGATTAATCCACGCGACGGTATGATAAACTCAAGTTTGGTATGTCCACTGCCTTTGTTGATCAGGTTTGTCATGCGTCCCTTCCGCTTGGAAATTGTTTCCGTGATGATACCGATGAACTCTTCCGGAATATCGACCAAAAGACGTTCGATAGGTTCAAGAACCTGACCTTTCTCTTCTTTTGTGATCACCTGAGGTTTAGATACCATAAATTCGTATCCTTCTCTGCGCATGGTTTCGATGAGAATGGCCATCTGCAGTTCCCCACGGCCACAGACCTCAAATATGTCGTTTCGTAAAAGGGGCTTGATCTTCAAGGCAACATTCCGCAGGGTTTCTTTTTCCAGACGGTCTTTCAGGTGCCGGGACGTCAGGTACTTGCCTTCAGTTCCGGCCATGGGGCCGTTGTTGACATAAAAATTCATTGAGACCGTAGGCTCATCAATATAGATGCGGGGAAGCGGTACTGGCTGTTCAAGGGAGGATATCGTGTCGCCGATTACCACATTATCAACGCCGGCAACAGCGATAATATCTCCCGATTCCACTCTTTCAACCGGTAGTCTTCTTAACCCTTCAAAGGTATAAAGGGCCGAAAATTTTACTCCCGGTGTAACTTTTTCCACTCCGCACAGGGAATAACTCGCGTTCATCTCCAGGATGCCGTTCGTCAATCGGCCAAGGGCAATCTGTCCGACATACGGATCGTAGTCGAGATTTGTTACCAGAAACTGCGGACCTGCGTCATCATCCGCCTGTGGTGCTGGAACATGAGAGATAATTGTATCGAACAACGGCTGTAAATCGACAGAGGCATCCTCCGGTTTTCTGTGGGCAACTCCCGTTTTGGCATTGGTGTAAAGTATGGGAAACTCTATCTGCTCTTCAGTAGCATCAAGATCTATAAAAAGATCGTACACGTCATTGATGACCTCTGCTATCCTGGAATCGCTGCGGTCGATCTTGTTGATGACCACGATAATGGGCAGATGTTTGGCAAGCGCCTTCTTGACAACAAAACGGGTCTGAGGCAGTGGGCCTTCACTGGCATCAACGAGCAGGAGCGCCCCGTCGACCAGATTAAGGCTCCTTTCCACTTCTCCACCGAAATCAGCATGGCCGGGTGTGTCAACAATATTGATCTTGACATCTTTGTACCAGAGAGCAGTGTTTTTCGCCGTGATCGTGATGCCCCGCTCCCGTTCGAGATCCATAGAATCCATGACGCGTTCCACTACCAGTTGGTTTTTTCTGAAAGTACCACTCTGATTGAGCATTCCGTCGAGAAGAGTCGTCTTTCCGTGATCGACGTGGGCAATGATTGCGATATTTCTGATATGGTCTTTTTGCATATTTGTTGTTTAAGTCTCCATTTAAATAATATAAACCCCGGCTTGATCTGGTCAAAACCGGGGAGGTGCCTTTTAGCAGAAAGTGAAACGAAAAGCCATTTATTTTTATGTAGAAGAATTGGGTACCTCTTGGTGACCCATTATAAACCGGACGGTTTTATTTGTTGACAGCACTTGTTTCTGACAAATTCCCTTATTTTGTTGCTTTTTATAAAAATGGAGATAAACTGAAAGCGAAAGGGGTTTACACCAGTGACAATTCCGGTCTCTTCATGGACCATGATGGCAAAAGCCTGGTTCAACGTGCTTCCCGATACTCATCGCTGTTTGAATAAGTGGAAAACCCTTGCGCAGCAGATTCCGGATCCGGAATTTCGGAGACAGGCGTTGATGAGCATAAGAACAAAAACTTTTCATTGTGAGGGTGGATCTGCCTATGGATTGCTGGCAGGTGAAAAACGCGAAGAGGCCATCCGTTTTATTGTCGCGTATCAGACTATCAGCGATTATCTCGATAACCTGTGTGATCGCAGTACGTCTTCAGACCCCGCCGATTTTCGCGCGCTTCATGAGTCGATGCTTCACGCGTTAACGCCCGGGACCAAGTGTACCGATTATTATCGATTCAGGGACAAGCAGGATGATGGAGGATATCTGGTATCGCTCGTGACGACATGTCAGGATGTATTAGAAAAACTGCCCGCATATGATAAAGTCTCTCCAGCACTCTATGAATTGGCGGGTTATTATTGTGACCTACAGGTGAATAAGCATGTGAAAGAGGAAGATCGCGTCCCTCGTTTGAAGGCGTGCTTTGAGGCACACCGGGATGACCTGCCGGAAATGAGATGGTATGAATTTTCGGCATGTTGTGGTTCAACTCTTGGTATCTTCTGTCTGGTTGCCTGCGCGCTCCATGAGCAGTGTTCTGATAATCTGGTGTCTCGCATAAAAGAGGCTTATTTTCCATGGGTTCAGGGGTTCCATATCCTTCTGGATTACTTTATCGATCAGGAAGAAGATCTCATTGAGGGGGACCTGAATTTTTGTTCTTATTACAAGGATGAGGAAGAGTTACTGAGACGGTTGACACATTTTTTTAATCAGGCAGACATAAACATCTCCGGATTGCCCAATCCGAAATTTCATTGGATGGTTAACCGTGGATTATTTGCCATCTACCTTTCAGACAAAAAAGTGAGCCGGCAAGAGACAGTCCACGGGATAGCTAAAAAGATCATCCGCCTCGGTGGATGGACAGCACGGTTTTTCTACTTGAATGGATGGATCTATCGGAGGATTAAACAAACATAACACATTAAGGATATTATTTCCGTGGTCTCTAACTCTCTTGACTGAATGGATGGGCTGTGTTAGATTTTCTCCGTTACATGGAAGGATATGATGGAATTTACGCATCTTGATGAAAATAACAGGCCGAAGATGGTCGATGTAACTGCCAAGGAACCCACCCTGAGGGAGGCTGTTGCCAGCGGCAGAGTACTGATGAGGCCCGATACCGTGAGAGCCATTGAATCGGGTGGTGTTTCAAAGGGTAATGTCTATGCCACCGCGAAGATCGCGGGAATCATGGCTGCCAAGAAAACAAGCGACATTATTCCGATGTGTCACCCCCTCGAGCTTACCGGGATTGACATTGATTTTTCGAGTAATATTGAGAAGGGTGAAATCGCTATTAATGCAATGGCCAAGACCTTTCATAGAACGGGCGTGGAGATGGAGGCCATGACGGCGGTGAGCGTGGCCGCGCTCACGATATATGATATGTGCAAATCCGCGGACAGGGCGATTGTGCTGTCTGATATAAAGCTGCTGAAAAAGAGCGGGGGCAAAAGCGGTACTTTTGTAAGAGAAGAGTAGCCTGCCATGGAAGCAAACACCTATAAAACGAGAGGGGCGTTTCTTCTCCCCATTTTTCTGGATTCGGTGTTTCTCCTTGTGTTATTGGTGACCTCTATATTTGACAGGGCGTTTTCTTCTGAGACTGTGGCTCTTTCCATTATATTGGTCCCTACCCTTTATATTTTTCTTGGATCGGCCCGGCTCAGGACAACCATTGGAGATGATGATATCAGGATAAGAAAGCTTTTCAGGGTAAAGCAGCTCCGGTGGGAAGATATTACCAATGTAGACGTTCTGACTTTGCATAAGAAGGTTTATCTGTTGCTGACCACTACGAAAGGATTTCACACGTTGGCCAACTCCCATGGGAATTTTACCTCTCTTGTGAAAGATGTTGTCCGGTATGTCGACCATGAAAAGGTCGAAGAGGGTGTTCGGAATGTTATCGAACATCCGGTAAAAAAGATGTCAGATATAGTATCCGCGTGGGTTGCGTTTGTTATTCTTCTGGGGGCAATTGCCCTGAAGGTTGTCTGTTAAACTATTCATTCATATACCTCAAGAGAACGTTTTATGAGCAAGCGGGAGCAGATCAAAGCGGTAATTCGTGAAGAGATTGATAAAACATCTTTTCCTCTTATAGAAGAGATTCTCGAGAAGAGGATTGACAAGGTCGTTACGATTCTTGGTTGCGGGGGAAACGGCAGCGATGGGATATATGACGAAGTCCTGTCAATGGTCGAAAAGGCCCTGATAAAGATTGCAATGAGACGCTCTAATAATGTAAAAACAGCCGCCGCCGATTTCCTCGGTATAAACAGAAATACTCTTCATTCTAAGATAAAAAAACTAAAGATACGATAATAACCCACTTAATAAGGTCTCGCCCCGAAGGTGCATCGTGGGGCTTTTGGGCGCCTCCTTTGTAATACTCCTGTGCCACCCATCATGATTTTAAGATTTTTCCGTAGTGTCGTGTCAATCAAGAAATGTCATTTCGACCGCGGGAAGCTATAGTGCCCGTCAGGGTGAAATCTAAGATTTCTCAGTTGTGAAAACTCCTTCGAAATGACGGAGTATCGTTGGCATGACAGTAGAGAAAATTTATATTGCGGCCCGCCACTTTGGAGGTGCTCAGAGAAGTCTTTTGTCGGCCGGGTTGATACTACCCAGTATGTGGATCATGCTGTCATGTATTTTCCCGTTTGACGCCAGTATGCTTGGAGAGTCGAGACGGTAGGGGTTGCCGAAAATATCGGTTATGGTTCCGCCCGCCTCATTTACGAGGAGCCATCCGGCTGCTGTATCCCATGGATGCAGTTTGAGTTCCCAGAAACCGTCGAAGCGGCCCGCCGCTGTGTGGGCCAGATCAAGTGCTGCGGATCCGGCACGACGAATAGCCTGTGCCTCCAGGACCATTCCACCAAAATAGTTGATGTTCTTATTCGGGTCCCTCCTTATGTCATAAGGGAAGCCGGTTGCCAGCAGGCTTCTCGAAATCTTCGTAGTCTTGGAAACTGAAATACTCGAACCGTTCATGAATGCCCCTTCACCCTTTTCGGTCACAAACAATTCCTCTGATACAGGATTGTATATTACGCCTGTTATGATCTCTCCGTCTTTTTCCAGAGCAATGGAGACGCAAAAAACGGGGAACCCGTGGGCATAGTTGGTCGTTCCGTCGAGAGGATCAATTATCCATCTGTATCGGGAGCCTTTTTTTATCTCTATCGACTCCTCCGACAGTATATTGTGATCGGGGAATTTCCTGACGATTTCTGTTATCAGTATCTTTTCGGACATCCTGTCCGCCTCCGTAACGATATCGATTTCCCCTTTGTAATCTACCTCGTGATTTTCACTGAATCTATCTTTCAGAAGCGATCCGGCAACCCTGGCGATGGATATGGCAAATTCCCCATATTCTGTCATCATACTTCTCCTTGATCGGGTATTATAGGGAGATACTTAACACGATTTTGCAAAACAGGTGAAACAAATTCTGTTGCTTCACCTGTTGATTAATGATAGATGTTTCAATATTTTTAAAGGAATCGGTGCGTCGGCTGCTATGGATGAGAAGGAAAATGGCATTGATTTGAAAGAAATGGATGTCATTTTGGAAAATCCCACTTTGGATCTGAAAGCGATCAGAAAATCCAGGGGACTTATTTTAAAGGATATGTCCTCCTCCACAAAAGTGAGTCTTTCAAATCTTAAGGCTATCGAAGAGCAAAAATTTGAACTGCTTCCAGATCCAATATATGCTAGGGCTTTTATCCGTGCGTATGCCCGGGCACTTGATATTGGTGGCGAAGAGGCACTCTCACTCTATGATAAATATCTGGAGAGTCTGGAACCCGATAAAAACCGGAATAAAATATTAAAAAAACTCGCAGGGAAAAAGCGTCACACGAAATACTGGATCTGGCTGACGATTGCATCATGTGTGATAGTAATCACAGGATTTTTCTACCTCCATCAATGGAGTTTCGATGACAGTAGGGAAATGAAAGAACTGGCGCCTGTCGGGGAGATTGAAAGTGCCGAGAAGCTTCAGGATTTCTCCGGGGATGTGCCAGCACTGGAGAAAGATGACAAGACACTGGAGACGGAAAGTTCCGATTTATCCGGATCAACAGACATTTCTGATGTGAATGACATAAAAGACACAGGTCAGGTGATCGAAAGAGACAGACAGCCGGAGATTGAAGGTGAGCGGCCAACGGAAGAAACCACTTCCGACGAAACTGTGGTCGGTGAAAAAGATGTTCCAGATGAGGCTGTACCGACTGAAGAAGCGCCTTATACCCTTGTAATAGAAGCGTCGGAATTGACCTGGATACAGATAAACCGGGATGAAAAGCCTCCATTTGAGGTAATGTTAAGGCCGGGAGAACGGATTACAGAAAAGGCGTCGGAGAAATTCGGGCTGATCATTGGCAATGCGGCGGGTGTGGATATCAGTTTTCAGGGAAAGCCACTCGGCATTATAGGTAAGCACGGGGAGGTTGTACTCCTGACACTGCCGGCGGATATGTGAAACAGGTGTTGACAAGGACAATCTTATAACCTAATCTCAGAGAAAAGAGACCATTGAAGGTCCCGATTTATCGGGAGAGGATTTCAAAAAACTAAAAGACGGGGCTTAATGCGCTCTGTGTCAAGAGGTGAATCAAGTATGTTCGGAATAGGCATGCCCGAGTTGTTGATTATCCTGGTGATTATTCTTATTATCTTTGGCGCGGGAAAGCTTCCTGAAATAGGGGGAGCCATCGGCAAGGGTATTAAAAATTTTAAGAAGTCTTTCCAGGACTCCGATGAGGTGGAAAACACCGAAGATCACAGGAAAATCAATGATGATAAAAAATAAGCACAACCGTTGACGGCTGTCGGTTCACAGTCCCCTGTTTTTTCAACCGTGAACCGGTAACTGCAGACCTTGAATGGCTATAACTAAACCACTCTGTGGCGGAACGCGGAGTGGCATTTTGTTATTAATCAACCAAACTCCGGCAAATCAAACCCGTTAAAAGGGGACGTCATCTTCAGATATCGCCGACCCCGCAGGGGATGAGATCCCCTTACCCTGTCTTTCTGCCTGCCCATTCGATTGATAGGCGCCCTGTTCCTTCCTTTCCAGCATCTGCATGTTGGAGGCAACTATCTCTGTGGTGTAACGTTTGTTACCATCCTTGTCATCCCAAGTCCTTGTTTGCAGCCGGCCTTCTATGTAGACCAGTCTTCCCTTGGCCAGATAGCTGCCGCAGATCTCCGCCAGTTTTCTGAAAGTGACGATCTTGTGCCACTCTGTTTTCTGAACCTTTTCCCCATTCTTATCCTTCCATTGTTCATCAGTGGCCAGGTTGAAATTGGTTACCATTGCACCATCCTGGGCGTATTTTACCTCCGGATCCGCTCCCAGTCTTCCAATCAATATAACTTTGTTAACCATTTGTCTCTCCTCGTAGTCTTTTTATAAAACAGTGTATAAAGTGTATTGCTCAACGGGATCGCTGTCAATGAATTATTTATGATTTTATGTTAGCATGCAGATTATATATTATCCATTGACTTCATTTGTGTTATTAAGTACAAAAATCGCGCGCGTCAAGTGCCTGTGTCCCGACTTGTCGGGATTTGACAATTAACGCCATATTCTCTTGAGCGACAGGAAAGGAACAATTTTGAATCTTTGGGACGGGATCCTGCTTGGTGTAATACAGGGGCTGACGGAATTTCTTCCTGTGAGCAGTTCCGGCCATCTGGTAATAGTGCAAAGTTTTATGGAGTTTCAGCAGCCGGGAGTAGTATTTGATGTAATGCTGCATTTCGGGACGCTTCTGGCTGTGCTGGTTTTTTTCAGGAAAGAAATTCTGGATATCCTGATATCACTCATACCGGTCGGATGGTTCCGGAACACCAAGAGAGGCCAAGACCCTATGCAGGTACGTTCCGGGAGAAAAATGGCCCTCTATATCATCACAGGGACCGTATTTACAGGGGTTATAGGTCTGTCATTCGAGGAGAGAATACACGATCTTTTTACATCCGCAACGACAGTTTCTTTTATGTTGCTTATTACCGGGTTGCTGCTGTTTATGTCTGACAGATTTCATGACGGCAGGAGGGTGGAAAAGGACATGAATATAATCGACAGCGTGGTGATCGGGATTGTTCAGGGAATTTCGCTGATCCCTGGAATATCAAGATCCGGCTCCACGATAGCCTTTGGCATCTTCAGGGGACTGGATGGCCAGACAGCGGCCAGATTTTCATTCCTACTCTCCATCCCCGCAATATTAGGCGCAGTTGTGCTTGAGTCAAAATACATCGGGATGATACCTCCGGGTGACATAGCGGTATATTTTACCGGGATGGTTGTCGCCGCTGTGACCGGTTTTCTGACGCTGAAACTTCTGCTCTTTATAATAAGCAAACATAAGTTGAGTATATTTGCTTATTACTGCTGGATTCTTGGAATTTCCACATTGATTATTAAGGCAATTTAAATTAGTCTTGTTGGCCATCAGGGGGTTGAATTTGAGCAAAAAACACGCAGAAGGAGAGAACAGACGGATAAAGGAAATGACAGGTGTCGTATCCCTCGCCCTTGCTGCTTTTGTCTTTCTATGCCTCTTTTCCTATAATCCCCATGACCCCTCTCTCACGCACTATGTAGCCGGCAAGGTTGCGGTAGCCAATTACGGAGGCCTTGCAGGCTCCTATCTCTCGGATGGCATGCTCAAAATTTTCGGCATGACGTCCTATCTTGTGCCCGTGTTGCTTGTGCTGTTTTCTTTCAAACTGTTTCTCGGCGGAAAGTTCGGGCTGGCCTTTTCTCCCATCTTTGGTTTTATCGGCCTTGTTTTTGCCATATCGGCGCTTCTGACGGAAGAGTATGGCTCTATCTCTTTTTCCGGCGTGGATTTTAACGCGGGCGGACTTCTCGGGAAGTATTCGTTGAAAGTATTGTATTCCTACCTGAACCAGATGGGAACCGACATTGTTCTGGTTGTTATCCTAATGATATCCTTAATGGTTACGCTTGATGTCTCGCTTGTAGAACTTGTGAGGAGACTGGCAATACTGCTGTCGAGCACACTGCTGAGACTCAAGACATTTGTGGTGGTCGGGATGGGGAGAGTGAGAAGGAAAAAGGCTGTCACAAAACATAAAAAATCCGGAGTGTCGAGAAATATTCCGGTTATCTCCGATGAGGTTGGGCAGAAGGAAGAGAAGCAAAAGGACGAGCAGGCCGCCTTCGAATTTTTGCATCTGGAAGGAACTTTTACGCTTCCTTCACTGGACCTTCTTGACAAGGTAGAGATCAGAAATACGAGAATGAAGAGAGAAAGTCTTATCATGAATTCTCGTATCCTTGAGAAAAAGCTGGCGGATTTCGGGGTGGAAGGCAACGTCACAGAGGTGAAACCGGGTCCTGTTGTCACCATGTACGAGCTTGAACCGGCAGCCGGTGTAAAGATAAATAAGATAACCAATCTTTCCGATGACCTGGCCCTGGCATTAAAGGCGCAGAGTATCAGGATATTAGCGCCTATTCCTGGTAAGGCCGCAATCGGTATCGAAATTCCCAACCAGGAGAGAGAACCAGTATATCTCAGAGATGTTCTAGAGAGTGAAGAATTCCTGGAATCAAAATACAAATTACCTATAGCACTTGGAAAGAATATCACGGGGAGAACGGTGATAGCTGATCTTACCAGGATGCCTCATCTTCTTATCGCAGGGACAACCGGTTCGGGCAAGAGTGTATCTCTCAACGCCATGATATGCAGTATACTGTTCAAGGCAACGCCGGACGAAGTAAAGTTTATAATGATTGACCCGAAAAGACTTGAATTGTCAGGGTATGAAGGGATACCGCATCTCCTCCACCCGGTGGTAGTCAATCCCAAGGAGGCGTCAAAGGCGCTGCAATGGACCGTCGATGAGATGGAAAGACGGTATGCCGTAATAGCCGCTATGGGCGTTAAGAGCATAGAGCGATACAACAGAATGGTGGAGAAGGAGCAAAACGAGGCCAAAAAGCAGATGTCAGGGGTTTCTGCCCCGACTTCAGGAGAAGAATCCGAAATGACCCCGGAGAAATTGCCATACATAATTGTTATTATAGATGAACTGGCCGACCTGATGATGGTGGCCCAGAGGAACGTTGAAACATCTCTTGCCCGGATCGCGCAGATGGCACGAGCCGCGGGGATACATCTCATCCTGGCTACACAGAGACCCTCCGTTGATGTTATTACCGGTATCATAAAGGCCAATTTCCCCACGCGTATATCGTTTCAGGTATCATCAAAAGTTGATTCGAGGACGATACTTGATCAGCTCGGTGCCGAGAAACTCCTAGGGGCGGGTGATATGCTTTTTGTTCCACCTGGTACATCCAACCTTGTGCGCATCCATGGCGCTTTTGTTTCTGACAGAGAGATTACAAAAATTGTAAGCTTTATTGCAAAGCAGGGGAAGCCCTCCTACGATGAATCGATATCCCATTATAGCCCGGAACAAGAAGGGGCAAGGGCGGAAGAAGAATTTGATGAAAAATATGATGAGGCGGTCGAACTGGTTACCGATCTGGGGCAGGCCTCCATCTCTCTGGTTCAACGATATATGAAGATAGGCTATAACAGGGCCGCCCGCATTGTGGAAAAAATGGAGGCGGAAGGTGTTGTGGGCCCATCAGACGGCGCCAAACCCCGCAAGATATTGGCCGGAAAGCTTCCCCGATAAATTGAAAAACAAAGCCCATATCATAAGCTTGGGATGTCCCAAAAACCTCATAGATTCAGAAGTGATGGCCGCCGCTCTGGTTGGACGCGGGTTTGAAATCGCCTCCCTTCCTGAAGACGCGGATATAATAATCATCAATACCTGCGCCTTTATCCTTCCGGCAAAGGAAGAGTCGATTGATGAAATCTTCCGTATGGCGGAGCTGAAAAGGAGGGGACGGTGCCGGCATTTGGTAGTCGCGGGATGCCTGCCTCAGAGATATGGAGCCGTACTCGAAAAAGAGATTCCTGAAGTTGATCTTTTCCTGGGAACGGGTGAGATTTCCCGCATAGCCGATCTCGTGGCATCTCTTCAAAAAAAGGGGGGACCGGGGCAGCTTTCCTGCATAGGAAAACCTGATTTTCTTATGAGCTCCTCGCACCCGCGTCTGTTGTCGACGCCACCCTATACCGCGTATCTGAAAATCGCCGAGGGATGCTCCAACCGCTGTTCCTACTGCGTAATACCACTCGTCAGGGGAAAGTTCAGAAGCCGACCTATGGATGATATACTACAGGAGACTGAAACGCTTGCGCAGGGGGGCGTTAAGGAGATTATTATAGCGGCCCAGGAGACAACTCTTTACGGGAGAGACCTTGGCTATAGATCCGGGTTGATCTCGCTGCTGAGAGAAATTGCCCTGATAGACGGGATCAGGTGGATCAGGCTGCTCTACACATATCCCGCGGATCTGGATGACGAACTTTTTCAGACTATCCATGATGTCGAAAAAATATGCAACTATATCGATATTCCTGTACAGCACATAGATGACGATGTTCTGGGCTCCATGAACAGAAAGGGCGACAGCAGACTTATAAGAAACGTTGTAGCGAGCGCCAGAAAGATTATTCCCGGCGTGGCCCTGAGGACATCACTGATTGTGGGATTCCCTGGAGAGACACAGGAGAGGTTTGACAGGCTCCTCGCGTTTGTAAGAGAGACAAGATTTGATCATGTGGGGGTGTTTGAGTATTCGAGAGAAGAGGGAACCGTGGCAGACGCGCTCCCCGGCCATGTCCCCGAGAGTGTAAAAGAACTCAGGAGGGGGATTATAATGGAGGAGCAGGCATTGATCTCCCGTGAGATAAATCAAGCGCTTATCGGTTCCACAATGGAAATAGTCATAGAAGAGGAGTCGGACCTTCCGGGATATGATTATATAGGAAGGGCGAGAAGGCAGGCGCCTGACATAGACGGCATCGCCTACGTTACGGCAAGAGAAAAGACGATTGGTGATATTGTGAAATGCCTGGTAGTTTCAGCAGATGATTATGACCTGTTTGCCGAAGAGAAGATGGAGAAAGAACAATGATTGTGATGAAATTTGGGGGCACCTCGATTGAGAACATACCTTCTGTTGAGAGGGTTATAGGAATCATAGATTCCAGGATTGAGCAACATCCGGTGGTGGTCAATTCCGCCATGGGCAAGACAACGCGAAAACTGCTGGAGATTGCGAGATTATCGGCGGATGGGATGGACAAAAAGGCCCTTCTGCGCTTGGGTGAGATCCACGAATACCATCTTGATATGGCAAGGGGTCTCATACCCGATTTTGAAGACAGCGACGCCCGGACAACCCTTGAGCAATATTTTGAGGAACTTCAGAGATTGCTGGAAGGCTTGTCCATACTGCAGGAGCTTACGCCACGCAGTCAGGACAGAATTCTTTCATATGGCGAACTGGTAGCTACCACTATAATCGCGTCTGCTCTTCGGGGGCGTGGTATCAATGCTCGATGGCTGGATGCTCGAGATTTTATTATTACGGATGAAAGGTTTACCAGGGCCAGGCCCATAGATGAATTTACATTCCGCGGCATTCAGGAGGAAGTGCGCCCTCTGGTGGAATCCGGCCATGTCCCCGTTATACAGGGATTTATCGGTTCCACCCGTGGCGGGGCCACCACCACTCTGGGATTTGAGGGGTCTGATTTTACCGCCGCGCTTGCAGGCGCCGCGCTTGATGTTTCTAACATAGAGATATGGAAAGATGTCAATGGTATTATGACAGCCGATCCACGCATCTTCGCGGGGGCACGCACCGTCAGAAATATCTCTTTTGAGGAGGCGTCTGAGCTTACCTTTTCCGGAGCGAAGGTCCTGCACCCGGGCACTATTGAACCGGCGCGCCGGAAGAATATCCCGGTTAACATCTACAACTCCAGACAGCCGGATGCCAGGGGTACAACAATAACGGCGCGCGCGAAGAGGGGAACAAGTCTCGTCAAGTCCATCGCGTATAACAAGCCTGTATGTATCATGAATATCGTTTCGGACCATTATGTTGATCCAGCCGGTTTTCTGAAATCGGTTTTCGATATCCTCGACAGGGAGAGAGTCATACCCTGTATCGTGACGACTGCCGGGACGAATATTGCGATGGCGGTCAACGCTTCAGAGAACATGGCGCACGCTATAGATGAACTGACACGCCTTGGAACAATGAATATTGTCAGAGAAAAGGCCACCATTTCTCTGGTTGGTGAAAATATCCGCACCACCCGCGATTTTGCGCCAGTCGTGTTTCGAAATCTAGATGGTGTCAATATTGACATGGTCGCGCATGGCGCGTCACCGATCAGTCTTACCTTTGTTGTTGATGAATCCGACATTCCTTCGGTCATCGCCAGGCTGCACGAGGCATTCTTCAAAGATCCTGATCCGGATATATTTAATTAAACGGCGTTCATACCTCAGCAGCCACTTTCTTTAGGAGATAGATGTGAGCGATTTCGAGGAACAGGGGAAGTGATTGTATGATTTCGAATCCACCCTTATTCATCAGGCGTTCAAGCTCGCCGGGAGGGGGAAATCCCATCACAGAATCTCGCAGATACCTGTAGGCCTGAAAGTCCCCCGATACGAGTCCACCGATAACAGGGAGTATAGTCTTGAAATAGGCAAGATACACCCACCTCCAGGGGAGATGAGAAGGGACCGAGAGCTCAAGCACCGCGAGCTTTCCGCCATCTTTCAGTACCCTGAAAGCCTCGTCCAGGAAGGCGGGGAGGTCTGGCATGTTTCTTATCCCGAAGGCTGTCATTGCGTGATCGAAGGTTTCGTTTGAGAAGGGCATGGCGATGGCATCCCCCACAGCGATATGGAAGCGCTCGCGAAACTCCCTGTTTTTTCGTGCGGCAATCTCCAGCATCCTGCGGGATATATCCATGCCGGTGACCGTGCATCCGGTAGTCCTGCAAGCACGAAACGCCATATCCCCGGTACCGGTTGCGATATCAAGCAACGTGTCACCATCCTTGATATCAAGGGACGATATGACGGTTTTTCTCCAGCGGCTATCCATTGAACATGAAAGGGCGGCATTGAGCAGGTCGTAGGTAGGGGCGATTCTGTCGAACATGGAACTTATGATTGCCGGTGATTTGTCAATTCGCATCTTTGGGGAAGCTTTCTTTGCCGCTTTTACAGGATGATGATGTTTTACCACTGAGCAGGTAATAATCGGCGGCAAGACTAAACCAGATGATATGGAATTGCAAGTATCGTGTCATCTGATCTGGATCCCGGCTTTATCGAAAAAGGCCCTGGCGGCGATAAGATTCCGGCCTGGCTGACACGGCATGGGGGATTCGCTGCTGCCAGTAACAGGCCCGGGTTCTCAGACAACCTGCTGATCAAGAGCTACTGTCTTTATGCCGTAAGGCAAGCACACCGGTTCTTGCAATCTTATCAATACCGAAAGGCCTGAGAAAGTTGATGACGGTTTCCACCTCTTCCCTGCTTCCCGCAACCTGGATAATACAATAATCACTACGCATGGAAATAATTTTGCAGTCAAACATTCCAATAGATCTCACTATCTCAGTCCTGTCTTTTTGATCCAGGTCGATTCCGATAAGTATCATTTCCCTCTGCGCGGACTGTCCCGGGATAAGTTCGGTGACATCCAGGACATCGACCAGCCGGGTTAACTGCTTCTTTACCTTTTCGATAAAGTCCGAGTTCGCGTTGGTGATAGACGTTATTCTTGAAACTTCAGGAGAAATTGTCTCCGCCACGCAGAGACTCTCTATATTATAACCAAGCCTTCCAAACACCCCGGTAACCCGGGACAACACGCCTGGTTTGTTGCTAACCAGTATCGCTATTATATGTTCTCTCATTTCCATTGTTACTATCCTTTCGTATCAATATTCAAAAAGTTTGACAGGACTAACAGGATTTCTAAAATCAATAATTGCGCCGAGGGATACAATTTTCTACCCCCCGACAACTTACCCCTGCCTGCCACCTATCATATCTATGTTCGACATCCCAGGCGGTATGATAGGAAAGACATACGTATCGGGATCAACGATCACCTCCAGCAGGAAAGGCCCATCGGCGGAGCACATCTTTTCTATGCCTGACCCGGAATTCTCAACAGAGACCTTGTCGGCCTGGATACCGAAGCCCCTAGCTACAGCAACTATATCAACCTTGTTGCCCAGCTCTATATCATTGAAGCGCCCGCCATAGAACAGGTCCTGTATCTGACGTATCATACCGAGATGGCCGTTGTTGAAGACTACTATCTTGACAGGCAGGTTATAATAACTGATCGTCGCCAATTCCTGTATGTTCATAAAAAATCCACCGTCTCCTGTAAAGACTACAACACCGTGATCCGGCACTCCGACCTTCACACCGATCGACGCGGGGAGGCCGAATCCCATCGTACCCAATCCACCCGGCGTAATCATGCCGCGGGGTGTCTTTGTTTCCCACGATCGGACAGTCCATATCTGGTTCAACCCCACATCCGTAACAGCTATAGTTTTCTCCGGCATGGCCGTCTGGACATCTCTGATAAAGGCCCCGGCCGGTCCACATTCTTTCATTGACCTGTCCTTCCCCAGGGCATTCCTTTCTTTCTCTATCCTGTTCAACCACCCGCTCCTATCTTTTCTTTCCACGAGTGGAGTCAACTTCGTAAGGGCTTCGCGGATATCACACACCAGGGATATATCAGCCGTTATGACCTTGCCGATGGAGGATGGATCTATATCTATCTGGGCAATAGTGGCAAGCGGGGCAAATTCTTTCACGATCGACGTACTGCGATCACTGAAACGGGCCCCCATCGTCAGGATAAAATCTGCATCGTGCACAATACGGTTGGCCAGTTCATTTCCATGCGTGCCTATGAAGCCCAGATTGAACCCATTTGAAGTGTATACCGAACCAATGCCCATCATTGTGGAAACAAATGGGATGTTTCCCTTTTCAATCAATCCGGCAAGTTCCTCACATGCCTGGGAGAGTTTCACGCCTCCACCGATGAGGATAACCGGCCTTTCAGACCTATTCATATAGGTGGCGATCCGCTGCAGTTCTTCGCCATCTTTTTTGTTCCCCGCATGCCTTTTTTTAGGTATCGCAATATTTTTCACTCCGTTTTGGTCACACTTTGCAGCCATTACGTTTCTCGGAAGGTCTATAAGGACAGGCCCCGGCCGGCCGCTCCTCGCAATCTCAAATGCCTGTTTTACAGTGGATTCTATCTCGCCCGGATCATTTACCAGGTAGCTGTGTTTTGTGATGGGCAGGGTAATCCCTATTATATCCGTTTCCTGAAACGCGTCGCTTCCCAGAAGCTCTGTCGTTACCTGCCCTGTGAGGACAACCATGGGAGTTGAATCCATGTATGCCGTCGCTATACCGGTTACCAGGTTGGTGGCGCCTGGGCCCGAAGTGCCCATACATACACCGACCGTACCGGTTGCCCTGGCATAGCCATCCGCGGCATGAGCGGCCGCCTGTTCATGTCTTACAAGATAATGTCTTATCGGACTTTTATTCAGAC
The DNA here is from genome assembly GCA_964610735.1 of uncultured Syntrophaceae bacterium. GTDB lineage: Bacteria > Desulfobacterota > Syntrophia > Syntrophales > UBA2210 > UBA2210. Next base: position 50,304 of record CAZSYH010000003.1, on the reverse strand, counting down.
TGTCGTGAATGGGCAGGCTGTTCGCCCCCGGATATCCGAAGATAACATCCACCCCCTCTTCTCTCAATGTCTGCAGCAGTATTTCAGCTCCCGTTTTTTCCATCTCTCCCCTTCCTGGTAATGTTTTTATTATAAAACCGGTTCTTACGGTTTGTGTGGGAACAGGTAAATAAAAAAACCGCAGACTCTTTAAGCGAGCCGCGGCTTTTTCCACAAAAAAGCCGCGGACCTCGGGGTCCGCGGCTTGATTTCTTTTTTAGTCCATCCGGATCAAGCAGCGGTCCCCGTAAGTACTACTACGAGTACGAGTACGCTTACCAAAACTGTAACCGCTTTCTCAAATGGACGTATCACTGACTGTTCTCCTCAAACGAAATTAGGCCCAACCCTATATGAAAAAATTCTTTTGTCAAGAGAATTTTCAGCCATAAAAAAGAATTCTTTCAACCGTTAATTTCCCGAGTCAAGATCATATCTGAAGAATCCTTTGTCTTTGCTGTCATCATTTTCGGGTACAGTCTTGGTAGGCTCCGTTCCCTCCAGAAAACATTCAAATATGTATTTTTCGGAGTCGGGACCAGCCAGCGCCCCCGTCTCGGGATCTATTTTGGCAAATACGACTCCCTCGGGAGGTGAGAAGGATTCAACCGGAGTGCCTTCAAGCTCCTTTTCCATAAAATACAGGAAGATAGGGCTGGCGGCACGTGAACCGGTTTCATATTTACCCAGCGGCTTCAGGTCGTCAAACCCGACCCACACACCCGCAACAAGCGAGGGGGTAAACCCCATGAACCACGCGTCCTTGAGATCGTTGGTCGTGCCCGTTTTCCCCGCCACCGGCCGGCCCAGAACCCTGACCCGCCACCCGGTGCCCCCCTTGACGACCTCCTGGAGGAGGTGGGATGTTATGTAGGCGATCCCGGGGTCGATCACCTGCTCCACCTTCGGCCCGTTTTCCTCCACGATGTTGCCGGTCCGATCGAGGATCTTTTTTATAAAGAAGGGTTGTGCCCTCTTGCCGCCATTGGCGAAGATTCCAAAGCCCCGCACCATTTCCTGCAGGGTGACCCCGGATGTACCGAGGGCCATGGAAAGATCCCTTGTGAGGGGGGTGGTTATCCCCATATTGACGGCGTAATCGGCGGCATAATCGATCCCTATCTCTTTTAAGAGCTTTATGGTCACCAGATTTCTCGATTGTATAAGGGCGGTCCTGAGGGTCGTGGGACCGTAAAACTTCTCCGAGAAGTTCTGTGGCTTCCACAGGCTGTCCTTCAGGGTGTCGCGGTAGATGACGGGGCTGTCCATAATGATGGTCGCGGGGGTCAGCCCCTTGTCGAAGGCCGCGGTAAATATAAAGGGCTTGAAGGCGGACCCGGGCTGTCTCTTTGCCTGTGTGGCACGGTTGAACTCGCTCTTCCTGTAGCTCCTGCCCCCGACCATCGCCTTTATCGCTCCCGTATTGGTGTCCATGGCGAGAAGGGCGCCCTGTACCTGGGGCTCCTGCTCCAGGGCCAGTTCCAGTTTGCCCTCCGCAACACTCAGAACCCGCGCCTCCACGACATCGCCCCGTCTAAGCACATCCGCCGGGTCCCTCACCTTGACCGCCCCGGAGGCCACCTCCGGATCGGGGACCCGCGCCCATGACATCTCCTCCAGCGTCATGATGCCTTCATGAGCGCCCACGCGCAATCTCACTATCTTTTTCCCGTTGTCCACATCCGTCACGACAGCCTGTATGATGCGGCCCTCCAGCGGCTCATCCATGCCGATTTGCATATCTCTCACGAAGGGGTCTATCTCCTCTTCCGGCACCCTTTTCAGGGGCCCCCTATACCCCTCCCGCTTGTCCAGCTCCCTGAGCCCCCGCGCCACGGCATCACGGGCCGCCGCCTGAGAGACCATATTCAGCGTGGTGTATACCTCAAGCCCTTCGCTGTAGAGGACATCACTGCCATACTTGGCCTGAATATACCGGCGGACATTCTCGGTAAAGTAAGGCGCTATCTTCTCTTTGTCTTCAGCCTGCTTCAATTGTATCGGGACGGCGAGAGCGGTCGTCTTTTCCTCCTCCGTTATGTACCCATCCTCCGCCATCCTCTCCAGGACGTAGATCTGTCGCTGACGGGCACGGTCGGGGTGGAGGGAAGGGGAATACCGGCTGGGGGCTTTGGGAAGCCCCGCGAGGAGGGCGGCTTCCGGCAGGGTAAGCTGCTCGGCGGGCTTTCCGAAATACTGTTGCGACGCTGCCTCAATGCCGTACGTCCCATGTCCCAGATATATATGGTTCAGATAGAGGTTGAGGATCTCATATTTTTTCAGATACCGGTCTATCTTGTAGGCCAGAATGGCCTCCTTCAGTTTTCTGATGTACTTCTTCTCGGGAGACAGGAAGAGGCCCTTGGCCACCTGCTGGGTTATGGTACTCCCCCCCTGAACGATTGACCCCGCCTCCATATTCTTAAAAAAGGCTCTGATAATGCTCGGGAAATCTATCCCCTTGTGATGGAAAAAACGGGCGTCCTCGGTCGCCACAAATGACTGTATGACAAATCTCGGCAGATTGGTAATCCGGACTACCTTTCGGTCTTCAAGATAGAACTCGTCAATAAGCTGGTCATTATCCGCGTATACCCGGGTGATGATGCTGGGTCTGTAGTCCTTCAGCGATGAGATGCTGGGCAGTCCACCCACAAGAAAATAGATGAATCCCGCCCCTGTCAGGATCGGCAGGAGTATCGCCAGGGAGATCCAGACAAGAACCTTCCTTGTCATCCACCTCTTCTTTTTTCTTCTTTGCCCCGTGCTATTCACCTGTTGCCCTTCATTATCCATCATTCCTTCTTCTCAGCTTCCGTATCATTTTCTTCGTCGTCTTCCTTGGGGGCGCGTTTCTTCTCCCCCGCCTTCACCACCCAGAGACTGATTTCATAGAGGAGCATCAGCGGCAGGGCCATCAGCACCTGCGTCACAACATCCGGAGGAGTAAAGATGGCGGCGACAACGAACACCAGGAGGATCGCGTATTTTCTCTTTTTTTTCAGGATCTCTGAATTTATCATTCCTATCTTTGCCAGAAAGAACATAAAGATGGGGAGCTCGAAGATGACCCCAAACGCGATAAGGAGCTTCATGGAGAAGGAGAGGTACTCCTTCAGCGAAAGCATGGGGCGTATAAAATCATTCCCGAACCCGACAAAGAATTTGAAACCGAATGGGAAGACAATGTAATACGCGAAAAGGGACCCTCCCAAAAAGAATATGGTGGAAAAGATGACAAAGGGTGCCACCGGTTTCTTTTCGGATTCATAAAGACCCGGTGACACAAATTTCCATATCTGGTAGAGAATGTAGGGACTGACAAGAAAAATAGACGCCAGAAAGGATACTTTGAGGTAGGTAAAGAATGCCTCGGGAAGACTGGTGAATATCATGGAACTGCCTTCGGGAAGCACGGCGGCGAGAGGACGCGTCAATGCCCAGAACAGCTTTTCCTTGAAGAGATAGCATACAACGAACCCGGCGCCAATCGCAATCAGCACACGCGTCAGCCTGGACTTCAATTCTTCCAGGTGGAGTGTAAATGGCATCTTTTCATCTGTTTCATTTGTTTGATCTGTCATAACGCGAGCTCACACTATGCTGTTATGCCTGGTCCTTCTCTAATTTAGCCGGAGAAAAGATTCAAGGGTTTACTTTTTAAAGACCCTATCAGCGCCTTCAATGTTCTTTCGTTTTCTGCCCGGGAAAATCATCTGAGCTGTGGGATAATGAAAGATGATCACTCAAGTTCATGGGTGCAAAGGGGAAAATAGGATTTACAGCGGATTATTCCGAGCTCTTATCTTCTGTCTCCGCAGTATCTTCCTCCGCCTTCCGTTTGTTGCCCTCAGCCTCTTCTTTCTTTCGTCCATAGAGAACAGAATCCTTGAAATCGTCCACATCATCCTTGATCTGGTCCACATTGAGGCTGTCCTTTACATCATCGGTGGCATGGCGGAACTCCGCAAGACCTTTGCCGAGAGATTTTGCCAGATCGGGCAGTTTTTTCGGCCCGATAACAATCAGGGCGACAACAAGTATAACTATCAATTCCGGCATTCCAATGCCAAACATAACCCCACCATTATTCCAGGAAATTCGGACTATGATATATTATTGTTTGAATCTTTGTCAATCTGAAATCAGGCCTGGTATGGTTTGCAACTTACATGGTTATATGATAAAAGTCCGCCGAGTTTCCGCGGATTAGTGTCTGTGCGGAAACGAATCCCGATCTTATCGGAAATAGAGCATGATTAGTCTCCACACGGACAGGAGGGATACAGCGGTGAAGATAACGAAGGAAGAGGTGAGGCATGTCGCCCACCTTGCCAGACTGAACTTCAGTGAAGATGAAGAGGAAAAATTCACCTCCCAGCTCAACAGCATACTGATGTATATGGACATATTGAACGGCATGGATACCGCGGGGATTCAGCCCATGACACATGCCATCTCTCTCGGCAATGTGTTCAGGGATGATACAGGGAAAGAATCCCTGGGGGCGGAGATTGCGCTTGAGGGCGCCCCGGACGGGAAGATGGGCTTTTTCGGTGTTCCCAAAATCATAGAATAGTGTCTCAGGAAAATAACATGGAATTCAACCGGTTAACCATTCATGAACTGCAGGAAAAGTTGAAAGACGGAAGCCTCACCTCCGTTGAGATTACAGAATCTGTATACCGAAGGATAGCATCTGTAGAAGAAAAGGTGCACTCGTATATAACACTGATGGAGGAGACCGCCATCGGGCAGGCCCGCGAGGCGGACAGGCGGATAAAAGAGGGAACCGCCGGTGAACTGACCGGGATACCCATAGCCCTCAAGGACATCCTGTGCACGGAAGGTGTCAGGACAACCTGCGGCTCACGCATCCTTGAAGATTTCATACCCCCCTATGACGCAACGGTAGTCAGGAAATTGAAGGATGTCGGCGCGGTGTTTGTGGGGAAGACGAATATGGATGAGTTTGCCATGGGCTCCTCTACCGAGACCTCCCGGTTTGGTATAACAAAGAATCCATGGGACCTGGAGCGTATACCCGGAGGCTCCAGTGGCGGTTCGGCCGCCGCTGTTGCCGCCGATGAATGTATAGCCTCACTGGGCACCGACACAGGCGGTTCCATCAGACAACCCGCGGCCCTGTGTGGCGTCGTGGGGATGAAGCCCACATATGGCAGGGTCTCACGCTTCGGCATGGTAGCCTTTGCCTCTTCCCTGGACCAGATAGGGCCCATCACCAAAGATGTGGAAGACTGCGCCATTATGATGAATGTCATATCCGGTCATGACACCGGCGATTCCACTTCCGTCCCCGCGGAGGTTCCCGATTACAAAAAGTTTATTTCCAGGGATATCAATGGCTGGACGGTAGGCGTCCCAGGGGAATATTTTGTCGGTGGGATCGACCCGGAGATTGAGGCCGCAGTGGATAAGACCATTAAAATCCTGGAGGGTCTCGGCGCAAAATGCACCCGAATTTCGCTCCCCCACACCGAATATTGTGTCGCGGTTTATTATATCATAGCGCCCTCAGAGGCCAGCTCGAATCTGGCCCGGTACGACGGGGTGAGATATGGGTTCAGGGCACCAGACGGAGAAGACATCCTGGACATGTACAAGAAAACCCGCTCCTCCGGTTTCGGGGCAGAGGTAAAGAGGAGAATAATGTTAGGCACATATTCTCTCTCCTCCGGATATTACGACGCGTACTATAAAAAAGCGTCACAGGTCAGGGCCCTGATAAAAAACGATTTCGACAGGGCATTCAAAAAATGTGATGTTATCCTGACGCCCACAACACCCACCCCCGCATTCCGGATAGGGGAAAAGGTGGACAATCCCCTGCAGATGTACCTCTTCGACATATTTACCCTGTCGGCGAACCTGGCGGGGATACCCGGGATATCCGTCCCCTGCGGCTATACAAAGAGCGGTCTCCCTATGGGGATCCAGTTCATGGCGAATCACTTTGAGGAGGGGGAGCTCCTCCAGATAGCATCGGCATATGAGAAAAACTCGAAGATAGAGAGGAGGATGCCCAAACTGTGATGCAGTACGAACCGGTCATAGGACTTGAAGTGCACGCCCAGCTCCTCACCAAAACCAAGATATTCTGTGGTTGTTCGACCAGATTCGGCGAGGAGCCCAACAGCAACACCTGTCCCGTCTGCATTGGCATGCCAGGCGTTCTCCCTGTACTCAATAAAAAAGTTGTGGAATACGCGGTGAAAATGGCTATCGCGACCCATTGCAGGATAAACGGGACAAGCACATGGGCAAGGAAAAACTATTTCTATCCCGATCTTCCAAAGGGATATCAGATCACACAGTTTGCCCATCCCATAGCTGAAGCCGGATATATCGATATTGAAATCGACGGAGCGAAGAGGAGAATCGGTATTACCCGCATACACATGGAGGAGGACGCAGGCAAATCCATACATGATGATCTCAGCCCTTTCAGCTACGTCGATCTCAACAGGGCGGGGGTTCCCCTGATAGAGATAGTAAGCGAACCGGATATGCGAAACACGGACGAGGCGGTTCATTATCTCCGGAGACTGCACGAGATACTGGTCTATCTTGATATATGCGACGGGAATATGGAGGAGGGAAGTTTTCGCTGTGACGCTAACATCTCCCTGAGGCCAAAGGGAGAAAAAGAGTTCGGAATCAGAGCGGAACTCAAGAACATGAACTCCTTCCGCAACGTACAGCATGCCCTCGAATACGAGATACAGAGGCAGCGCTCCATCCTGGAGGGAGGAGACCGTGTCGCGCAGGAAACACGCCTGTGGGATGTCTCACAGGGTGTCACCCATTCGCTAAGAGGAAAGGAAGAGGCGCACGACTACCGGTATTTCCCTGAACCCGATCTTGTCCCTGTTGTAATATCCGACGCGTGGAGAGAGGAGATAAAAAATACCCTTCCAGAACTTCCCGTGGAAAAGAGAGCGCGGTTTGTTAAACAATATGGCATCCCTTCCTATGATGCCGTTGTTCTGACGGCAAGCCGTGATCTGGCGGATTATTATGAAGAGACGGCACGGCTCTGTGGAAGGCCGAAACCCGCGAGCAACTGGATTATGGGCGATTTCCTGGCACATCTGAATGAAGACAAACTGGATGTAACAGCAAGTCCGGTAATTCCCTCGATGCTGGCAGAACTGATCAATATTAAAGAAGACGGAACAGTAAGCGGAAAGATTGCCAAAGAGGTCTTCGAGGATATGTGGAAATCGGGGAAAACCCCGGGGGAGATCGTGGAAGAAAAGGGCCTCGTTCAGATTACCGATACCACGGAGCTGGAAAAGATCGTGGAAGGGGTTTTGAATGCCCACCAGAAACAGTTGGAGCAGTACAGAAGCGGCAAGGGGCAGCTCTTCGGTTTCTTCGTGGGGCAGACAATGAAGGCCACCGGTGGCAAAGCAAACCCCAAAATCGTCAACGAGTTACTAAAGAAGAAACTCCCGATGCTATGATCAAGACGATATCCTGGAACGAGGGCGCCGTGGTTATGATCGACCAGCGGGCCCTCCCGCATGAAGAGCGATATTTTACCTGCCAAACATATCAGAACGTCGTAGAAGCCATCACTACCATGGCCATACGGGGCGCGCCCGCCGTGGGAATAGCGGCCGCTATGGGGATCGCCCTCGGCACACTGAATGCACCCGAAGGACAGATGAAGCAGGATTTCTACAGTATCTGTGACGAGTTCTCCCGAACCCGTCCCACCGCTGTAAATCTGTTCTGGGCCATAGACAGGATGAAGTCCCGTTTTGAGAAGGAGATCGCGTCCACCCCTAGTATAAAAGCGGATGCGGTAAAAAAGGCCCTGACAGAAGAGGCCCTGTGTATCCTGGAAGAAGATATTTTGGCCAACCGGCAGATGGGGATTTATGGAAAAGGCCTGATAAAAGACGGGGATACTATCCTGACTCACTGTAATGCCGGGGCACTCGCGACCGGAGGATATGGAACCGCGCTGGGCATTATACGCGCCGCTCATGAAGAGGGGAAAAATATTCATGTCCTGGTAGACGAAACCAGACCCCTCCTCCAGGGGGCAAGACTGACTGCGTGGGAGATGAAAAATGAAGGCATTTCAGCCGCGCTTATAACCGACAGTATGGCGGGTTCCTTCATGAAGCGTGGTATGGTCAACCTTGTTATGGTGGGCGCGGATCGAATCGCGGCCAACGGTGATGTGGCCAACAAGATCGGGACATACAGCCTCGCCGTCTTGGCGAAGACAAACAGGGTCCCATTTTACGTGGCGGCTCCCATTTCCACAATAGATTGTCATGCGCGAACCGGTAAGGAAATCCCCATTGAAGAAAGAAAAGCGGAAGAGGTGTTGGAGTTTCACGGCGCAAAAATCGCTCCGGAGGGATTCAACGCGTACAACCCCGCCTTTGATGTGACCCCCAGACGATACATAACCGCCATCATAACAGAAAAGGGAATTATTACAGCGCCATTCGGAAAGAGGATCACAAAAAAAGAGGCCCCTCGTTAAACAAGGAGCCTCTTGTGAATCATAAATCTGAACTACGATATTACATCATGCCGCCCATGCCGCCCATACCGCCCATACCACCCGGAGGCATTCCCGGCATTCCACCCTCATCTTTGGAAGGTTTATCGGCAATCATGCACTGGGTCGTGAGCATCAGGGCTGCGACACTCGCCGCATTCTGAAGCGCATACCTTGTCACCTTGGTGGGGTCAATAACGCCCGCCTTGACAAGATTCTCGTACTGATCGGTCCGTGCGTTGAAACCGTAGTCACCCTTCTTGCCCTTTACCTTCTCCACGATGATAGCACCTTCAAAGCCTGCGTTGGCAACGATCATCTTCATGGGCTCTTCGATGGCCTTCTTGACGATATTCACGCCGATCTGCTCGTCTCCCTCCAGCTTCACCTTCTCAAGGGCCGGAAGGGTCCTGATGTACGCCACACCGCCGCCGGGGACAATCCCCTCCTCAACCGCCGCCCTGGTGGCATTCAGCGCATCTTCAACCCGCGCCTTCTTCTCCTTCATCTCCGTCTCCGTGGCCGCTCCGACCTTGATAACGGCAACACCGCCAACCAGTTTCGCCAGACGCTCCTGGAGTTTCTCCCGGTCATAATCGGAGGTGGTCTCCTCAATCTGTGCCCTGATCTGTTTCACGCGACCCTCAAGGGCGGTCCTCTCGCCGGCCCCGCCTATGATCGTCGTATTATCCTTGTCTATGACAATCCTCTTCGCGTTTCCCATATCTGAGATCTGGGCATTTTCCAGCTTTGAACCTATATCTTCCGAGATCAACATTCCGCCGGTCAGGACGGCGATATCTCCCAGCATCGCCTTTCTCCTATCGCCGAAGCCCGGGGCCTTTACAGCGGCTACGTTCAGGGTGCCCCTGATCTTGTTGATAACCAGCGTTGCAAGGGCCTCCCCTTCAATATCTTCCGATACGATCAGAAGCGGTTTGCCCATCTTGGCAATCTGCTCGAGGATGGGGAGCAGATCTTTCATATTGCTTATCTTCTTGTCATAGATCAGGATGAAGGGATCCTCCAGGACCGCCTCCATCTTGTCGGCGTTGGTGACAAAGTAGGGGGACAGGTATCCCCTGTCAAACTGCATTCCCTCAACGACCTCCAGCTCCGTCTCGAGACCCTTAGCCTCTTCCACCGTGATGACGCCTTCCTTGCCGACCTTTCCCATCGCCTCGGCAATGATATTGCCGATCGTTTCATCATTATTGGCGGAGATGGTTCCGACCTGGGCAATCTCCTTCTGGTCCTTCGTGGGACTGCTCATCCCCTGGAGTTCCTTTACAACTACAAGCACGGCCTTTTCGATTCCCCTCTTGATATCCATGGGATTGCTGCCGGCCGCAACGGCCTTGACGCCTTCGCGGTAGAGGGCCTGAGCGAGAATCGTCGCCGTCGTCGTACCGTCACCAGCCACATCGCTTGTCTTGCTGGCAACCTCTCTGACCATTTGTGCGCCCATATTTTCGAACTTGTCTTCCAGCTCTATCTCTTTCGCTACGGTAACACCATCTTTTGTTACAGTGGGTGCTCCGAAGGATCTCTGCAATATGACATTCCGTCCCTTGGGACCGAGCGTCACCTTGACGGCATCAGCAAGTGCATTGACACCTTCAAGGATGGCCTTTCTGGCATCCTCATCATATTTTAAAATTTTAGCTCCCATCAACTCTTCCTCCTTCTTATAATCAGATTGTTATTTTTCAATTATTCCGAGTATATCGTCTTCACGCATGATAAGGTGTTCAACACCATCTATCTTAACCTCAGTCCCGGCATACTTACTGAACAGCACCCTGTCGCCAGCCTTTACATCCAGCTTGATCAGTTTACCGTCATCCGTCTTCTTGCCGTTTCCAGCGGCTATTACTTTCCCCTCCATGGGTTTTTCCTTGGCGGTATCGGGGATAATGATCCCTCCCTTTGTCGTTTCCTCTTCGTCAAGGCGCTTAACGATGATCCTGTCATGTAATGGTCTAATCTTCATTATTCTTATTCTCCTCCCTTAAACTTGTTTTTAAAGTTAAAAAGTCTTTTGTAACCTCAACAGAGCATAAAATAAACATCAATCCAGCCCTGTCAAGTGCCATCGGAAAAATTCATGCCTGCTTGATATCAACCGGCACATCGCAAAGATCCCTGAATCTTTCCGCGTCCTCTATGGAACCTACAATATCACCATAGTGGACGGGTATGGCCACCCCGGGGCCTATCATATTGACCGCGAGGGCGGCCTCTTCGGCGTTCATCGTGTAGGTCCCGCCGACAGGAGCTATAACAATGTCCGCTCTTATGCTTTCCATTTCCGGGATAAGGTCAGTGTCGCCGCAATAGTATATCCTCTTCCCCATCACCGTTACCACAAACCCGAGCCAGTTGTTCTCCTTCGGGTGAAAGGCCTTGCCAATATTATAGGAACGCCCCGCCTCAACCAGTATCTCCCCGACCTGGACTACGTCACCCGGTTTGACTATCCTTACATCCCCGGAAAGTTCACCGGCACAATCCCGCGTGGTGATAATAACAGTATCATTTTTCTGTATCTTTCCGACGTCTTCCGGAGACAGGTGATCGTGATGACTGTGGCTGATCAGGATAAGATCCGCCCCTTTTGGATCTCTGAGTTTCCAGGGATCGATATAAATCACCTTCTCTCCGTCTATTCTGATCGTTGAATGCCCGAGCCAGAATATATTCTCTACCACGGCGTCCTCCATTTACAGATTTTGAGTTGAAAAATTCCCAAATTGTTAAACCGTAAACCGTTATCTCTTCCCCAGATGCAATATGCCCTTTGTAATATTACACAGATGATCGGCAATTCTCTCTATGGCCGTAAGCACGTCCGAATAGACAAGACCGGCGTCGCTTATGCAGTCACCCCGTTCAAGTCTGTCTATATGATTAGATCTGCACTGCCTTACAAGATCATGTATCTCTCTGTCAAGATTCAGTGTGATGGCGGCCGCCTTGTGGTCGTCGTTTTCGATAGCCTTCTTTGTCTGCCTCATAAGAACGTATGCCTTTTCAAACAACTTGCCCAGCTCCATATCCGCGGGATTGGAAAATTTCAAGTCATGTTCATACCCTCTCTGAGATGACCTTACGATACTTTCACAATAATCCCCCACCCTTTCGAGATCGTTCACACTGTGAAGCAGCGCGGGAATCAAATTCCTCCCCCGGTCAGACAGCTCCTCTTTAGTAAGGCTGATAAGATATTCGGTGATATTTTTCTGCATTTCATCAACAGCATCTTCATCAAGGGCTATCTCGTTGCTGAGTTTGTGGTTGTAGTTGATAATACATTTCTCCGCCTTTTCAAACATCTCCTGACATATGCTCAACATTACAACCATCTCTTTTATAACCGCCTTAATTGCCAGGTTGGGCGTTATAAGCAGATTCTTGTCAAGGTGTTTTGTTGCCTTCTTCTCATAATCCGTTCCAGGAATCACCCTGTTCAAAAGTTTAACGAAAAGAGGCACAAACGGCAGGAAGATCAACATATTGATCACATTGAAGATCGTGTGGGTATTGGCGATCTGTCTCGCGATATCACCGGAGGTCATGGGGATGTACTGCAGATAGAGAGGAATAAAGGGCAGCATGATCAGGGTGCCGGTTACGTTAAAGAGCGTATGACCAAGGGCAAGCCTCTTACTGGACAGATTGCCTCCAATGCTGGCGAGCCCCGCGGTAATACATGTGCCAATATTAACCCCGAAGACTAAGTAAACGGATGCCGTAAGATCCAGCACCCCGGCGGACGCGAATGCTATGATCATTCCGGTGGTTGTACTGCTGCTCTGTAACACAGCCGTCACAATCATCCCCGTCAATATCCCAAGGAAAGGACTGGCGCCAAAGCGTACAAAAATGTTTTTTATTGCTTCATCATCCGCCAGGGGTTTGACTGAGGAACTCATCATCGCAAGTCCCAGAAACAACAATCCAAAGCTTAGGAGCGCCAGACCCTTGTTTTTGTTTTTATCCTTCTTTGCGAAAATAAAGACCACAGTGCCCGCAAACACAAACAGGGGCGCCATGGTCGTAAACTTGAAGGCGATCAACTGCGCGGTAACCGTGGTGCCCACATTGGCGCCGATCATGATCGCAAGGGCCGCCGCCAGAGGGATAAACCCCGCATTCAGAAACCCTATGATGATAACCGAGGTTGCGCTCGAGCTTTGTATCACCGCGGTGACAAGAGCGCCCATCATGGTCGCCCTGAGCCTGTCCGACGTCATCCTTTCAAGCATTGCCTTCAGCAGCCCTTGAGACAATTTCTTCAGGGAATCACTCAGGAGATACATCCCGAATATAAACAGCCCCAGACCCCCGATAATTCCCGAAATGATTTTAAAGTCCATCAGTTCTCCGGATGAAAAAATTACATGTTACGTGTTGAGGGCTTAAACCCTTTTCAATTAAATTTGCGTTTAAAGTTTGATGCATTCGTAAAAAGTCTTTTCGTAGCGAAGCCAAGTATTTTTGGGGAAAAGATGCTGGTAATGACCGGCTCTTCCAAAAATCTAACTGTTTGAGTGCGTTAGCACGAGTTTTAGATTGTTAGCCTGGCAATAACAGCATCCCCAAAATGATTCTGAGCGAAGAAAACTGACTTTTTACGGGCCTATCAAGTTTCCAGTTTCCGGGTTACTGTCCTTTCACTCGACCCCTTGAACGCTTCTGGCAACCGCAACTACCCGGGCAATGAAACAGACGCCGCCTCCAGCGTGTTCCTCAGCAGCATCGCAATCGTCATCGGCCCGACACCCCCCGGAACAGGGGTGATATATGAGGCCTTTTTGCACGCATCGGCAAAGACAACATCTCCCACCAGTTTGCCTGTATCAAGCCGGTTGATCCCGACATCAATCACCACCGCGCCACCTCTTATCATATCACCACTTATCATCCCGGGGTTCCCCGCCGCGGCCACAAGGATTTCCGCCCTTCTCGTAACCTCGGGAAGATTCCTCGTCCTCGTATGACAGACGGTAACCGTCGCGTGTCTTTCGAGGAGCATCATGATAAGAGGTTTCCCCACTATATTGCTTCTTCCCACTATAACCGCTTCTTTCCCCTTTATCTCTATCTCATATCGATCCAGAAGCTCCATTATGCCAGCCGGTGTGCAAGACCTGTGATATGGATTGCCGGAAAAAAGCCTGCCAACATTATAGGGGTGAAACCCGTCAACGTCCTTCCTGGGATCTATCGCTTCAATGATGGCATCTGTTCTTATATGTTCCGGAACGGGGAGCTGCACCAGAAACCCGTGTATCTCACGATCGTGATTCAACCCGTCAATGACATCGAGAAGCTTTGTCTCACTCGTATCAGAGGGGAGCCTGAATTCCTTCGACAGAAATCCCACCTCCCTGCACGCGTTCTTTTTCCCCCGGACATAAACATGCGAGGCCGGGTCATCGCCCACAAGGATAACTGCAAGCCCGGGTACAATTCCCCTTTCCTCTTTCAATCGGAGGACCTTTTCTCTGATTTCGTTTCTTACATCCTGTGATACCTTCTTACCATCAATTATTACAGCCATATCCTCACCCACAAAAATTTCTTTTTACAGCATGGCAAAAAATCCGCCGCACCGAAGTTTGTGACATGTATATTACACAACACCAGAATGTCAAGATAATCGGCCATCAGGCAACGCAAACAGGATCATGTATACATATATATTTTCAATTTTGTTGAAGTAAATCGCCTGTTGTGATAGGTGGGGTGATTCTAATAACAGGAGGTCCTTACATGGAACAGAATCTGGGAAAAATGCTGGAAGATACCTGTAGTAGATACCCGGACAGGATATCCATTATATATAAAGACAAAACCGTCTCCTACGCCCAGTTGGACAGGGCAGTGAACGCCTTTGGAAACAGATTGAAGGCGCTCGGTGTGGCAAAGGGGGACAAAGTGGCAATGATGCTCCCCAATATACCGGAATTCATCATATCCTATTTTGCCATCCTGAGGCTCGGTGCAGTTGCTGTAACCATCAACACAATGTCAACTCCCCATGAGTTGCTGTATCTTCTTAACGACTGTGATGCCAGGGCATTTATCACCATCCCGTCATCGGCGAAAAGGTTTGAAGAGATAAGAGAAAATCTGCCGCAGTGCGAACACCTGATAACAACCGACGACTCCCATGGCAATCTTTCAATAGACGGATCCATGGAGATGAATGCCTCCGAACTTGACATGCCCGAGATCACGGGTGATGATCCCGCTGTTATGATCTATACTTCAGGCCTGACGGGAAAACCGCTCGGCGCCGTTCTCACCCACCGCAACTTGTCGACACAGACTCCCCTGCTCGAGGATATCTGCCAAGGGACGGTGGAAGACAGGGGCCTTTGTCTCATCCCGCTCTTTCATTCCTTCGGGGCCGCCGCCAACATGCTGATGGTTCTGAAGATGGGCGCCAGCGTCGTTATGGTTGATCAATTCAACCTTGAAAACATCTTCAAGACCATAGAAGAAAAGAAGATCACATATATAGCGGCCGTCCCGAGGGTCTTTCTGGGAATGCTGCTGTTTGAGGGCGCGGACGATTATGACATCGGTTCCATGAGATTATGCATTACCGGCGGGTCGGCAATACCTGCGGAATATATACCGATGTTCGAAAAGAAGTTCGGAGTCACGCTGGTTCAGGGGTATGGTCTTACCGAGGCCTCCCCTGTATGTTCGGTAAACAGGATAGACAAAGTACAGAAACCGGGGTCCATCGGCCAGCTGATACCAGGTGTTGAAGCAAAGGTGTTTGATGAAACAGGCGCCGAATTGCCGTCAGAAAACACTGGAGAACTTGTAATCATAGGCCTCAATGTCATGAAGGGATACTACAAAAATGAGAAGGCGACCGCGGAGGTAATAAAGAATGGGTGGCTCCATACCGGAGACCTGGCAAGAATCGATGAAGAGGGATATATCTTTCTCGAAGGACTCAAGAAGCGAATGATCATCACCAGCGGGTTTAACGTATATCCCGCGGAGATTGAGAACGTCCTGAGAATGCACCCGGAAGTAAAGGACGCGAGGGTAACAGGCAGGGAAGACCTCATGAGAGGAGAGATTGTAAGGGCGCTTATCATAAAAAAACAGGGCTCCTCCATCGGCGAAAAGGATATAATGAAACACTGCAGGAAATACCTCTCTTCCTACAAATCCCCTAGGGAAGTGGAATTTGTGGAAGAATTTGACTGAAACCAAAAAGAGAGCAGGAAAACTGAAAATTTTTCCTGCTCATAACAAGCAAAGGAGAAGTTTTATGAAAGAAGTAGTAATTGTAAGTGGAGCAAGGACTGCCGTCGGAACCTTCGGCGGTTCCCTCAAGGGTGTAAAGTGCGTTGATCTGGGTGCACTTGTCATTAAGGAGGCCATCAAGAGGGCCGGGTTAAGGCCAGATGTTGATGAAGTTGTCAAATCATGTTGTCCCACCGTATTCGCCGGCATCGAAAGGACCGACATAAACGAAAAGTATTATGATTATGACGGCTCTCTTACCCCGGTTTATTTTGACGAATGTATCATGGGCAACGTCATCCAGGGAGCCGAAGGACAGAATCCAGGCAGGCAGGCTATGATCTATGCCGGAGTTCCTGAAGAAACGGGTGGGATTACGGTTAACAAGGTGTGCGCCTCAGGAATGAAGGCTATTGCCTTGGCCGCACAGGCAATCAAGGCAGGTGACGCCGATATTATGATAGCGGGCGGCATGGAAACCATGAGCAACGTTCCGTATGCGATACCCAATGCCCGCTGGGGATACAGAATGAGTATGCCCTTCGGCCAGATTATAGACATGATGGTCCATGATGGTCTCTATGAAATCTTTCACGGATACCATATGGGAATAACAGCGGAAAATATCGCGGACAGATACGGATTCACAAGAGAACGGCAGGATGAAATAAGTCTCATAAGCCATCAGAGGGCAATGGCAGCTATCAAGAGCGGTGCCGTTGCCGATGAGATAGTGCCCGTTGTTATCCCCCAGCGCAGGGGAGAACCCACGATCTTTGAGGTGGATGAACGACCCATGGATACCTCAATGGAAAAACTGGCCAAGATACCACCCGCTTTCAAGAAGGATGGAACCGTAACGGCAGGAAACTCATCCGGTATAAATGATGCCGCAGCAGCCGTTATTGTCATGAGCGCGGAAAAGGCAAAAGAGCTTGGGTTGAAGCCCCTTGCAAAGATAAAGGGATACGCGTCGGGTGGCGTGGATACCGCCTATATGGGGCTGGGACCAATTCCTGCTACGAGAAAGCTTTTCAAGAAACTTGGCCTTACCATGAAGGATATTGACTACGTAGAACTCAACGAAGCCTTTGCATCCCAGACCTTGGCCTGCGTAAAAGAGCTCGCAATTGATCTCGACAAATGCAATGTCAATGGCAGCGGAATTTCCATAGGCCATCCCATCGGATGCACCGGTGCCAGAATCACCTACTCTCTGGCAATGCAGCTGCAGAAAAAAGACTATGACCTCGGACTTGCCACTATGTGTATCGGTGGCGGCCAGGGAATGTCCATCGTCCTTGAAAGAGTGTAAACAAATATCTTGCTTGGGGACATGACCGGATTTAGTTCCATCAAATCGGGATCATGTCCCCAGATAGCAGGAACGGAAAGGAAAAGAATTTATGGAGATAAAAACTTTCGGCGTAGTAGGAGCCGGTCAGATGGGAAACGGAATAGCTCAGGTCGCCGCGCATCAGGGTGGTCTGAATGTCATTATGAACGATATTGCCGATGAATTCGTCGAGAGGGGATTTAACGCTATTTCTAAAAACCTCGACAGATTGATCAAAAAAGATAAGCTCTCGGAAGACAAGAAGGCGGAAATCCTCGGCCGCATACAAAAAAGCACGAGTCTCGAGGATATGAAAAACGCGGATTTTGTAGTGGAGGCGGCTATAGAAAGGGAAGATCTGAAGCTCGAAATATTCAGAAAGCTGGACACAGCCTGCAAATCGGGGGTTGTGCTCGCCTCGAACACATCATCCATCCCGATCACCAGGATTGCCGCTGCCACAAAAAGGCCGGACCTTGTCATTGGTATGCATTTCATGAACCCCGTGCCCGTCATGAAGCTTGTTGAAATCATCAAAGGCCTTGCCACATCGGAAGAGACCTTTCTTCTGACGGAAGCCCTCTCCACAAAATTCGGCAAGATTCCCATTGCATGCAACGATTCCCCCGGATTCATATCGAACAGGGTGCTCATAACCATGTTAAACGAAGCGATCTACGCCCTCTATGAAGGAGTGGGTCCCGTGGAGGCCATCGACAGCATTATGACGCTCGGAATGAACCACCCGATGGGACCACTGAAGCTGGCCGATCTTATCGGCCTCGATACATGCCTCGCGATCATGGAAGTCCTCCACAAAGGACTCGGCGATTCGAAATATCGCCCCTGCCCGCTCCTCAGGAAATACGTGGACGCGGGATACCTCGGAAGAAAGACGGGAAGAGGTTTTTACGATTACAGCGAAGAATAAAGGGATCCATGGCAATGGAATATAGCAATATTATATTCAGCGTGGAAGAAGGTATCGCCACCAGACTCGAGGGTGAGTGCTGCGCTCAGTGCTTCAGCACGCGGGATCAGAAGGAAGGGATGAAGGCCTTTCTTGAAAAGAGAAACCCGAACTACAGTGGCAGGTAAAAGTCTGTCAGGGTCTTTATCCTCAACAACTGCGTTTTTTGCACAGATGTTGGCATCAGGTATCAGCCCTGATACCTGATGCCTTTGCGGCTTTGCCGCCTTAGAATAACTGAAAAAGGAGTGCTCTCATGAATTTTGCGCCCACGGAAGAACAACAAATGGTAAAGGACATGGTGTCTCGGTTTGTCAACGAGGAGATAAAACCCGTTGCCGCCGAGTTAGACGAGACACACAGACACCCTGAAGAAATATGCAGGAAACTAGGCGCGATGGGCCTTATGGGTGTATCCGTTCCGACGGAGTTTGGCGGGGCGGGCATGGACAATGTGACATATGCCATGGCGCTCATTGAGATTTCCAGAGGCTGCGCGAGCTGCGGCGTCATCACATCGGTAAACAATTCTCTGTATGGTCATCCCGTAAAGACATACGGCACGGACGAGCAGAAGAAAAAATTCCTGGCACCTGTTGCCGGCGGTGAAGTAGAGGGGTGCTACGGCCTTACGGAAGCGGGAGCGGGTTGTGATGCCGCGTCTCTCCGGTGCCGCGCGGAGCTGAAGGGTGACAAGTACATCGTAAACGGCGTCAAGAAGTTTATCACCAGCGGCAACGTGGCAAAGTACTGCGTCCTGGCCGCGACCGAAGACCCCTCAAAGGGTTACAAGGGCATTTTGAATCTGATTGTGGATTTGGAGAACACCCCGGGCTTTTCTGTCGGAACCATAGAGGACAAGATGGGCATACTCGCCTCCGGCACGGCGGAACTGGTCTTTGAAGACGCGGAAGTTCCCGCCGGGAATCTCCTGGGAAAACCAGGAGAGGGATTTCAGCAGATGATGGAGGGCCTTAACGCGGGCAGGATAGGGATTGGATGCCAGGCATGCGGCATAGGCAGGGCCGTGCTTGAAGATTCTCTCGCGTACGCGAAGGAAAGGATGCAGTTCGGAAAACCCATTACATCATTTCAGGCAATCCAGTGGAAACTGGCCGACATGGCCACAGAACTGGATGCGGCGGAAATGCTCCTCCTCAAGGCCGCTTGGCTGGAAGATAACGGCTACAACTTCGAAAAAGAATCGGCGATGGCAAAGATGTACGCTTCCGACGTGGCCATGAGAGCCGCGGTGGAAGGCGTTCAGATATTCGGCGGCTATGGGTACTGCAAAGATTACCCCGCTGAAAGACATATGCGTGACGCAAAGATATGCCAGATATACGAAGGCACCAACGAAATCCAGAGGATGGTTATTGCCAGGAAGCTGCTTGGGGCGAGATAGTTAGCAAATACTCAGGCTGAAGGCTGTTAGCTTTTTGCAACCTAAATGCCTTCAGCCTACAGTCTAAACAACCTGAGTAGTTATCGAAAAGGGTCGCGATGAATTTTACACTGACCGAACTGTCCAATTATGGAGGCGTAAAGGGGCCCCTGCTCCTGATCATCCTGGACGGCATGGGCCTGTACCGGGGAAAAAAGGACGGATACCCCGGAAACGCCATCGATATCGCGGCCCCGCGAAACCTGTGCCACCTCATGGAGAGTGAAAAGATAACGACCCGACTCAAGGCGCATGGGACGGCGGTGGGAATGCCCTCGGACAGAGACCAGGGAAACAGCGAAGTGGGACACAACGCCATGGGGGCCGGCCGGATATTCGCGCAGGGGGCAAAACTCGTGGAGGACGCGATCGAAAGCGGAGGCATCTTCGAGGGAAAGACCTGGAAAAAGATCATCTCCCGTTCACTGGCAGCAAAAACCCCCGTGCACTTCATAGGCCTCATATCAGACGGAAATGTCCACAGCAACATCGCGCACCTGATCTCACTGATCGGACAGTGTGACAGGGAAGGCGTGGAGGAGGTATATGTGCACGGCCTCCTGGATGGACGGGATGTGCCCCCCCTCAGCGCCCTTCGTTATTTCGGTGAGCTGGAAGACTATCTCTGGTCGCTGCGCGCGCATGCCGTGGAGACGGGAGAAAAACGCCTGTATCTGATTGCCTCCGGAGGTGGCCGGATGGTGACCACGATGGACCGCTATGAGGCAGACTGGTCCATCGTTGAAAGGGGCTACAACGCCCATGTCCTGGGTATCGGCCCGAAATTCCCCGACAGTCTCACAGCCATAAGGAATCTGCGCTCAAAAGAAATCGTTGACGATCAGTATCTCTCACACTGGGTAATCCACGCGCCCGATAACCCGGACAAACCCCTCACTCAAATCAGGGACGGGGATGGCGTAATCCTGTTCAACTTCCGGGGTGACCGGGCGATTGAGATCAGCCGGGCGTTCGTTGAAGACGATTTCAAGGGGTTCAGACGCGACCGCCGCCCCGATGTCATATATGCCGGCATACTTGAGTATGACGCAGACACAAAAATGCCCCCGGAATATCTCGTCGCGCCGCCTGCCATAGATCGCACGCTGTCGGAATACCTGGCAGAGAACGGCGTTGCGCAATACGCCATAAGCGAGACGCAGAAATTCGGTCATGTAACCTATTTCTGGAACGGCAACAACTCCTCCATGTTTAACGAGAAAATCGAGAAATGGGTGGAGATTGAATCCGACCGGATGCCCTTTGACCGGGCGCCGGAGATGAAGGCCGATGAAATAGCATCTCAAACCATCTCGGCCATGCAATCCGGTAAATACAGATTCCTCCGTCTGAATTTTCCAAATGGAGATATGGTGGGACACACAGGATCACTCCCCGCAGCGGTAGAAGCTGTGGGAGCCGTGGACAGGGCGGTTGGGAGGCTGATTGAAGCGGCAAACAGGCTCGGCGGCACGGTGATAATAACCGCCGACCATGGAAACTGCGAGCAGATGACAGCCGTAGACGAAAAGACAGGCAGGCCCGTAATGGGAGCAGGCGGAGAGTACAAACCGCAGACAAGCCACACCCTCAATCCGGTTCCCTTCATTATACATGGCCCCGATACCGGCCGCTACGAACTTGCCCGAATCCCGGACCCGGGACTCGGAAACATCGCCTCAACGATTCTTCTGCTCCTCGGATACGAGAAACCGGATGATTACCTGGAACCGCTCATCCGGGTAATGGGAACGACTCAGGAGGATAGGCCTGCCCTTTACCCATAGCTTGGGCCGTACAGAGTTAAGTCACCCGCCTCTGCGTATAAGCCCTTCACACATTATCCGAAAACAATACCTCAGCCGGTAACGCTGGACCCTCTCTTCCCATAAGGGTCATGGGCATAATCCGCAAATGAAGTAGTGTGATGTGCTGAGAAGTATAGAAAAGGCCCTCGGCCAATGATCACCCCGAGGGCCTTTTTAGTGATTAGCCGATGATTTATTTAGTATGGAGCTTGGATCTCTTTATTATAAAGACTCGGATCTTCCATAACTCGCAGCATGTTATCTATACCCTCCGGGTCCCTTACATTCAGGCAGAGCGTCTCGTCCTCCTTGCCCTTTGCAATGCAGCATCTTTTATTCACCTTTGTCAGGAAATTTCTCGATCCCAGTTCGATAAAGGTATTGATTCCCTGGTCCAGCATGGCGTACATGGATGTCTCCCACCTCACCGGTTTATAAACGTGTGTCATCAGGAATAGTTTAACGCCGTCCGTTCCCGGTATAAAATAGCCTCCCGGAACATTATCAACATAGGGTATCTGCGGGTCCCTTATGTCTATCTTATCCAGTTCCACAAGGAGTTTCTTCGCCGCCGGAATGAGCAGCGAGGTGTGAAAAGGGGCGCTGACATGTATAAATATGGCCTTGCCACCCCTCTCGATCGCCAGTTTATGGGCGAGATCCATGGATGCATTATGTCCGGATATGATACACTCACCCGGGCAGCTGTAATTTGAGATCTGGATATGACCTGCCGGTTCACAGTCGCGGACGAGTTGTTCCACATCTTCCGCGTTTATGCCAAGCAGGGCGACCATTTTCCCGGTTCCCACGGGTACGGCAGTCTGCATAAAGAAGCCCCTGTACTTTACTACCTTCACCGACTGTTCAAATTTCAGGGCCTTGGCATAGACCAAAGCGCTGTACTGCCCAAGGCTGTATCCTCCTGTAACTTCGGCTTTGAGACCGTATTGCTTCTCCAGGACCTGGAGAATAGCCAGACTGGTAGTATGGATAGATGGCTGAGCAAACTCCGTCAGTACCAGCTCTTCTTCAGGGCCTTCAAAGCACAGCTTGGAGATAGGAGCCCCGGTGAGCTCATTAGCCCATTCAAAGAACTCCATGGCTTCTTTGTGTGCATGGGCAACTTTTTTCCCCATGCCAGGGTAGTGTGTTGCCTGTCCGGGAAAACAAAAAGCTATTCTCTTCTTTACAGATTTATCCATAAACTCACCCCTTATTTTTTAATTCATGATTATAACATGCTCATAACCGCCCCGTTCACAACTTATACAACCCCGTGTGAGAAGTTCGTAAGAATCTCCTCTTTTGATGAGCAGCGGGAGTACAATTGCCGACAGGAACTTATCAGAAATTCCAGCGATATTATTGTAAACAAAAGCTATTGTCAAGCCTGATTTTCAATAAATCACCCGGGTGGTATTTCTGTGTGTTAAAAAATTCCAGGGGGGGGTGAATGAATAAAAACTGGGCGAGGGTAACCTCGCCCAGTCGGTGTCGATATTAAAACAACCGATTTACTTGGTTTCGCTTTCTGCTTCGGCCTTAGCTCTCTCTGCCTCAGCCTGTTTCATCAGCTTCTCCACTTCGGTGTCATTCATAAACCACTCGCGGAAGGGATCAACAAGATACCGAGTTGGAGTCGCCTCCAGTTCCGTCATCTTGTCTTTACCTATCATCTCCATGTACTCGTCATGGTCCTTGTAGGACAGGCAGTAATCCCGGATGCACTCCTCAGCTCCCTCCTGGGTCTTGCTCCGCTTCAGCGTCTCCCTCATATGATCGAAGTCCTCGCCATAGTGTCCTACGGAATTGCAGGGCCAGGAACCGCCATACCATGGAATCACGGCGGAGACCGCGAATCCGGGTACCAGCGTGAGATTGGGGAACTGCTTGCAGGCGGCGGTGTCCACTATGCGGTCGGCTACGACGATGATATGTTTCCTTGCCGCGAATGGTAACCACGCGTCATAAGACAGCTGGCCGACCACCAGGGCGTTGCCGTAGGGATCAGCGGCCTGAGCCATGAGGACGGAAACATCGGGATAGATTCCCTGGATCAGGGCTACGTCAACCTCCGAGCCGAAGGGATCCTTCATCACAATGTCCTTGGGATAGTGATGAACAGGGATGGTGCCATCTTCATTGAACCTTCTGCCGAAGCCCGGTTTTCTGAAATCTCCCCATCGTCCGGAAAGACAGGGCATGAACGGCACATTTAAAGCAGAGGCTGCCAGCCCTAAATTCATGCTCAGATTACTGTAATCCTCAATCCTTATTCTGCGCGGGACACCCGTCTCTATGCTCCGCCGCAGGCTGGGGTTTGTCCCCGGCCTCTCCTGAGAGATGAACACGGTGACGCAGCTCTCAACCAGTCCCGCGGCTACCATATAACCATTGGTCTCATCCCCCATTCCGGGGCTGATGATTTGAAGGTCCATCCTGTCATTAAGGTGCTGCCTGAGAATCTCTCTCCAGAAGATCTGGGGTTTTCGCATCAACGGAAAACCAGAAGAGGCGATACTCGTTCTGGTGTGGATGAAACGCTTGACCGCTTCCTCCAACCGCATCAATTTCAACTTTGCCATCATCTACCTCCTAACTTATATAGTTATCTGGTTTATTTATTGACCAGCTTGGTCCAGCCGGTATTCTTGCCCTCACTGTCCAGTACTTCCCTGAGCATCCTTGTCTCTTCAGCTGTTGGAGGTGCAATCTCTTTTACATCGGGTGAGACTTTCAAATCCCAGGCGCAATTCTCCACACATTCCTCCACTGTGCTGTAGGCCATAACGCCGGTAAGGATAAACTCATGTGTTACAGGGTCTGGTGTATATTCTCCCAGGTTTGTAACTATCACCATGGGGCCTTTCCCGGGGTACCACATCCTGTCGCGGAAATGGCCATCCTCCCCATAGCCCAGCGTAGTCTTGTAATCGAGCTTGTCCACCAGGCTTCTCCTGGTTTGCGGGCCCAGCAGGATCGGATGAAGGGCACCGGTGCCCAGATCATGAGCTCCGCCACTGCCGGGGAATCTGACATCAGGGTCATAGTAATTACCCATG
The DNA here is from genome assembly GCA_964610735.1 of uncultured Syntrophaceae bacterium. GTDB lineage: Bacteria > Desulfobacterota > Syntrophia > Syntrophales > UBA2210 > UBA2210. Next base: position 25,819 of record CAZSYH010000003.1, on the reverse strand, counting down.
CAGGTGGTATTCACATTGCCGAATTTATCTACCTGGGCAAATCCGATCAGGGTATGGGTGCTTTTGCCACTCATGGTGGCCCATCCCAGCACGTGAAGTACGTCGGTGATACAGGGCGTATCTGCCTGGATACAGGAGTCATCGATGCCCTCGGGCAGCCTGTCACCCACAACGGTGGCATCTATGGAGCCACTCTCATACATGAAGACGGCTTCAGGCGAGTAAACACTTTTAGCCAGATTTGCCGCAACCAGACCCAATCCCACACCAATGTCCATAATGGCGTCATTGGGGATGTGCCTGGCGCTAGCGCAACACATCATCTCCTGTTGCGTAAACTTCTCTAACAGTTCCTTTCTGCCTCCTATCATTGCCATAGTTCCTCCTTTTTCGATAAGAATTTTCCTCTTAACACATATAAAAAAGCTTTTGTTCCCATTCGCTGGCCGCTCGGCACTCCATGCCTCACAACCAGCGAATAGTTGACACATGCCAGATTTCCGGTTTCCCTCAAACTGACAACTTACTTTCCGGAAAAGACTGGTTTCCTTTTGTCCACAAATGCCGACATGCCTTCTTTCTTGTCACTGGTTGCACAGGTAACGGCAAAGAGTGTCGCTTCATATTCCTGCCCGGAAGCCAGGTCAATATCCAGACCCATATTAATGGCATCCTTGCAAAGCCTTACTGCATAGGGACCATTCTTCATTATCTTCTTAGCCATGGCCTTGGCCGCCTCCATAAGCTCCTCCGGAGCCACAACCTGCTCTACCAGCCCGATCCTTAAGGCTTCCTGAGCATCATAAACATTGCCTGTAAAGATAATTTCCTTGGCCTTACCTCTGCCTACCAGACGCGGTAGACGCTGGGTTCCGCCAAATCCGGGTACTATCCCCAGACCCACTTCAGGCTGGCCGAACTTGGCTTTTTCCGAGGCAATTCTGATGTCACAGGCCATGGACAGCTCACAGCCGCCCCCCAGGGCAAACCCGTTGATAGCAGCAATAACAGGTTTATTCATTTTTTCAATTTTAAAGAATGTAGCCTGTCCCAGCTGTCCAAAAGCCCGTCCTTCGGCGGCGGTGAAATTCAGCATCTCAACAATGTCGGCACCGGCAACAAAGGATCTCTCTGCTCCCGTTATAATGACAACCTTAACGGAATCATCCGCGGCGATTTCATCCACCAATGACGAAAGCTCGCTCAGGGTTTCCGAATTCAGAGCATTCAGGGCCTTTGGCCTGTTCATGGTCAAAATGCCTATACCGTCCTGGTTTTCAAATAGCAAATTCTTATATTCTGCCATGATACTTACACCTCCCGTTATTATTTTTTATAATCGTTGTAGAAGCCCCGTCCTGCTTTTTTGCCAAGCCAGCCGGCTTCAACATATTTCCTCAACAGGGGGCAGGGACGATATTTGGTATCTCCGTATTCGCCGTAAAGGATCTCCATCACATGCAGGATGGTGTCCAGGCCTATAGCGTCACAAAGACGAAGAGGACCGATGGGATGATTGAATCCCAGAAGAGCTACATTATCTATAACGTCAGGCTCAGCCACACCTTCAAACAGTGTAAAGATGGCTTCATTCATCATCGGAACCATAATACGATTACCTACAAACCCGGGGGAATCAGAGACCTTGATGAACGTTTTGTTAGGAAGACTGTTACCCAGAGCCTCAATGCTCTTGTAGGTTTCCTCATCGGTTGCCAGGCCCACAACACCTTCGATTAGTTTCATGATGGGAACAGGGCTGAAGAAATGCATGCCTATCATCTTGTGAGGCCGACTGGTAACACCTCCCATAGCCGTAACAGGCAGCGTGGATGTGTTGGTAGCAAAGATGGTTCGCTCGGGACACCATCCATCCAACTTCTTAAAAATAGACTTTTTGAGATCCATGTCTTCGATAACCGCTTCCATGGCCAGATCCACATCACAGTCTTTGGGACCCCATTCTACGCCTGTAGTGATACGGCCCATGATGGCCTTTTTTTCATCCTGCGTCATTTTACCCTTTTCAACACTTCTGTTCAGACTTTTCTCGATGGTCGCAATACCCTTGTCGACAAATTCCTGCTTAACATCAAACATGGCCACCTGGCGGCCGGACATAGCCATAACCTGGGCAATTCCATTCCCCATCTGACCGGCGCCGATCATTAGAACTTTTTTAATTTCCATTATAAAACACTCCTTTCTAATATAAAAATCGAAATCCGCGGTACCCACGGACAGGCTATTCTCCTCACCCTTATATGCCCGGAGGGGAGGATACTCGCCTGGCTTACACGAGGACCCTCCCATTCCGTAGCACACATTACTTACCGAAAAACGAATCTGCGGTACAGCGCGGCATCCTAATCTTTCTGAACATGCCGCCCAAGGGTCATGATCTCCGCTTCCTTCGTCCCCTCGTAGAGTTCGAGGATCTTGGCGTCACGGTACCACTTCTGAACCGGATAGTCCTCGAAGTAGCCATAGCTCCCGTGGAGTTCCACGGCGTAGTTGGCGGAGGAAACAGCGGTCTTTCCGCCGAAGTACTTCGCCATCGCCGAGAGTGTGAAATCAGGACTCCCGTTATCAACCAGCCAAGCGGCCTTGTAAACCATGCCTCTGAGGGCTTCAATATTAACCGCCATCTCCGTCAGCTTCATCTGGGATATCTGGAAACTGCCGAGCGGTTTGCCAAAGACCATTCGCTGCTTGACATACTTTACGCTCGCCTCGAGGCAAGCCTCAGAGAGGCCGAGACACTGGCCGGCAATCCAGACGCGGGTCGTGTCGAAGAGATTCATGAGCTGGCGGAAACCATTCCCTTCCGTTCCAACAAGGTTGGCCTGAGGGACGCGTACCTCATCAAAGGCGACCTCTGACGTATCACTGGACCGGAGTCCCAGTTTTCCTGTCATATGGTTTGTGGTCACTCCCTTCGTGTTAGTCGGGACAATGATCTGGCTGAACTGGTCATGCCTCTTCGCATCGGGGTTGGTGATGCACTGCACCAGCATAAAGTCGCTGTATGAGGCGTTGGTAATGAATATTTTGTTACCGGTAATCACAAAATCGTTACCATCTTTGACAGCCCGCGTCTGATAACCGGCAACGTCCGTACCGGCGTTGGGCTCCGTAAAGGCCCCGGCGCTTATCCACTCACCCTTACATACTTTCGGGAGATATGTCTTTTTCTGTTCTTCTGAACCGTAATGGAGAATGTCCTCACAGCCAAAGCTCGCGGCCCAGATATTGTGGCCTATCGCCATGTCCACCCTGGAAATCTGTTCGGTGATGAGGGCGTTCCCCAAGCTGCCCATCCCTGCTCCGCCGTACTCCTCGGGAATCCACGCACCGACGAGGCCCACTTCCGCAGCCTCCGTGACGAGATCACGCGTGTACTTCTCTTCCCGGTCGCACTCTTCAATCAGAGGGGTAAACTTGTCCTTGGCAAAGCGGTACGTCATGTCACGTAACATTTGATGCTCACTGCTTAATTCAAAATCCATACTTTCTTTCCTCCTCTTTCTTTTTTAAATTGTCTTTCAAAAAATTCTTTGCACCCAAGAGCCTCTGTGCCATTGAAGGCACAAGGGCATTCCTTTTGAATGCGTACAAGAACCAATTCCCGGTTGTCGCTGCGCCACAACCTCAATGCCTTCTCAGCCCGTTTTTCACCTTCTGTATTCGTTTTTTAAACAGAGGCTGATAAATAAACCAGAACAGGGCAAGCCAGATAAAAAGAATTGCCACCAGATATTCACTGTCCGCAAACCACTCTTTTAAAAAATAAAGCCCGAGAAATATTATGACTATCCCTGCCACTGTGAAAGGAAGGCCTGCCTTCATAAACAGAAGCAGATTATCTTTCACCTCTCTCTTCCATCCCATACCAGACTACCCCTGATTAGTAAATCCGTATTTTTATGTAAAGCTTAACCCGATTTGATTTACGGTTTGGCTCGTTTAAGGCGGCCAGGTTTTCCAGCAACGAGCCTGGCCGATTTACTAACCACGTAAGATTCTCCGCGTTGAATGAAGTTTACTTATACTTTTTTATCCTTTTCTTGATGGCCGTATTCCAGCAGTAAAAAGAGGATTAGGCCGATAATAAGAGCCAGTGTAGGTCCGGACCAGAACGCGCTGTGCCAGAGTTTTACGTAGTTGGCCGAAACCAGGGCCGCACCCATAACACCCGCGATACCGCGCTGGACATTGTTTGTGCACATTGCGAAAGCAATATATACACAGAGATATCCCTGGATCAGAAGGGTCAGGCCGAATCCGATCAGCTTGGCCGGCAGAATAATCTGTACAAACGGGTGAAAGAGCATCGCGATGCTCATACCCCAGAATATGGAGGTGGCACCACCCCAGTAAGAAGGCTCCTGCGCCGCTGTTGAATGTACAAACCGGTTCACAACCAGCGCCTGTCCGCCTGTCCACTGAGGGCCACAGAGCCCAAGATAAGGCATACATACACCCTCAACGAGATTACGGACAGATGTGATGACATGATTTCTCGGGACTTCGAAAACAACATTTTCATCCTTCCTGACATCGTTGCAGTTCTCAATCATGGCCTGCAGCACCACAACATCCCCAAAGGCAAGGACATACGCCACAATGGCAAGGGAGATCGCGGCAACCCACATGCTGGCTGAAGGCCACCCCAGGCCTACGGCGCTCCATGAGGTGAGCAGCTCCCCGAAAGGCATCTGGATGATAAAGTGGTCAAATATCCCCTTGGGAGGAGGTATTTCCCCCGTAATAAGTCCCACAATGTAACCAATAACAAATCCGGGTGCGATACCGAAACCGGCTACCCACGCAAACCAGTTGTGGTGTGCCCTGTAATAAATCGCCCTGGCGGAAAACAGGATGAAGAAACTTCCAAGTGAGGCAATAACAAAGGCGATGGGCATCTTACCCATAAAGGGCTGTGCGGGATCAAAGATCCTCATGAGAGACGCAAAACCGGCGCCAAGAAGAATACCGGCACGCATGGAAATTGGAAAATGCTGGAATACATATTTTGCGATACCGCTCACCCCCAGGACAAGGAAAATCAAACCCACAAGCACCTGCAGGGCTACAAGTGCCAAGATCCTTTCTGGACCCGCTTCAAAGCCGGTCAGATACGTAATATAAAGCGGAATTCCGGCAGTAATCCAGCCGGCAATCGATGGATCACCAAAAGAAGTATGCAATAGATAAAGGAAATTATTGATTACAACCATGAGAACAGCCACTTCGATGGGGACCCCCAAGACTTTAACCATGGCTGCCGTAATACCTAGCGGTATGCAGCTTAAGATCGCGCCCTGGATAAAATCCTGATATTCAAATCTGTAGTGAATGAAAGGTAACCGCAGTTTCAGTATACCCCCGCTATACGGCAACTCCCTCCCAGTTCCTTGTGTGCTACTCATAATCTACCCTCCTTGTTGTAGTTTGAGAAAAGAATTAGGCTGCCTTAAGTGCTGGAAACATAAAGTATAACTTCATGTCGTTGTCAAAAAAACAGCCACCCAGCCGACAAAAACAACTGTGAAAATTCTACAAATGACTGATTATGAAAATCCACACTCTAAATAATACCAGGATGATTGCGAGTATGAATTCCATATTCTAGAACCTTCCCGTCCCAGTCCGGATTTCTCCCACACGACACCTTCGTTGTCAAGGAAATAATTGTGGCAGCGTTCAAAATATGACCAGTGGTACAATCAGGATTGTTCTTATCCGCATCGCAGGTGAACTCCGGTTTCTTTACACCTCGATTGCGTTCATCCAGGGACCTCTTATCCTTGTTCTTTCCCTTGCCCGTCGCTATATAGACGTCGATATCCGGGTTATTAAATGTGGCAGGGGTCCTCGCTTTTACAATTAATGCGTGAAGGGTTTATGCTCATAGGTGGCGATTTATGGGCAAAGGGCAGGGCAAGGCCGTAGGCATTCAGGTTACAAAAAAAACTAACAGCCTTCAGGCTAATCCCGACTTGTCGGGACAGCCCGACTACGTGAGTGATTACAGGCATTCAAGATTCAATATATCCCCGCGTTAATGCCGCCGGTGATTGTCTGGCCCAATTCCCGGCACCGCGCAAGAATCTCGTCCGTTACGCCCCCCTTTGACATCCTCGCGATAACAGGATCATAAACCTTCTTGAACTGAAATCCGAGGGCAATGCGCTCTATACTGCTCAGTGCCCCTGTTCCATCATTTCCCGCGCTGATAAAAACAACATAGGGCTTTCTGAAAACCTTCCCCTCCGCGGGATAAAAGGTGCGGTCAAAAAAGTCCTTGACGGCGCCGGACATGTACCCGAAGTTTTCCGGAGTTCCGATCGCGAGTCCGTCACAGTCGAGAAGATCCTCCAGAGACGCGTCCTTCGCCTTTTTTATAATCACCTCTGTGTCCTCCATACTTGCCGCTCCCGCCGCGACCGCCCCGGCCATTTTTTCGGTGCTTCCAGTCTGCGAATGATAGACAATCAATATCCTGGTCATTATCCCTCCAGCGACCCCGAAATTCCCTCAACGCCGCGTTAAATGCCTCCGCGTCCTCCATCATAACAAAGTGCCCCGCATGCCACCCAGCGCCAGAGGGTTCACCGGCACCTTCGTCCGGCCTCCGCCCACAAACTATTCGGGCGGGAAGATTAGTCCCCCCGCCCGAATTCTTAAATATCTTTTCCCATGCCCTATTTCTTCCTCTTTGCCAGCTCATCCTTCCTCAGGTCCTTGCGGAGGATTTTGCCGATATTGGTTTTTGGAAGTTCCTTGCGGAACTCTATCTCCGTCGGAAGCTTATAGACGGCCAGTTTGCCCTTACAAAACTCTATCATCTCTTCCTCTGTGGCGCTTTCACCTTCCTTCAGCACCACAAAGACCTTGACGCTTTCCCCCCTCTTCGGATCGGGGATTCCTATGGAGCAGGCCTCCTGAACCTTCGGGTTCTCATAAAACACCTCGTCTATGTCACGCGGATAGACATTGAAACCACCCGATATGATCATATCCTTCTTGCGGTCCACGATGTAGAAATATCCATCCTCATCCATCGTAGCGATGTCCCCGGTATAGATCCAGCCGTCCTTCAGGGTGTTAGCCGTCTCATCAGGCATACCCTTGTAGCCCTTCATGATCTGCGGCCCTTTGACGATCAGCTCTCCCGACTCGCCCACAGGCATCTCCGTAACACCGTCATCCAGATCGACGATCCTGCAGAGCGTGTCGGAGATGGGAAGTCCAACGCTCCCAACCTTGCGCGCTCCGCCCGCGAACGGGTTTATGTGTGTGACGGGTGTCGTCTCTGTCATTCCAAACCCCTCGACGATAACAGCCCCTGTAACCCTTTCAAAATCATTGATAACTTCGACCGGAAGCGGCGCGCTTCCGGAGAAACAGCCCTTTATGCAGCTCATATCCGTCTTCTTGATATCAGGATGGTTCAACATCCCTATGTACATGGTCGGCACAAGCGGCGCAAAGGTGGGTTTGAATTTTCCTATTGCCTCGAGAAGGGGCTCCGGCTGGGGTTTGGGAACGAGGATATCGGTCCATCCCATGTACACGGAAAAGTTCATTGCCGTGGACAGACCGAAGACATGGAAGAAGGGGAGCGCCCCCAGCATCCTCTCTGTTCCTTTGCCAAACTTTGGAAACCACGCGGCCAGGTGCTGCACCTGTTTGCTCAGATTGGCGTGGGTCAGCATAACACCCTTGGAAACCCCTGTCGTGCCGCCGGTATACTGGTACATGGCTACATCTTCAAAATCGATCTTCACGGAAGGTGGATTGGGTGCGTATTTCGCGATACAATCCTTCCATTTGTAAACATCGTGGGCCTCTTTAACATCCGCGGCAAGTTTCTTCTTCTTCGCCACAAGCGGGAACAAAAGACTCTTGGGAAAGGGAAGATAATCCCCGATGGAGGTATAGATAATCTGTTTGATCTTTGTCTTCGGACGAAGATCGATCATCCGGTTTCCGAGGAGATCGAGGGTTATGAGCACCTTTGACCCGGAATCATTAAACTGATGTTCAAGCTCGACATCCGAATAGAGAGGGTTGTTCATGACCGCTACTCCACCTACTTGCATAATGGCGAAGTAGGCCGCGACACAGGGAATCAGGTTGGGCAGGAGTATCGCGACGGCGTCCCCCTTTTGCACGCCGAAGTCCGCAAGACAGGTCGCGAAACGATCCACCATCTCCTTGAGCTCCTTGTAGGTCTGCTTATATCCCTGAAAAATAAGCGCGTCTATTTCGGGAAAATCACGGGCCGACCGGTTAAGAAAATCCGGCATGCATACTTCCTCATAATCAACAAATTCCGGGACCCCCTTTTCATACGATTTAAGCCAGGGTTTGTCATCATACTTGATTGCGTTTGCCATAAGTTCCTTCCCTCCTTTGGATGAAAATGTTAAAAAGCTGAGAAAACACCTAATTACAATCGGACGCCCGATCCAGCAACCCTCTCTTGCCTTGATTCACGCCCCCCCTTACACTTGGGGTCTTTAATATATTTTTCTCGAAAAAGCCACAAAAAATCTTTTTGGATCATCTCTCTGTTTGCGGTAAATGGGGCCAGACTCCATTTAAGCAAAAAGGCCCCCTGATCCTGGAGGATCAGGGGGCCTTAATCATCGCGCTGACAAAATTCTCTAATCCGTCCCGGCTGGAGCTTCCTCTTTCGGGGCGTTCTCTTCCACACTCTTTTCTTCAGAAACATCGACCACGGCTTCTTCAATGCCCATGGCCCCCCAGACTATCTCGGCGATATCAAGGGCTGTCATCTTCTCTTCCATCTCGCGATCCTTGATGCCGTCCGACATCATCGTGAGGCAGAAGGGACAGGCAACCGCTATTGTGTCCGCCTTTACTTCGATGGCCTGGTCCGTCCTCATATCATTGATCCGCTCTCCGATATCCTCCTCCATCCACATCCTCGCGCCACCGGCGCCGCAGCAGAAACTCCTGTTTTTATTGCTGGCCATCTCGGACAGTTTCATGCCTGGAACAGCCGCGAGTATCTTCCTCGGCTGTTCGTAGATGTCGTTGTACCTGCCAAGGAAGCAGGAATCGTGATATGTGAACAGGCCACTGACCTGCTCCTTCAATTTAACCCCGCCCTTAGCTATCAGGTCTGCGATTATCTCTGTGTGATGATAGACCTCAAAATTGCCGCCAAAATGCGGATAGTCCTTCTTTATGGTGTTATATCCATGGGGGCAGGTGCAGATAACTTTTTTCACTCCATACTTGTTCATTGCGTCTATGTTTACCTGCATCAGGGTCTGCGAGAGGTATTCATTCCCGCCCCTCATGGCGGAATCGCCGCAACAGCCCTCTTCCTCACCCAGGATGCCGAAACTTACGCCGGCCTCCTTCAGGAGTTTGGCAAACGCGACAGTGACCTTTTTGCCCCTGTCATCAAAAGACCCGGAACATCCCACATAATATAGATACTCCACATCCGGGTCCTCGGCCAGCGTCTTGACACCCAGTTCTTTGGCCCAGTCTCCCCTCATGTGGGCCCCTATCCCCCAAGGGTTGGAATTGTTCTCCATGTTTCTGTAAGTCAGCTGCAGTTCCGGCGCAAAGTCAGCCTCCATCAGCACTTTGTACTGCCTCATGCCGACGATCATCGGAACGTGCTCATTAAATACCGGGCAGACCTCCATACAGGCCATACAGTTTGTGCACGCCCACAGTTCGTGGAGATCGATAACTCCGCCCACCATCACTTTTTCCGGTTCCGGTATAACGGGTTCTTCCCCCTCTTTGGCTGCATTTTTTGCCGCCATCACGACAGGTGCCCTTTCCAGCCAGTATTCCTTGATATCCTGATGCAGCTTCTTCGGGGACAGTGGTTTGCCCGACAGATAGGCGGGACACACATCCTGGCACCTTCCACATCTCAGACACGCATCGGAATTAAAAATCTGTTTCCACGTGAAATCCTCAAGCTGCCCCACACCGAACGACTCGGCATTTTCAAAGTCGGCGATCGGCTCAAGATATCCCGTGGGTTTCAGCGATCTCATATACTGGTTGGCCGGGGCGAGGACAATATGTATCAGCTTTGAATAGGGCAGATACGCGATAAAGCCGAAGGCCAGAAACGCGTGTATCCACCACGTCCACTGGTGAAGAATCTCAACAGTGTTGTAGCTTACACCGGTGAGGGTCTTCGCAAGGGCATATCCCACAAACGACCACGCGCCCCAAGTGTACCCGTCCACATTGACATTCACATGCAGCCGGAAAGCCTCGAGCAGAAATCCAGTTATAATAATGCCGGCTATCAGGGTCAGGATAATCGCATCATCCGCGATGGTATCGGGTTGTCCCCTGTATTCCAGCCTTTCCGGTTTCTGGATATATCGTCTCCAGACTGCCAGCGCGATGCCGGCGAGAACGGTCAGCCCAAATACCTCCATCGTGAATGAAAACCAGAGATAAAATCCGCCGTTGAAGAAAGGAACGAGGAAGGGCATGTGAAAGTGTGTAGCGTCAAAGGCCGCGCCGAATATCAGGACAAAAAAGCCAAAGAATATAAGGGCGTGCATGATGCCGGGATACGCTTCCCTGAATGTCCTTATCTGCAGAAGGCCATTGAGAAGGAGGGATTTGATCCTCTCCCCCGGCTTATCGATCCTGCCCTCCGGCCGGCCGATCGCTTTCCACAGCTGCCAGCGTCTGTAAAAACCATAGGCACACACCGCTATGGCGATCCCCGCAAATATAAAAAGAATCAGTTCAGACGGGAAGGGGGCATTCCAGAATATCTCTCTTCCCTCATTTCCTACCATGTATGCATCTGCGCCGTGTGCCATAATGCCTCCACCTCCATATATGATAATCCCTCAGGGGTAAGAAGTCTTAAGTTACGAGTTAAAACTAAAACCGAACCCTTCCCCGGTTAATCCTGTCTGAAAAAAAGGGGATGGATAAATCACCCACCCCCTTTCAAGCCTTAAAGTATCTTCTTCGCCGCGGCGGTCACCTCAGGAACAATCTTGAAGAGATCATCCACGATACCATAATCGGCCTTTGCAAAAATCGGGGCCTCGGCATCCTTATTGATCGCGACGATATATTTCGAAGAGCTCATGCCGGCAAGATGCTGAATGGCTCCGGAGATACCACAGGCAATGTACAGGTTCGGGGAAACCACCTTACCGGTCTGCCCCACCTGATCCGACTGCGGTCTCCATCCCGCGTCAACTGCCGCCCTTGACGCGCCGACTGCCGCGCCGAGAACATCAGCCAGCTCTTCAATGATCTTGTACTCGTCCGGACCCTTCATTCCGCGTCCGCCGGAAACTATGATATCCGCTTCAGTAAGATCGACCTTGCCGCTCGCGTCCTTCTGTGTTTCAAGCACCTTTGTTTTGAGCGAGTCAGCGGCGATACCCGCGTCAAACTTCACCACCGCGCCAGCCTTTGCGTTTTCCACCGCGGCGAAGACCTTCGGACGCAGAGACGCCATCTGGGGATAACTCTCCACAACAATTTCCCCGAAGCATTTACCCGCGTACATCGGCCTGATGGCGAGAAGCTTGCCATCGGCTATCTTTACATCCGTGCAGTCCGAGGCCATCCCGGTGGCCAGTTTCCCCACCAGTCTCGACGAAAGATCCTTGCCCTGAACCGACGCGGACAGAAGCAGAATGGACGCGTCATTTTCCTTCACAACCTTCGCGACCGCCTCGCTGTACGCGTCTGTCGTATAATCCGCGAACATGGCGTCATCCGCAACATAGACCTTATCCACGCCATATTTGGCCAGCTCCGGGGCAAATCCTTCTACTCCGGATCCCACCAGAACTGCGCATACCTCCTCGCCCAGTTCATCCGCGAGTTTTCTCGCCACGCTCGCTATCTCAAATGAGACACCGCGAAGGGCGCCATTTCTCTGCTCAGCAACTATCCATACACCTTTTGCCATTTTTTTTTCCTCCATCCCTTTTCCGTTAAATTACCTTGGCCTCTTCCCTCAACAATTTGACCAGCTCAGCAGCCTTCGCGGCCGGATCATCACCTTCGATGATCTTTCCAGGGGCCCTTGACGGAGGGGGAGTCATTCTTGCAATCTTCGCCTTCGGCTCAACGGATATACCGAGGGCCGCCGCGTCCTTCATATCAACCGGCTTCTTCTTCGCCTTCATAATGCCGGGGAGGGACGCGTAACGTGGTTCATTCAATCCCTTCTGCGCGGTAACAACGCAGGGCATCGAGCTCTCTATGACAAGCTGCGCGCCTTCTATGGGCTTGATGGCTTTTACCTTGCCGCCCGCCACCTCGAATCCGGTTACGATTGTGATCTGAGGAATCCCGAGAATCTCAGCCAGGACAGAACCCACCTGACCGGAGTCATCGTCAATCGCCCTCTGCCCGCAGAAAACGACATCGGGGTTGATCTCCTTTATGGCTGCCGCCAGGGCAGCTGCCGTGTTATACGCGTCCGCCCCGTCGATGGTGATATGCACCCCTTTGTCCGCTCCCATGGCAAGGGCGGTCCGGATTGTCTCCATTATCCGCGCCGGACCGAGGGATACAACCGTCACTTCTCCGCCATTCGCCTCTTTCAGTTTCAGGGCTGCTTCAACACCATACTCATCATAGGGGTTCATCACCCACTTGATTCCACCCTCTTCAATACCGGAACCGTCCGCCTTCACCTTGATAAACGCCTCGGTATCAGGAACCTGCTTTATACATGCTACTATGTTCATTTTTGACCTCCTCTCGCGGACAAATGCCGGCACGACCCGTGCGGATCATGCCGGAACACCCGCTTTTTTGTTTATTCTGCCTAACAGCCTACAGCCTTTCTTTTACAGCCTGTTCTTCACGATGTCATCCACGACGGAAGGATCCGCCAGTGTTGAGATGTCGCCCAGGTCGTCGACCTCGCTGGCGGCAACCTTCTTCAATATCCTGCGCATGATCTTTCCGCTTCTCGTCTTGGGAAGAGCATCCGCCCACTGGATCTTCTCGGGAGTCGCGATAGGACCGATCTCCTTACGCACATGAACCGTCAACTCCTTCTTCAGCGCATCCGTCTTTTCCACACCGGTATTCAGTGTGACATAGGCATAGATCGACTGTCCCTTCAGATCATGAGGATAACCCACAACGGCCGCCTCCGCCACTTTCGGATGTTTGACCAGGGCGCTTTCCACCTCTGCCGTTCCCATCCTGTGACCGGAGACATTGATAACATCATCGATACGCCCGGTAATCTGGTAATAACCGTCTTCATCGCGCCTCGCGCCGTCACCTGCCACATAGTAGCCCGGGAACTGCTCGAAGTAGGTCTCCTTGAATCTTGTGGGATCGCCATAGACACCCCTCATCAGGCCCGGCCAGGGCTTCTTGATGCAGAGGGCGCCCGACGCCACTGTCTCGGTAAATTCCTTTCCTTCATCGTCCACGAGGACAGGCCATACACCCATGAAGGGAACGGTAGCCATGCCCGGTTTGATATCCGTGGCGCCCGGAAGCGGGGTGATCAGGATTCCGCCCGTCTCTGTCTGCCACCATGTATCAACAATGGGGCACTCGCCGCGACCGATGAGATTGTAATACCAGTTCCATGCCTCGGGATTGATAGGCTCGCCCACCGTGCCGAGTATTCTGAGGGACGAGATGTCAGCTTCCTTGACCCACGCATCACCCTCTTTAGCGATCGCGCGGATGGCTGTCGGAGCGGTGTAGAAGATGCTTACCTTGTATTTCTCCACGATCTTCCAGAACCGGCTCATGTCCGGGTAGTTGGGAACGCCTTCATACATGACCGACGTCGCCCCATTACAGAGCGGGCCATAGACTATGTAGCTGTGACCCGTGACCCAGCCGACATCCGCGGTGCACCAGTAAATATCCTCCTCGTGATAATCAAAGACCATCTTGTGCGTATATGCCGCGAACACAAGGTATCCGCCCGTGGTGTGCATGACACCCTTCGGTTTTCCGGTGGAGCCGGATGTATAAAGGATAAAGAGGGGATCTTCGGCGTCCATCCACTCAGGCTCACAGTCAGCATCGACCTTTGCCATCTCTTCATGCCACCAGGAGTCTCTCCCTTCCGTCCAGTCGCACTTGATCTTGTCTCCTACACGCCTGACGACGATGACCTTCTCCACAGAGGGACATTCCCTGAGCGCCTCATCGGCGCTGGTCTTCTGCGGAACGGCCTTGGCGCCGCGGAAGGTTCCGTCGCACACAACGAGAAGCACCGACCGGCAATCCTGGATGCGGTCTTTCAGCGCGTCCGCGGAAAATCCTCCGAAGACGATGCTGTGGATAGCGCCGATCCTCGTGCACGCCAGCATGGCAATGGCCAGTTCGGGAACCATCGGCATATAGAGGGTGACAACGTCTCCCTTTTTGATCCCGTGAGACTTGAGGACATTGGCAAACTTGCAGACCTCTTCATGCATCATCCTATAGGTGTAGGCCTTTTCTTCACCGGGCTCGTTGCCTTCCCACTGAATGGCTACCTTGTCGCCCCTCGTCGCGAGGTGCCTGTCAAGACAGTTATAGGAGACGTTCAGCTTGCCGCCTTCAAAGTACTTGAGAAAGATGTCGCCCTTTCTATAATCAAAGTTATAGTTTTCGACCTTGTCCCATTTCTTGAACCATTCAACATACTCCCCGGCGATCTCACCCCAGAAACCATCAGGGTCTTCGATGGAGCGTTTGTAGAGCTTTTCGTACTCTTCCTTACCCTTGATATGTGCCTTTGCCTTTACCGCGTCGGGCACAGGATACACTGCCTTCAGTTCTACCTTCTGTTCCGCCATTTCTTTGCTACCTCCATTATATATTGTTTTCGTGTCTTCGTCCGATCATACACCCAACCCAAGGTCACAATATGACTAAAGGTCATATTCAGCGCAGAGCGCAGTGAGGTAATCAAAAAAAGGGATGGATGTCAAGGAAAAAATGGTTAATGGAGTCTGACCCCATTACCAGAGCAAAAAATATCAAAAAATATCTTGACATTAAAACGAATGCAGTGTTAGAGGATTCGACACGGCAGTTTACGCTGTCTCCGTGGGGCTGTGGCGTGTGTGGCGCGAGCCCCGAATATGGAGAAGGGGGAGGTGACAGGGGAGAGAAAAAGAGGGAGTTTGAGTTTAAGATGTAACCTTAAGGGTTTAAGACAACAAAAAATTCAGGAGGAAAATATAATGAAAAAGTTATTGGTAATTTTGTTCGCACTCGGGCTGGTATTTGCATTTTCAGCGCCCGTGATGGCGGTAGATGTATCATTTGACGGTTCGTACCGTATAAGAGGCTGGTATGACAGCAATTCGGCTCTGCAAAAGGAGAGCACCCCAAGCGCGTACTATGACCAGAGGATGCGTGTGGGGACCACATTCCAGGTCGCGGAAGGCCTGAAGGTAATCACCAGATTCGACGCGCTGGACGGCATCTGGGGAACAACCGCCATGAGAGGCGACAACCCCACAGCTGTGAACAATGTCCAGTTCGACAAGGCCTATGTTCAGTTCGTGACCGGTATCGGCCAGGTGAGAGCGGGTTTTTTCTCTGACGGCGTCTGGGGCACCGATTTCGGTGATCTGGAAATCTTCTGCGGGAAAATTGACCTTATCAGTAAAGTGGGAGACATTTATCTGTATCTTAACACGACAAAACGTAGTGAGGGCGACATGGGCACCGTCTATTCCGATCACGACAATGACGGATATGTTGCCGCCTTTTGGTACAATAAAGATGGGATAAACCCCGGTTTTCTCTACAAGTACTACAGGGTTGCTGATAGCGCAGTGGACAACCTGACGACCATGAATATCGTCATCCCATTCGTGAAGGCAACCTTAGGCGACCTCTATGTGGAGTCGGAAATCATCTGGATAGATGGCGAAATTAACAATGCAGCAGGAACACACTTAGTAGATCTGGAAGGTCTCGCAGCCTATGCCATGGCCAAATACAATCTCGGTTCCGCGTATGTCGGCGGTCTGATTGCCTACGCAAAGGGTAATGATCCCACTGATGCTACCACGAACGGCGGCATGGCAAACTCCGGTGGTGACTGGGATCCGATGCTGATCCTCTTCAACGACAACTGCCCGACCTCGCTGGGTTGGGTACCCGGTTCCACCACGGGAACGGCCATGAACAACGGTTACATCTATCAGGTATTCGCGGGCACGACCATCGACAAACTCTCTCTCAGGGGATCTTTCTCCTATGCCACGGCGGATGAAGTAGCGGTGGGATTTGACGGTGACTACGGCACAGAGCTTGACCTGGAGGCGTCCTACAAGATCTATGACAACCTCACCTACCAGGTGGGCTTCGGCTATCTCTGGGCGGGCGACTACTACAAGGGAGCAACTGCTGCCGCCAACGAGATTGACGACACCTATCTCTTGATGAACAAGCTGCAGGTGACCTTCTAAAAAGCTTAGGATTTTTTGACTGAGTTAAGCTGAATCAGGCCCCGGGGGGAACACTCCTCCGGGGCCTTTTTAATGGGGTCAGGTCCCTGGGAGATATACCATTAACAAAATCCATGGCAACACCACCGGTCTGAAGGCGGGTGATATCAGGGATATCCAGCGGCTCTACAGGAGGAGGATACCCCCGGAGCGGATTGTCACCCATGAGCTGGCAAGGGAGATTGCCGGCATTTCGCGCCGCGTTAACCGCCAGGCAGGCATCCTGGTCGGCCGCCGGGGAGAGGTCCTGTACGTGATCGTCGGGGATCACAGGCAGATCGTCATCCCGGACCTCGGTAGTTTCAGGGCATCTTCCGCGCGACTGAAGGGTCTGCGACTCATCCATACCCACCTCGACGGAGAGGGGTTGACGGGGGACGACCTGACCGACCTCGCGCTCCTGCGGCTAGACATGATCTCGGCTATAGAGGTCGGAGAAGACGGCCTTCCCGGCAGGATGCGTACGGCGCACCTGATCCCTGAAAATCCCGGAGGCGAATACTGGCTCCTGATGGACCCCCTCCATGTCTCCGAATCAGACCTTAATTTCCTCGAATTCATACAGGCGCTCGATGAGCAGTTCGCGCGAAGGCAGGAGGTCAGAAGGGTGGATTCCACCGAGCGGGCCATACTGATACGCGTCGAGACGGACCCCCTGTTCGACAGCGAGGCATCCATGGAGGAGCTGAGGGAGCTCGCGAGGTCCTCCGGTGTCGAGGTCTTTGATTCCCTCATTCAGCACCGGCACAGCTACGATCCAAGATACCTCATGGGCAGGGGAAAGCTCTCCGATCTGGTCATAAGGGCCCTCCAGATCGGCGCCAATCTGCTGATCTTCGACCATGAACTCTCCCCCGCGCAGGTGCGCTCCATAACCGATTTCACCGAGCTGAAAGTGATAGACCGGTCTCAACTGATACTGGACATCTTCGCCCGGCGCGCCCACAGCCGCGAGGGAAAGATACAGGTTGAACTCGCCCAGATGCAGTACCTCCTCCCACGCCTCGCGACAAAGAACACCGCCATGTCCCGCCTGACCGGGGGGATTGGGGGCACCGGCCCGGGAGAGACAAAGTTAGAGATCAACCGGCGCAGGGCAAGGGACAGGATCGGCCGCCTGAAAAAGGAACTGAAGGACGTGCGGAAGGGAAGGGGCCAGCGGCGGCGACTCAGACAGAAGAGGGACCTGCCCGTCATCTCCATCATCGGCTATACCAACACAGGGAAATCCACACTCCTCAACGCGTTGACGAAGAGCAGCGTCCTGACTGAAAATCTCCTCTTCGCCACGCTCGACCCGAAGAGTTCACGGCTCCGGTTCCCGCGCGACAGGGAGGCGATCATCACGGACACGGTGGGATTTATAAGGAATCTTCCGAAGGAGCTTGCCTCCGCCTTCCGCGCGACGCTGGAGGAACTGGACGAGGCCGACCTGCTCGTCCATGTCATAGACGTGAGCAATCCGGGCTTTGAACAGCAGATCGTCGCGGTGGAAACAATTCTGGAGGGGCTCGATCTGAGCAGAAAGAAGTGCATCCGCGTATTCAACAAGGTGGACATCTTTCCGGACAAAGACATCCTGGACAACCTGTGCCGCCGATTCGAAGCGATCCCCATATCGGCGCTGGACCCCGAAACCCTCCCTCCGCTGCTCGCGAGGATGGAGAAGGAATTGTAATTTTTAATGCTCGATTAACCCGGTGATCCGTTCTTTTGAGCTTGAAAATATTCGGATATCCTGTTTGCGGCGGTTTTCCCTATCCCCGAGACCTCTGCAAGCTTTTCACGGGACGCATTCGCTATGGTATCCATTTCCAAAAAATATGCGAGCAGTGCGTTCTTTCTGGCTTTGCCGATTCCGGGAATGTCGTCCAGAACGGATCGAAAATCCTCCTTTTCCTTAACCTTGCGGTGGTAGGTTATTGCGAAACGATGGGCCTCGTCTCTGACTCTCTGAAGGAGGAGGAGCGCCCGCGGATGTCTGTCAAGATAGAGGGGGTTTTTTCTGTTCGGCAGATACACCCGGTCCCTGTCCTTGTAAATCCGGGATAATCCCCCTGTCAGGGGCGCGCGAGATTCCTTCGCGAGGCCGCAGACGTCCACTCCTTCCAGTCCCAGCCCGCGAAGCACGGAAAGGGCAACTCCGAGCTGGCCCTTGCCCCCGTCAACAACGATCAGGTCTGGCATGTTTATTCCTTCCCTGTAACGTCTCTCCAGCACCTCGCGCATCATCCCATAGTCGTCCGCTCCATCTTTCATATTTATCCTGAACCGTCTGTAGCCTGATTTTTCCGGAACTCCCCGATTGAAGGAGACCAGCGAGCCGACGGCGTATTTTCCGCCAAGATTGGATATGTCAAAACCCTCTATCCGGCAGGGTATCTTTTTCAGCAGGAGAGCTTTAGCGAGGGCTTCCAGCGACTCTTCGTTATTCGCCTCCAGCTTTTCTTCCGCCCGCAGGGCATTCTCGGCATTGGACAGCGCCATGGCAAGGAGGGCCTTTTTGTCCCCCCTCCGTGGAACTACAAGCGAGACTCTTCCATTCTTTTTTTCACCAAGCCACTGCTCCATGACCCGCGCGTCTTCCATCTGTTCGGGAACGATAATCTCCCCGGGCACGGTCACCCCCGCGTTGTAGTATTGCTTCAGAAGAGACGAAAGCGCCCCGGACGATTCCATCTCGGTCTTCAGAATGGGAAAACCCCGCTGCCCGATGATCGCCCCCTTTCTCACATATATGGCATAGATCTGAATCCTGTCCCCCTCTCTGTAAAGGCCGAAAATATCCTGATCTCTGAGAGAGGCGGAGACTATCCTCTGCTTTTCCAGTGTTGCTTCAATCGCTCCGATCCGGTCTCTTGTCCGCGCCGCTTCCTCAAAATCCAGGCTTTCCGCGGCCCTGTCCATCCGCGACCTAAGCTGCCTGACCAGGCTGCAGCCGCGCCCCTCCATAAACAGGATCGCCTCCGCCACAATCTTCCGGTAATCTCTGTCTGCAACAAGACCGCAACATGGCGCGAGACATCTGTTTATCTGAAACTCCATGCAGGGCCTCTTCCTCGTCTTGAACTCCAGGTCCCGGCATGTCCGGAGGGGGAATATGCGGTGCAGATAACGAAACGTCTCCTTCACCGAAGCGCTTGATGAATATGGCCCGAAATATCTCGCCCCGTCTTTTTGCACGCGCCTCACTAACTGGAAGCGGGGGAAGGCTTCTTTCGTGTCGATCCTTATGCTGTAAAAATTTTTGTCGTCTCTCAGGTTGATATTGTACCGGGGCCTGTGTTTTTTTATCAGGTTGTTTTCAAGGATCAGGGCCTCTTTTTCCTTGTCGGTGACGATAAATTCCACATCCCTTATTCTGGAGACCAGAAAGGGAATCATCCTCCTTGAATCAGTTCCCCCGAAATATGAACGCACTCGGGCGTGCAGATTTTTCGCCTTTCCGACGTAGATGACCCGCTCGGATGCATCCTTCATCAGATAAACACCCGGACAACCGGGCGCGGTTTTTATCTTTTCCTGCAACAGATTCAAATCATTTAACCCCACAGCCCGATCTCCATCTCTACCCGCGACAGTTCTTTGATCTCGTCCCTGATCTTTGCCGCCTTTTCAAATTCGAGGCCTTTGGCCGCCTGTCTCATCTCTCCCTCCAGTTTTTTTATCATGGCGGGGACATCTCCGGACATATACGCCTCCATCTTCTCCTCGACACTGACGGTAACATAATCCGCTTCATAGACGGAGCCCAAGATGTCGGTTATCTCTTTTTTGACGGATTCCGGGGTGATATTGTTCTCCTCATTAAATTGTTTCTGTATCCGCCGTCTTCTTTTCGTCTCGTCAAGACATGACTGAATGGCGCCTGTAATCCTGTCCGCGTACATTATGACCTGTCCTCTTATGTTTCTCGCCGTCCGTCCGCTCGTCTGTATAAGCGCGCGCTCGGAACGGAGGAAGCCCTCCTTGTCCGCGTCAAGAATGGCCACAAGGGAGACCTCCGGGATGTCGAGCCCTTCTCTGAGCAGGTTTATCCCTATGAGGGCGTCATACTTCCCCAGCCGAAGATCTCTGATGATAGCTACCCGGTCAAGGGTTTTGATATCGGAGTGAAGATAAGCCACCTTCATCCCGAGATCGTGATAGTGCTCGGTAAGATTTTCCGCCATCCTCTTTGTCAGTGTGGTAACAAGTACGCGATCCCCCCGCACGGCCCTCTTACCGATCTCGTCAAACAGGTCATCTACCTGCCCGGCGACCGGTCTGATCACAATTTCCGGGTCCATAAGTCCGGTGGGACGTATTATCTGTTCCACAGTCACCCCTCCCGACCTTTCCAGTTCATACCCCGCCGGGGTGGCCGATATATAGAGCCTCTGGTTCGGAAAGGCCTCAAACTCCCCGAAGGTAAGGGGCCGGTTGTCAAGGGCGGAGGGGAGTCTAAATCCATATTCTATAAGGGTTCCCTTCCGGGATCTGTCCCCCCTGTACATGGCGTTTATCTGGGGAATCGTGGCGTGACTCTCATCGATGATCACGAGGGCGTCAGGGGGCAGGTATTCCATCAGCGTGGGGGGCGGTTCTCCCGGCACACGCCCTGTGAGGTGACGGGAATAATTTTCTATCCCCTGGCAGTATCCCATCTCTTCCATCATCTCCAGGTCAAACAGGGTCCTCTGTTCAAGGCGCTGCGCCTCGAGAAGTTTGTTCAGTGATCTCAAGCTGTCAAGGCGCGACGCAAGCTCGTCCCTTATCGCGATTGTCGCCTTTGCCAGCGTGTCTTTCGTGGTCACATAGTGGCTTGACGGGTATATGGCGGTCCTGCCGAGTCTGCTCAACTTCTTCCCCCGGAGAGGATCCACGAGGGATATGGACTCTATAACATCCCCGAAAAAATCCACCCTTATCGCCCGGTCTTCTTCATACGAGGGGAATATCTCCACCACGTCTCCACGAACGCGAAAGGTGCCTCGATGAAAATCTATGTCGTTGCGCTCATATTGTATCTCCACCAGTCTACTGAGAAGGTGATCTCTCCCGATCTCCATATCCTCTTCCAAGGGTATCTGCATGCCGGCATATTTGTCCGGCGCGCCTATCCCATAGATGCATGACACGCTGGCCACGACAATCACATCCCTCCTCTCTAACAGCGAGCGGGTGGCCGAATGGCGCATCTTGTCTATCCTGTCGTTTATAGAGGAATCCTTCTCGATATAGGTATCGGTGCCCGGCATATAAGCCTCGGGCTGGTAATAGTCATAGTAGCTGACAAAGTACTCCACGGCATTTTGCGGAAAAAGCGTCTTGAACTCATTGTAGAGCTGCGCCGCCAGGGTCTTGTTGTGGGCAATGACAAGGGAAGTCCTCTGCGTCGCCTCGATAACATTAGCGATGGTAAAGGTCTTGCCGGAGCCGGTGACCCCGAGGAGCGCCTGGTGTTTCGCCCCTTTCTCAACACCCTCCACAAGTCCCGCTATTGCCCGGGGCTGATCCCCCTCAGGCTTGAACCCTGTAACGATCCTGAACTGTTCCATTCAGTATTCTCCATCATAAATGAGGTCAGACTCCATTCCCGCTCCATTTACGCGAACCCATTCCACACCACCAAAGACTGCCCTGTTTGTGACCCAAACCTCCATTTTTGTCAAGGCGGAATGGTAAATGGAGTCTGACCCCATTTACCCACTGATATGTTGACTTTTTCTGAAAGTAAAGATAATCTGCGGGAAAACGAAAGTTTATTAAGACCATTGTGGAATACGAACTTACCTTTAAGCTGATCTTGTTGGCTGTCCTTGTCGTCCTGTCGGGATTTTTTTCCGGTTCCGAGGCGTCTTTATTCTCCCTTACCTCTCTGCATCTACATAAAATGAAAGAGGACAAGATCCCTTTTTCGGCATCCGTCAGAAAGCTGTTGGGGCGCCCCCGGAGGCTTCTCGTCACCATTCTTACAGGGAATGAGTCCGTCAATATCGCCATCGCCGCCCTGACGACATCCGTCTCCATCTATTTTTTCGGAACCGAAGGCAAATGGATTGCAATAGCCGTTGCAAGTATCACGCTTATTATCTTCGGCGAGGCGATACCAAAGAATTTCGCGGTCGTCCATCCCATGAGGTTTTCCAGCGCGGTCGCGCTGCCGCTGATTTTGTTAACCGGGCTGCTGCGGCCGGTGGGCTGGTCCCTCGAAAAGATATCGGACCTGTTTGTATTCCTCTTCAGCAGGGAGAGAGGGGCAGAGCACGGGGCGCTGACCGAAGACACCTTCAAGGCGCTGGTTGACGCGGGCCATCAGGAAGGGGCACTGGAAGAGTCTCAGAAGGACCTGATCCACAAGGTGTTTAAACTTGCCGACACGAGGGTGTCGGAAATCATGATCCCGAGAGTCGACATGTTCTGCCTCCCGGTCTCCATGGATATACAGGGAATAGAACGGGACATCGTACAGGAACGCGTATCCAGGATACCCATCTATGGAGCGGACAGGGACAACATTCTGGGCATTCTGCACGCAAAACACCTGCTGGCTGAAATAGCAAAGAGGCAGAAGGTCGTCGGCTGGCAGCACCTGATCAAGAAGCCCTACTTCGTTCCCATGGAAAAAAGGGCGGATAAGATGCTCAGAGATTTTCAGAGAAGAAACCTCCAGATGGCCATCGTGGTTGACGAGTATGGGGGAGTGGCCGGGCTGGTAACCCTGTATGATATCCTCAGGAATCTTTTCGTTGATATCTATGAAGAAAACGGTGACACCCGTGAGATGTTCCGCAGGATCGATGAAGACACATTTATGGTCTCCGGCATGATGGATATTGAGGATTTTGATGAACTTGTAGATATCCCGATTGCAACGGGGGAGTTTGACACGGCGGGGGGATTCGTATTTCACCTGTTTGGAAAACTGCCGGCGGAAGGTGAGGACATATCGGTGAAAAACTACACCTTCACGGTGGAGAAGATTGACAAAGCGAGGATACTGAGCATCCGCATCACGAAGAGGGAGGCAGCGCGCGATGACTGATCTACTCTTCCTGCTTCCTATTTTGATATTCCTCTTCCTGGAAGGGCTCTTCTCCGGGGGAGAAATCTCTCTGGTAGCCTGCGATATCAACATCATGAAGCGCAAGGCAAAAAAGGGGTCCCGCTCTGCAGCCATCGCGCTGAAACTGATGGAAAAGCCGGAATGGTTCCTGGCCACGACTCTGACCGGCACAAACCTCTGCGCTGTCACCAACACCGCTCTCACCACGGCCCTGTTTATATCCATGTTCGGAGCCGAACGGGGCGCGCTGCTCTCCATAGTGGTCATGATACCCCTCATCCTGATAGTGGGAGAAGTGATACCGAAAAGCATCTTTCAGCAGAACGCGGATCGCCTGGCGCCTAAAATTTCCTGGTTTTTATGGATCGCCTCTTGGATTTTGTGTCCCGTTGTGTTCTTGATCTCAAGGATCTCTCGAAGGGTCCTTTCCGCGTTCTCAGAGAACAAGGATCTCGCGTATGCTTCTTACATAACGAAGCACGGACTGGAATCACTCCTGCGGGATGGGAAAAGCGGAGATATCATGAAGTCGGAAAAAGAGATGATACAGAGGATCTTCAATTTTTCCGATTCCACGGCGGAACAGATCATGGTGCCCTTGTCCAATGTAACCGTTGTTCCGGCACACATGACCATCAGCGAGGCCACCTCCATTATTATCGACAAGGGGTATTCTCAGATACCTGTTTACAGCGATCAGACATTTAATATTATCGGGATATTATATTCTTTTGACATCATGGAGGCCCTCTACAGGAAAGACCAAGGACCCCTCTCTCCCGAAGAAGCCCGCGTTGAAAATTATACGAAAAAAAATGTCCTGTACATACCTGAAACGAAACTGGCAAAGGAACTCTTCTTTGAATTACAGAACAGGGGAGAACATATGGCCGTCATCGTTGACGAATATGGCGGGGCCGTCGGCATTGTCACCATCGAGGACATCCTGGAAGAGATCGTCGGCGAAATTGAAGACGAGTACCACAGTGATGGCGCGGTGTTGTACAGGAAGGTCGGGCCGGGGAGATATCTCTTTGACGCGCAGGCAAAGATAGATACCGTCCGCACTCTGTTGCCCGTTACAATTCCTCCGGGAGACTATGAAACCCTCGGCGGGTTTCTGCTGTACAAGATGGGGAGAATCCCCAAGAGAAGGGATATCTTCAAGCATGGTACCGTTACCTTTGTGATAGAAGATGCCGACATGAAATTGATCCGCGAAGTCATGGTAATACTCCCTCCCGGCGTGGATCTGCTCAAATAAAAAGGAACCGTTACATGATACACCGGAAACAGAGGAACCTGGCCGCCGTTATCCTGGCGGCCGGCAAGGGTACAAGGATGAAATCCGATCTGGCAAAGGTGCTGCACCCAGTCTGCGGGAAACCCATGTTATGGCATGTGGTCGCGCTCGCGCGAAACCTCGGCTCAGAAAAAACCGTCGTTGTAACAGGACATCAGGCGGACCTGATCAAAGAGGCCGTAAAGGGCCGGAATCTGACCTATGCCTTTCAGGAAAAACAACTCGGAACCGCCCATGCCGTGCTCCAGGCCGACGATGCCCTGCGTGATTTCGATGGAGATGTTCTTATCCTGTGCGGGGATGTGCCCCTTCTTCTCCCCTCCACCATAGAGGGCCTGCTGAAAAGGCACCGGTCAAGCGGCGCCGCCATAACCGTCATGACCGCTCTTCTTGATAACCCCGGCAGCTATGGAAGGATCGTAAAGAATGAAGAGGGGGATGTCCTGAAAATCGTCGAGGCACGCGACGCCAACACGGAGGAAAAGGCGATAAAGGAAATAAACACGGGCATATACTGCGCTGAAAACACCTTCCTTTTTGAGAATGTAAGAAAGATAGACAACAAAAACGCCCAGGGTGAGTATTACCTTACCGACATCTTCGAGATTGCCCGGATGGAACATCGCCAGACCGCGTCATTTATCATAGACAATCCCACTGAAGCCATGGGAATCAATACACCCGATGACCTGAAAACCGCGGAAAGAATTATGATGGCCAGGATCCCAAGGGACAGGCACTCTCTTCCGACATACTGAAATGGTTTTACCAAAAAAGATTGAACTCTCAAACAAATACTGCATGCCAACATTTAATATACGAGGCTCCTGGCCCTTGTTGATAAAAGGGCCAGGAGCCTGTTTAAACCCCTATTTTATATCAACCATTCCGGAGAGCTCTTCCCCTTCCCCGTCTGCCGAGAGATACCATGGAATCCTTCCCACAATCCCCCCAGGAAATGGCAGGCATTGGCGC
>CAZSYH010000002.1:0-82020 GCA_964610735.1 uncultured Syntrophaceae bacterium | reverse complement strand
GCTCGGACAGGAACCTCCCCTGTCTCGCGCTGAATTCCTTGATCACGGAGATATCGCTCATGTACCCCGAAGCAAACAGAATGACGAGCGCCCCCATGCCGGAGAGGGAGACACACAACCGGAGACCGCCCCTGCCGGTGAGTTTCTGCTGTGATGAAAGGATCAGGATATAGGCGGCAAACGCCATCATCCATCCGCCGAAGCCGATGGATATCCTCAGAAAGGGGAGACCGGGGTCGGTGGTGCTCCCTGCCATCCTGGCGGTGAGGAGGAAGACGAGGACGAGGATCACGTTCCCGATAAGGCCGGGGGCGAGGCGAAAAGCATGGTTTTCTCTGTATGAGAATGCGGTGCCGAGGGCGCAGATCCAGAGGAGAACGAGGAGGAGCGTTTCGGGTGAGGGCAGGGCGTTCCATACGAGTAAACCCTCCCCGCTGGACAGCCTGTTCGGTCGCAGGATAACGAAGTGAAAGCCTAAAGAAAGAAGACCGATGAACGCCCCGGCAAGGGTCACCTTGTCAATGCCGACTTTATACACGAGACCCCCTCGGAGAGAATCTATGCCAAGATTCCCCGCGATACGTCACGGGGAATCTTCGACTGTTTAGAAAGATTTTTATGTTCACTTGCTGTTCAGTGCAGAAACCCCTTTGAACGTAGATACTTTTCTGCAACGGCCGAGGCCATCTGCCCTTCGACAGCAATACTGGCATTCAGGGCCTGAAGGGTATCCAGATCGAGGGAGGTGAACACCGGCTCCAGGATCATCTGTATCCGGGGATATTTTTTCAAAACGGTTTCCCTGACGATGGGAGCGGGCTCATAGACCGGCTGCACGCCTTTCGTGTCTTCGAGGACCAGCAGGCCGAGTGCCGCGAGAGATCCGTCCGTGCCGTAAGCCATGGCGAAATTCACCCCGTCGGTTCCGTCAGCAGCCGCTTTTTCGGTCTGCGCCGTGTTCCCCCCCGAAAGGACGAGGAGTTGTTTCTTACTGAGATGGAAGCCGTACGCCTTTTCGAAGGCGGGGAGCGCGTCGGGACGGCTTACGAACTCTTCCGAACCAGCAAGCTTTACATTCCCTCCTACCTGCGCGTAACGGGCAAGGTCCTCAAGCGTTTTTATGTCTTCCTTCACGGAAAGGTCTTTTCTCACCGCGATTGCCCAAGTGTTATTTGCCGGAGCGGGCTTCAGCCAGACAATCTTGTTCGCCTCGAAATCCAGTTTCCTGACGGTTTCATACCCCTTCCGGGCATCTTTCCATGCAACGGAATCGGAATTGCTGAAGAAGAAAGCTCCATTGCCCGTGTATTCGGGATAGATGTCGATCTCTCCGCTTATGATGGCCTTCCGGATTAGATCGGTCGGGCCGAATTCCGTCTTGTCGTTGACCTCGAAACCGCCGGACCTCAGCATCAGGACGATCATCTGTCCCAGGAGGGCGCCTTCGGTGTCGATCTTTGATGCCACCGTTACTGGACCCTCCTGATCCGCCGCAGATGCGCAGTTAGGGTAGATGCTGAACGCGCACAGGAGTACCAGAACGGTGAATATATGCATGATTTTTGATTTGTTCACGAAAGACCCCCTTTCCCGGTTGTATGAAAGCACGTGTTATTCACTTGGGTACCTATTCCAAAAACTGGACCTCGACGGTTTCCACGTCCCAGAGGGGTTCTGTTTTATCCCTGATTTCCTCTTTGACCAGTTCCATCCGGACCAGGTCCAACCCCGGGACTGACGACCGGAAAGAGGGATGAGTAGAGAATCAGGAGGAATGGGTGGCGCTGAAGAGGATTTTGTTTTTGAATCGGAGTGTGCCCGGTCGGTAGAGTATGACAAAAAGGAGGTCTTGCGTCAAGCCGGAGTCCATAAAAATGCCGGGGGTAACCCCTCCCGTGCATTGACGTCTATAGCGAAGAGGATTATCCAGATGCCTACTTGTTTATCAGACAAATTCGATGGTCAGATCGGGGAATTCCTTTTGAAATTCCGCCTCAAGATTTTTTAAAATGGTGGCTGAAATAATCATGGCAATACTGGCACAGGTCGTACATCCGGGACTGTGACTGACAAAATCGGTAAAGACATATAACAAATTTTCTTTTGCACTGTAACGAATCTTTTTTACAAGTCCCAGCTTGGCCACAGAAAGGTCGCTTTCAGGGTCTTTTACCCTGTCCAAAATCGAATCGATCTTTTTTGTCATTTCGGCTTCCATTTTGAACCTGTCATATTCCAGCTTTTATTTTAGGGTTGACAGTCTCGGATTTTTGCGGATGCTTCAAACATGACGCATTCGCAAAAAGTCGTTACTCCGGTGAAACCCAGAGTCCAGCGCCAGGTCCCTATGCCCCAGAGAGAGGATACGCTACATACAACACATTTGCAAATTTAAGTTACTTACAAGGCATATACTTTTTAGAATAATTATTTGCAAGGCATGTATCTTCGGAACAGGAGAATATACGAGGAGCTTCAGGACAGCGGAATTACAGCGAATATAAAGGCGCTCCAGAGTGAGTGGGAGATGATGACAGGCGACAGGTTGCCGAGACGCCAGTACATGGCCCCCCAGAAAGCGCCGGCAACGGCGGCCGCCCCGATAAGCATAAAATTGAATGACCATATATGAACACCGGCGTAGATTGCGGTGGTGAGGAGCCAGCCTCCGCAGCCTCCGAAACGTTCCATGAGTCTTTCCTGCAGGAAACCGCGCCAGTAAAGTTCTTCACAGGGACCCGTAATGAAAAATAAGAGAAGAAAGATGGTCCACATGGGAGCGCCTTCCCCCTTGCCATATATGCCCCCTATCTGACGCTCCGCGAAGGGAAAGATTGCTGACGAGATCTCTTTTCCGGCCCAGAAGATCAGATACAGCGCCAAGGCGGAGACAAGACCAATAAGAAGGGCTTTCGCGTCCAGATGAAATTTGTCTTTGCCGATTGGCCTTATCCACATAGATAAAACGGCAAGCGAGGATGCCGAGATTGTGATCTTGATCCAGAAGGTGCTGAAGGTGAGGTAAAATGTGGCAAACCAGAGTACATTCGCAAGGATGATTGTTACCAGTAACGGCTTCCATGCTGTCTCCGGTTGTTTCAAGCCAGCCTCCCGATGATAAGAGAGATGAGTAGCAGGACGCCGAACGCCGTGTTCAGTTTTGCCGTCTGCTCATCTGCATCAATGGGAGGATTTTTTATCATCCGACGCAACAGGCTGAAGAACAGCGGAAGCGAAATGAGTACCATCAAGGACCAGGGGTTAAGGGGCCCTGTAAAGGCCATCAGGACAACCGACACGTAGGCAAATACTACCAGCATTACATATATCCATATGCCACGCTTATGACCGGTTATGATCGGCAGGGTTTTTATGTCTCTTTTTTCGTCATCAACGGCGTCTCGAATGTTGTTGGCGAGTAGCACCAGAGCCACCAGCACGCCAAAGGGAAGCGACACCCAGAAGGCATCCATGCTCAGAGTCTGCCGCTGAACAAAGTATGCCCCCTCTACCATCAACGGTCCCCACATCAGAAGGGTTGAGACCTCTCCTAATCCCCTGTATTTATACCTGAAGGGAGGCGCCGTGTAAAACAACCCGGCAAAGGCCCCTGTAATGCCTATTATCAGGACAGTCCACCCCCTGGTTACGGTGAGAAAAATACCTATGAACGCCGCGAGAACAAAAAGGCAGATCGCTTCGATCAACACTTCCCTGGGTTTAAGTGCTCCCTCAACCAGCGGATGGGGACGGTACTGCGCGGTTGACACCTCCAGTGTATCGACTCCGCTCAGGACGTCATAGTAGTCATTAAAAAGGTTTGCCGCGGCGTGCATGAAAATTATGCCGGCAAGGGTGATCAGGTAAAGGAACCATGAAAAACCGCCATCCATGGAGCCAAGAACACTTCCCACGCTCACTGAGACAGCGGTCATCGTAAAGGACCACGGTCTGCTGGCCAAAAACCATTTCTGGTAGTTATTCATTCCGTTTTTCCTCTGCATTTTCTATCGGAACGCATGCTCAGTGCAGGGATACATAGCTGCTTTTTCTTATACTCTCAAGATTTTCAATTCCACAATCTGTGAAATGTGAGAAAACCGTCTGTCTGAAACTACATAATACCGGGAGAAAATACGTCATATATAAGAAGCTCATCGGTCACATCAAATATCCTGTGTTTTGTGCCTCGTGGAACACGAACGACTACATTTTCTTGAAGCTTCAAATTGCCCATACCATCTATCCACATAGTCGCTTTCCCGTCTAATATAAAAAGAATGTCTTCACTCTCTTCGTGGACATGTTCCGGCACTTCGACCCCAACAGGGATTTTTACTATTATTATGGATGGGCTGTTCTTCCCAAATTGTCCCGTCGTGATTATTTTTTTTATAGAAACACCTTTGATCGCGGGATGATTTTCCCACGGCAGAGCTTTCACATCAAAAAGAATCCCCATTACAGCCTCCCGTATCTTTTGTCGTCAGTGTCTTGAAAAGACATCCATTCCTCAACCGGAAAGGGGTCACGGCACCAACCGCAACCCCTTGATTTTCATGGTAGGCGGTACTGGGTTTGAACCAGTGACTTCTACCGTGTGAAGGTAGCACTCTCCCGCTGAGTTAACCGCCCAGAATTCGCTTTTGGTAATATCCCAAAGAACCTTATTTTTCAAGATAAAAAATACCGGAGACAATGTGGCGTTTCGGAATTGCGCGTATGTAAGATTTTTAGGTGTACTTATCCCCGCCTCGTAGTGAAGCTGGTTATAAATTTTGCATTCCTGTCATTAGACAGGGGAAGGGGGGTTCAGTCATGAAAACCAGTATAATATTCACGGGCACAGGGCCCATTCTTATTATGACCTCGTACGAGTCCTTAACCAACCCTGATTTTGTAGAAAAGCTGGCGGTAAAGGGGATAAAAAATTCATCGCCTCTGATCTGCCCGGCAGGCAGTGCCTCAAAACTTCCCGTGACGTCCGGTTCCAGAGGCAAATCGACTTGCACCCGTTTTCGTCTCGCCCCTGGAAATAACCTGCAGACCCAGATGGAAGTCGGAGATTCCTGTGTTAAACGAAAAAAATGGCAGAGATCCAATGTAACCTGTTGTACAAACATCAGATACGGGACAAAAAACGGGAAGGTCAAAAATGCTTTCAACGGGTCCAATGGCAGAAAATATAGAGGTCTTTGAAAAGCAGATGGAAGACTGGGATGAGATCGCGGATGTAGTGGTGATCGGCGGCGGATTCGCTGGTCTTACCGCGGCAATCGAGGCGCGCAATGCCGGCGCCTCAGTAGTTATCCTGGAAAAGATGAAGGCGCCCGGTGGAAACTCGATCATCAGCGATGGGGGGATTGCCGCGGCGGGTACGCCGATGCAGGGAAAGGCGGGGATCAAGGATTCTCCTGAGCTCATGTGCTCTGATATGCTCAAAGCCGGGTTGGGCCTTAATTATCCTGATCTGGTCCGTAAGGTCGCGGAAAAATCAAACGAGGTTTTTCAATGGTCGATTGACTATCTGGTAGTAGAATATCTGGATAGGGTGGATTCATTTGGAGGTCATTCCGTTCCCCGCTGCTATACGCCTCTTAACGTATCCGGCTCAACTATTATAAAACGGCAGCTTGCCAAGATACGAGAGCTTGGGATGGAGGTAAAAACTCAAAACTACTTTCAGACTTTTATCAGGGATTCTGAAGGAAGGGTTTGCGGTGTTCTCGTGCGCGATGGCTACAATTATAAGGACGCAGATAAAGGGACCTACAAGTACATCCGGGCAAGGAAAGCCGTTATTCTGACTACCGGTGGTTTCGGCAGTGATATAGCCTTCAGGGTCGCGCAGGATCCCCGATTGTCCGAAAAGATAGATAGTACGAATAAGCCGTTCGCCACCGCCGAGGCCTTAAAAGAGGCTTTGAAGATCGGGGCGACACCTGTTCATCTTTCGCAGATACAGCTTGGTCCATGGGCCTCTCCGGATGAAAAAGGTTTCGGCGTTGGTCCCGGTTTCTCGGATTACATCGTGTTTCTCTACGGTATAGTGGTAGACCCGGGTACGGGCAAGCGATTCGTCGACGAATTGGCGGATCGCAAAACCCTGTCTGATGCTATTCTGAATATTGGTCATCCGTGCATCGATATCGCTGACGCGAAAGCGGTCGAACAATCGGGCTGGAAAATAGATCGTTGTCTGAAAAAAGGTGTGGTAAAATAATTCGATCAGTTGCAGGAACTCGCGTCATTCTACGGGCTGCCCTGCGACGATCTGAAAGCTACCGTGGAAAAATACAATGATTATGTCGAAAAGGGGCTTGATGCGGAATTCGGCAAACTGATTCTGCCGGATGCGGCTGCGCTGGATTGTCCCCTTTATTATGGAATCAGATTATGGCCCAAGGTACACTATACTATGGGCGGGATTCAGATCAATGTCAGGGGGCAGGTCATCGACCTGAATCAGCATCCTGTAAAGGGGTTATACGCGGCCGGAGAGGTCACGGGTGGGGTTCATGGCGCCTGTCGTCTCGGCAGTTGCGCCATTACAGAATGCCTTGTTTTTGGGCGCATTTCCGGCCGGAACGCTGCCGCCGAAAAGATTTGATTGAATTCCCGGGAAAAAGGATCAGGTATCTTCCAGAGATTCAAATCGTGCTGTCATCGGTATAAACAGCAACGCAATTGCTGCCATGAAGATCGCCATGCTCAGAAACGTATTTTGCATGTTGACCAGGTCTATCAGGATGCCGGCCAGGATCGGTCCGGCCATCATGCCCAGGCTGTGACCCACGGTTATCAAAGAGATGACCGAGCCCATGTGTCCGTTTGTACGACCGATAAACACTCCCATCGCCATCATTGCCGGAACAGAGATACCGCCGCCGATGCCGGCAAGGATGCTGGCGGCGTACAGGCCCCAGGATTTCTGAGAATACGCAAAGAACAGCATGGAAACAAAGGTGATGAGCCCTCCAAGTGTAACCAGAAAACGTTTGTTGATCCTGTCTGCCAGGTATCCCATGGGGATTGTAAGAATAGCGGATATAAATACACTGAACATGATCAAGGTTCCGATATCAAGCCCTGAGAGATTGAATTTAGTGTCTGCCAGCAGCGGCGCAAATGACCAGAAAGCACCGATATACATGGTGGTGGCAAAGCGGAACAGGAACAGACCCAAAAGGTGCCGGTTGCGCAGGAGCAGCATGACGCGCTGGGGCGGTCTGCCCCGAGAGACAAGGGATTCGTCTTTTCTTGGCGGAAGGAACACCAGACACAGGAGAAATCCGAGAATGCAGAGAACTCCCATGCTGACAAAGGCTGATCGCATACCCAGTGCATCCTTTGCTATACCGCCCAGTAAAGGTCCGGCACTCAGGCCGCCGTACAGCGAAAGATTGAGCAGACCCATCATAAACCCTTCCTGCCCTCTGGGCGTAATTTCGCCTATATAGGCCTGAGCCACCGGCAGAATCATGGCAGCAGCTATACCCTGAAAAAAGCGTATACAGATCAGCGAGTTCACATCATGGGAAAACATATAGGCAATTGAAGCCAGAAAATAGACTAGAAGTCCAACCGTAATGTATGGTTTCCTGCCTGTCCGATCGGATACGGAACCGAAATAGGGCAAAAATAGTGTTCTGGAAATCGAAAAGGCGCCAAACATAATGCCTATGATGAAGCTTGTGGCTCCAAGCTGATGAGCATACACAGGCAACAGTGGCACAACGATTCCCTGGCCCAGCGTCGAGGCGAACATTGCCAGAAATAACGTGACGAAAATTTTCCAGTTCATTTTATTGATGTATTTATCCAATAGCACTTCTTTACGAGCGGCCGTAGCTGGCTTGTTTGCCAGCGAATCACATCTTTTGAACTTCCTCTTGAGAAGTCAGCGCCTGCGGGTGTTTCAATTTCGGTCTGGCAATCCCATGACAAGCGAGATTCTCAGCAAGGCGAAAAAGATAGTTGTGAAGGCAAATGATTCTGCTCCCTGCTGTATGGGGAAATCCAGATGGGTTTTCTGTAACATAAAGTTCATCCTCAATAAACGCGCCTGCTCGCGTGTCGATAACCCAGGACTTCCAGGGTATCGTTGATTACCACAAACGCGTGCGGGTCAATCTCGAATATCAGGTCCTTCATGCGTGCAAGTTCCGTCAGGGAAACTATACTGAAGATTATGCGCTTGGGGTTATGGGTATATGCTCCCTCTCCGGACAGAAAGGTTACCCCCCTGTTGAGGCGTTTCAATATCTCCTGAGCCAGCAGATCGGGTTGGTCCGAAACGATCAGGATCTGCTTGCGCTGGTTGAAGCCGGTTATCACCGCATCGACAACCTTCCCTGTGGTAAAGATAAAAACCAGCGTGTACAGCGCCGTCTCCAGGGAAAATATTATTGCTCCCCCTATAAGCAGCACGCTGTTAAACAGAGAATAGGTCCACCCAATGCGAATTTCCCATTTCTTGTTGAGATAGACCGCAAGGATATCCAGTCCACCGCCCGAACCGGCCGAGCGCAGGATAATCCCTCCACCCATCCCGTAGATTATTCCTCCCAGTATAGCTGCCAGCATCTTGTTGTCTATGTGAAGTAGTTCCGTATGGGGAATTACACTGACGGCAAAAGAAAAGACGGCAATTCCGAAGACCGAATAGTACATAAATCTCCGGCTCACGCTGAACCAGCCGAGAATAGCAAAGGGTATGTTGGCGAGGAGATTGAGAAAGCCTACGTCGAGCTGGGGGAAAAGATAGTGGAAGATCAAGGCGATCCCCAGGGCTCCGCCGGACAGAAATTGCTGGGGAGCCACTATCGCGTTAACTCCAAAGGCCGCAATGATACTGCCCACTGTTATCAACCCGAGATTCATCAACAAGCTTCTGGTAGGAAGAAACCTCTTGACAACCTCTGCCTTTTTTCTTTTCGGATTTTCACCCATATTTATTCTCCTCTGCGAACAGCCACATCCATATATCAAAGAACCTTCAACGTTTCCAGAGACAACTGCCCGCCGGCTGTGGCCTCTCTGATGGCCTTCTCCGAACCGAGGACCTTCACCAGCCCGTTCTTTGCCACCCTATCCATTACATCCGCGAATTTTTTGAAGTCTTCCGCTGTTGTGGAAAAAATTTCATCCCGCGTCCGCTGGATATCCTCTTCGGTGTTGCCGGTCAGGTACCGAATCATTGAGGCATATCCCCTGGCGTCGGGAAACATATATGCATCCATCTCTCCTATGGCGCCGATAATCCCCTTTGTCAGTTCGTCGCCGCCAAGATCATACTTACGCAGGAATCCGGCTGTTTTGTCGAACGCCTCGATGGTTTTCAGAAGATTCGGATCACGGTACGACAGGAAAGTCAATACACCCGAAAATTTATCAAAATTACAGAACGCTCCGTAGGCGCCCCCCCGGACCCGTACGCTGTCCCACAGCCAGGAAGTCCTGAGATAGCGGGTAATAACCCTGGCAGAACCATGATATCTGTATCCTGCCCGGTAAAGATCCGCCCCCTTCCCCACATAGTTGATCTGAGAGGGAATGATAAGTCCCTCATACTCAGGAATATTCATGTCAGTCAAAAGATCTCCGGCGATGTCAGTCTTCGCGCCAGTCGGCCCTGCCGGTATTTGACCTGCAAAGTTGGCAAGATGAGGCCTTATCTTTTCCCATCCTGTCTCATCAACGGTAACATTAAAGAGCATAGTCTCGCGGTTGACAAGGGCCCTCCGCATCTCCTCAAGGATAGCATAGACGGAAGGCCAGTCCTGGTCTATTCGGCCGGCAAGCTCACGCAGAAAGAAAAGATAGCTCACCCCGTTTAACTGTTCCGACAGCCAGCCGGCTTCGCTGAAGTGTGCTCTCAGACGCAGGTTGACTGCCTGATGTCCGCCGGGCACCAGTTGCTGTTCCTGCCGGGCCTTTTCCTCCAGTAGCATTTGTTTGAAACGCTCTCTGTTGTCCAGTCTGACATCCATAAGAAGATCCCTGATAATATCGAAAACTTCCCCCACCTGCGGAAGCATTGCCTTTCCGCAGATAAAAAGCCTGGCCTCGGCCTCCCTCGTATCTTTGACCGACGACACAAGCAGGGACGGATGAACTCCCCCTGTCTTCCGGTCAATTCTACGAGAAATCTCAACGTAATCTTCCCTTTTTGTACCCATTTCAAGAAGTGCCCTGCTGAACAGGGGGATATACTGGACATATCTCCGGGGGAGTAGACGCAGATCCATGCCTATTTCAATGTACGCGATATCGTTTGTGGATATGTCATGGTACAAAACCGTGGCACCCTTTTCCTCCAGAATGGCGATCGGTATCGTCTTGTTTTTCTTCTCCAGATCGGCAATCTTCAGGATGGGTATGGTTGCAAGGGCTTCAAGGGAATCCGGAGCTTCCTGGATTTTTTTGAGCCGTTCGGCGTTTTCAAAGATATTCTTTAATTCCCCGGGGCCGGCAGACTTGCGAACGTCATCGAGTTTCCGTCTTTCCGCCGCATCCATCTCATCCTTCAGGTTAGTGTCCGGTTCCATAATGACAGTTGTGCGGTGCGGATTCTCCAGGAACAATTCCCTTATCATATCTTCAAAGAATGCCTCCCCCGAAGCGATACGAGACCGGACCTCCGATAGAAGAGATTCAAAGGTGAGTAACGCGAAAGGATCGCCATCATACAACCAGGTTGTCATCGCCCTCAGCATCAGCACCAGTCCGCGGGGGTAACTGCCGGTGTTGTTTTCACGCAGGCTGAATTCTATGGTATTAAGGGCTGCCTCCACTGCGTCGGGTTCAATGCCATCTCCCGCCAGATTTTCCAGAGTTTCCAGTATCAGTGACTCAACGGCATCCGCCTTCCCCGCGTCAATTCCCTTCAGTCCCACGGAGAAAAACAGCTGCCGCAATTCGTCCTCCAGGCCGCCGCCCGTAACATCTTCTCCCAGGCCAGATTCAATAAGCGCCTTGCGCAGAGGCGAACCGGGAGTGCCGAGAAGGATATATCCCAGGATATTGAGCGCCATATTTGTGACGCCATCTTTTGTTTCACCCAGCATCCAGTTTACCGTCACCATGCCCTTGGATGAATCCTCGCCAGCGGCAAAGGAACGCGCGATCCGCCTGGGACTGTCAAATCGTGGCTGGAGGAATATCGCTGAATCCACTTCCGTCTTTTGAAAGTCTTTCAGATAATCATTTACGATCCGCAACCTCTCTTCCGGGTCGTCATCACCGGCAAAGAAAATGCGTGCATTTGAGGGATGATAATATCTTTTGTGAAAATCTCTGAACTGTTCATAGCTCAGTTCGGGGATGACCGCGGGGTCTCCCCCGGAGTCCAGCCCGTACGTCGTATCGGGAAACAGTGACTGTTGTGAATATTCGGCGAGAAGCCTGTCCGGAGATGAGTTGGCGCCTTTCATCTCATTAAAAACCACGCCCTTGTGCGCAAGCGGTCCATCCAGCGCCTCCATCTCGTAGTGCCATCCCTCCTGCTGAAAGATCTCCGGCGTAATGCGCGGGTAGAAAACCGCGTCGAGATAGACATCTACCAAATTATAAAAATCCTGGGCATTCTGACTTGCCACAGGATAGCAGGTCCTGTCCGGATAGGTGAACGCATTCAGAAAAGTCTGCAGAGATCCCTTTAATATTTCTACAAATGGCTCCTTTACAGGATACCTGCGGGAACCACAGAGAACGGAATGTTCCAGAATGTGGGCCACACCTGTCGAATCGCGAGGCGGCGTTCGAAAGGTGATTCCAAAAACCTTATTCTCGTCATCATTTATCATGGACAACAGTTCGGCACCCGTTTGAACATGCCTGTAAAATCGTGCGCTTGTCTTCAGTTCAACGATATACTGTTCCTGCAAAAGCTCAAAACCATAAGAAACTTTTGTCATTTATTCCTCCAGTTTTTTATTAGTGAAACTCAAATTTGATGGCTTTATAAAAAGTCAAGGAAATCCGACTTCCCAGAAAATCGTTACTTATCCGCCAGGAAAAACAGCAGTTTGTCCGCAGCGGCGGTCGGCGTGGTCGTTCCCTCTTCCACTTCTTTCTCAAGCTTCTGCATTATCTCTTTGACATAGGGACTTTTATAAAACCACTCGACAAGGCCTTCTTTTACCAGGAGCCACATCCAGTCGAGGCCCTGTTCTGCCCTCTTCATCTCCAGCTCTCCGGTAGATGACATCTTTTCTCTATGTTCCAGGACGGTATCCCATATCTCATGTATGCCGGTTAAATTCAAGGCGCTGCATGTAAGCGCAGGCGGAAACCAGTTGGGGGAAGAGGGGGTTGAAAAATGAAGTGCTGTCTCGCTCTGCTTTTTTGCAAAATCCGCCCTTTGAATATTATCGCCGTCCGCCTTGTTGACGGCAATGGCGTCAACCAGTTCCAAGACGCCCTTTTTCATTCCCTGAAGTTCATCTCCTGCTCCGGATATCATCAGCATCAGGAAGAAATCAACCATGGAAGCCACCGCCACCTCGGATTGACCGGAGCCCAAAGTTTCGACAATCACCACATCAAAGCCGGCAGCCTCGCACACAAGCATGGTTTCCCTGGTCTTGCTTGCAACGCCCCCAAGGGTGTCTCCCGAGGGAGAAGGCCGAATAAATGCCTTCTCCTCAACAGAGAGTTTTTCCATGCGGGTCTTATCCGCCAGAATACTTCCCCCGCTCCTTATGCTGCTCGGATCAACAGCAAGGACAGCCACGCTGTACCCCTTTTTCACCAGCAGCATGCCGAGTGCCTCTATGAAGGTGCTCTTCCCCGCACCCGGCACCCCCGTTATCCCGAGTCGTATCGCCTTTCCCGTGTGAGGGAGCAGTTGATCGATAACAAGCCGCGCCATCTTTTTGTGGGCAGGGAGCGTGCTTTCAATCAGTGTGATGGTCTTGGAGATCATACGCCTGTCATGCTTCAGCACACCTTCTATATAAGGCTGAATATCACTTGATATCATGTTTTCTGCTCCAGGATGTCGAGAGTCCGGTTTGCGGAATCAAGAATGGGTGTCCCAGGACCAAATACCGCTGCCACTCCGGCATCATAGAGGAAATCATAATCGCTATGGGGAATTACCCCGCCGGCAACTACCTTGATATCTTTCCCGCCCTCTTCCTTGAGGCTTTCTAAAAGCTGGGGGATAAGGGTCTTGTGACCGGCAGCCAGACTTGAGACACCGACGACATGAACATCGTTTTCTACAGCCATCCTGGCCGCCTCATCGGGAGTCTGGAACATGGGACCGATATCCACGTCAAACCCAAGATCCGCGTAGGCCGTAGCGATCACTTTGCTCCCGCGGTCATGACCATCCTGGCCCATCTTGACAACAAGCATCCGTGGCCGTCTGCCTTCCCTCTCCATAAAATCACTTGTTCTTTTTTTTACAGCGGCGAATATTTCACTGTCCGTGTATTCAGAGGCATAGGCTCCGGATATACACCGGGTTGTCGCTGTATATCGTCCAAAGACTTTCTCTATGGCATTTGAAATTTCTCCAACCGTTGCCCTGGCCCGTGTGGCGGATATTGCCACTTCCAGAAGATTCCCCCCCGATTCAGCACAGTTCGTTAAGGCCTCCAGGGACTTACGCACAGCGGCGGGGTTTCGTTTTGCCTTAAGCTCTTTTAATCTCGCAACCTGCTCATCCCGAACAGCCTCCGATACTTCACGAATATCACCAAGGGGCTCTTCCTCTATCTGATACTTGTTCACACCCAAAATCACATCCAGCCCCTGGTCTATTCGGGCCTGCTTTCTAGCGGCCGATTCCTCTATTCGCATCTTCGGCATTCCGGTTTCGATGGCCTTTGCCATGCCGCCCAGATCTTCGACCTCATTAATAATTTTCCTTGCCTCCCGGATAATCCCATCGGTCAGAACCTCGACATAATAGGAACCGCCCATCGGATCAATAACGTGACAGATTTGGGATTCTTCCTGAACAATGATCTGGGTGTTTCTCGCGAGCCTGGCGGAAAAATTCGAAGGTGTGGCCACAGCCTCATCGAATGAATTGGTATGGAGAGACTGGGTCCCGCCCAGAACCGCGGCCATACATTCAATGGTGACTCGTATGATATTATTATATGGGTCCTGCTCCGTCAGACTCCAGCCGGATGTCTGACAGTGGGTTCTGAGTATGGCGGACTTCGGGTTTTGAGGGTTGAACTTGCTGATTAGCTCATGCCAGAGAAAACGGGCGGCCCTCAACATGGCAATTTCCATGAAAAAATTCATCCCGATCCCGAAAAAAAATGAGAGCCGCGGCGCAAACGCGTCTATGTCAAGTCCCGCGTCAAGGGCGGCATGCACGTACTGAACCCCATCAGCCAGGGTAAAAGCGGCCTGGAGTACAGAGCTCGCCCCGGCCTCCATGATGTGGTATCCGCTGATGCTGACGGTATTGTACCGGGGCATATTCTTCGAGCAGTACCCGATAATATCCGAGACGATCCTCATGGAAGGACCCGGAGGGTATATGTACGTATTCCTCGTGAGATACTCTTTGAGGATGTCGTTCTGTATGGTCCCCGAAAGTTTGTCCTGAGTAACCCCCTGCTCTTCCGCGGCAACGATATACCCCGCGAGACAGGGAAGAACAGCTCCGTTCATGGTCATGGAAACAGACATCTTGTCCAGAGGAATCTGATCGAAAAGAACCTTCATGTCCTCCACGGAATCTATCGCGACGCCAGCCTTTCCGATATCGCCAACCACCCTGGGGTGATCAGAGTCATAGCCCCTGTGAGTCGCAAGATCAAAGGCCACCGAAAGGCCCCTTTGTCCGGCGGCAAGGTTGCTTCTGTAAAATTTATTCGATTCTTTTGCCGTGGAAAAACCGGCATACTGGCGGATTGTCCACGGTCTCTGGACATACATGGTAGCATGAGGCCCCCTGATATAGGGGGCAAGTCCCGGAAGAGTGTTGACAAACTCCAGGCCTTCAAGATCTTCGGCTGTGTACAAGGGTTTTATCCGGA
This sequence comes from uncultured Syntrophaceae bacterium, assembly GCA_964610735.1. Taxonomy (GTDB): domain Bacteria; phylum Desulfobacterota; class Syntrophia; order Syntrophales; family UBA2210; genus UBA2210. The sequence continues at coordinate 67,009 of CAZSYH010000002.1, read as the reverse complement.
TTCCCTCCGGGGTGATCCAGTTCAGGGATTCAAGCGATTTACCTTTTAAACTCTTTTCCGCAAGTTCTCTCCATTTTTTTGTATCCGGATGTTCTGACATGACACTATCCCTCCTGATAAATGCGCCCGATTATAGCGTATAGATTTGCCCAATGCTATTTCTTATCCCTTTTCCTCCTCAGATAATCTTTAATGCCCCTGATACTGTTAAGGGCAAAATATCTTTCCCGGTTTTGCACATCTTTGGGAAGGGAATGGTAATAAGCTATTCCTCTATCATTTTTCAGCAGTTCGCCAAAGATGTCTTCATCGGACAGTTCATTGGCCGGGCAATAATATTTTGTTACTGTGGCAAGCCAGTTATCTGCTTGCTTTAAGGCCGTATTAAATACGTTTTCTGCATCGTATCTGCATCCGTAATGGGCAAAACATATATGAGAGACACCAAGAGAAACAAGCTTCTTCAAGGAATCCCTGTAAACCTCGTATTTGAATACGGGGGGTGTAGCTATTCTGAGATAAAGGCCATCTTTTAATGGATAGTTTACGCCTATCGCCTCCCCGGCAAAGAGAATATCCCCGGCACGATAGCAGAGGTGGTGATGTGCATGCCCGGGTGTTTTGAGCGCATCTATGACAATTTCTCCAGCCTCGATATGGTCCCTGTATTCGATATTCTTTTCAGAAATGGGTGCAATTTCTCCATACATTTCCGCAAGTTTACCCAACACCTTTTTGGATCCTTCCCACAGCCTGGCAGGATTGATCATATAACGAATTCCATCAGGATGGCAGATAACTTGTGCGTCCGGGTAATGCTTCAGCAAAAGCCCGGCGCCGCCTGCGTGATCAATGTGGATATGAGTCAGGAGTATGTAGTCTATTTTCTGGACCCCACACCTTGTAAGGGCGTCCAGAAGAATGGGAATGGAAGATTGAGGGCCGGGATCCACAACGACAGTACAATTGCCGCTGATAAATATCCAGCTGCTGATAAAATTCCGAAATCCCTCCGCGGGTTGATCCAGATCAACCAGATAAAGCTTCTTCATGGGTTGATGTATTGTAAACGGTGCAATGCTCATGGGAAAACATCTCTAATAATCATTGATAGTGAATCTTCTCTCCCCGTAAATCATCTTTCCCGCTACTTTGGTAATCCCGTCAAGCACCAACGCATCTTCGATGGTTGAAGGAATCGAATAATCTTCTCCTTTAGACACAGATTTTCTCTTTTCGATAAATGCCTTGGCGAAACTCTTTTCCGGTAATATGATTCCAGCATTCTCTTAAAAAGCCAGATGACTCAGTCTCTCTGGCACAATTCCAGGAGTACTCCCCCGGTAGCCCGGGGGTGTATAAAAGCAATCTTTGTGCCACCCGCGCCGCGGCGAGGCGTTTCATCAATCAGTCTTACCCCTTTGTTTTTCAGTTCCTCAAGCGCGGATTCAATGTCATCAACTCTCAGTGCTATGTGTTGTATCCCTTCACCATTTTTAGAGATATACTTGGCAATGGGTCCATCCGGAGCGGTTGATTCCAGTATTTCAAGCTCGGATTCTCCGACCGGCAGGAAAGCAGTCCGTACCTTCTGCGCTGTCACTTCTTCGACTCCAACCAATTCCAGCCCCAACATCTGCGTATAGAAATTTAGACTCCTGTCTATACTATTGGCCGCAATACCGACATGATCCACACACAAAATCTTCATATAAAATCTCCTCAAAATAAAGCTGCTTCATGGGTCAGACCTCTTAATACAACAAACATTCGCTTTGCCATTGTATTACTTACCACAAAGGATTTGACACACAAAGTAAATTTTTGTAATGGAGAATAGGGTTTTTGCCTGACCTCACACAATGTGTGGTACGATAACAGCATCAAAAAATCATGAAATAAACAAAAAATTGGTTGGCAAGACATTTTTGATGTAATAGAAGGCGTGTCATGGACAAGGAAACGAAAGATAGAAAATTACCGGTTATTACAAGAGACTGGTGCAAGGGATGTGGAATCTGTGTTGAGTTTTGTCCACAGGATGCTTTGTCAATGGATGGCATGGAAAAGGCCATGCTCGAATATCCGGAAAAGTGTAATAGCTGTGGAATGTGCGAACTACGCTGCCCCGATCTTGCGATTGAGCTGAAATAGGATGTCTTTCTTATTTTTTTCTGACACCTTTCCAGAGAGATATCTCAAGGGAGGTTAGAAAGATAGAACCGTATGTTGTGCGGGAAGAGAGTGCCGGCATTGTAGATGTTCCGGTGTGAGTTCATGACAACTTGAATTATTCAACCAGGCTATGCACGTGGAAGAAAAGACCTTTTTTTAAGGCCATAGTTGACGCTGTTTGCTGATGGTCCTCGATTTTTCAAATTTACCATGCGAATATCCGGCTGAAAAGCAATGACAAAGCTAAAACAAACAGCTGCTTAGTAAGGAGGCTATTTTCGAAGTGAAGAAAGATGTCGTGTTTGTTCAAGGTAATGAAGCTTGTGTAAGGGGGGCTCTTTATGCCGGGCTTGAGTTTTTTGCCGGTTACCCGATAACTCCTTCCACAGAAATTGCGGAGCTGCTCTCGCTTCGTTTGCCCGAGAAGAGGGGGAAATTTATTCAGATGGAGGACGAGATTTCCTCCATGTGTGCCATAGTCGGCGCCTCACTCACTGGGAAAAAGGTTATGACCGCAACCTCGGGCCCGGGTTTTTCCTTGAAGCAGGAAGCTCTCGGTTTTGCTGTAATGACTGAAACCCCATGTGTGATCGTTGATGTTCAGAGGGGTGGCCCTTCGACAGGTCTTCCTACGAGTGGAAGTCAGGGAGATGTCATGCAGGCACGCTGGGGAACCCATGGAGACCATGCCATTATCGTTTTAACCGCATCCAACAGTCAAGATGTTTTTGCAATAACGGTTGATGCCTTTAATCTGGCGGAAACCTTCAGGACACCTGTTATTTTGCTTCTTGATGAAGTTGTTGGACATACAAGGGAAAGGCTTGTGGAGCCGAAGGCAGGGGAAATCGACGTGGTAGAGAGACTGAAAACGTCCGTGCCAGCAGGAACTGATTATCACCCGTATCTGCCAAGGGAGGATGGCCGCCTTCCCATGTCTGATTTTGGAGGTGATCACCGGCATAATGTCACAGGGCTGGCGCATGATATGTGGGGGTTTCCTTCAAACAAGCCGGGTGTTGTATATGGATTGATGCACCATCTGGTAGACAAGATTGAGACCCACGTAAATGAAATCACAAGGATAAAGGAGTTCTTTGTTGATGATGCGGAATGCCTCCTGATTTCTTATGGATCCGCCGCCAGAACGGCCCTTCACATTGTAAAAAACAGGAGAGAGCGGGGTGAAAAACTCGGGTTATTGGAGCTACAGACTCTCTGGCCCTTCCCTGCTAAACTTGTCAGGGAGCGATGTGCCTCTGCGAATCAGATAATTGTGGTAGAAATGAATATGGGCCAGATACTTGGTGAGGTAAAGAAGGCGGTCAAGAATCCTGACGGAGTTTTTCTTGCCAACAGGATTGACGGTGGATTTATTACGCCTACCGATGTCTTGAGTATCATAAGAATCACCCAGGGAAAGGGGGTGTAAGAAATGGCAGTTAAAGACTATATCAGAAAGAGATTTTTCCCTCATATTTGGTGCCCAGGTTGCGGCCATGGCACTGTAATGACTGCCATTATCCGTGCGATTGAAAACCTCGGTCTGGAAAAAAAGCATATCGCTGCGGTTTCGGGTATTGGATGTTCTGCCCGTATCAGTGGCTACCTTGATTTTCATACCCTGCATACACTCCACGGCCGGGCCCTTGCCTTTGCCACCGGTGTCAAACTGAGCAGGTCGGAGCTTACCGTACTGGTCCCCATGGGGGACGGTGATGCCTGTGCTATTGGCGGTAACCATTTTATCCATGCGGCGAGGCGCAATATCGATGTAACTGCCATTATCATGAACAACAGCATCTATGGTATGACAGGAGGTCAATACTCTCCTTTGACGGGATACGGAGAATTTGCAACGACCGCGCCCTATGGGAATATAGATCATTCCTTTGATGTGGTTAAGCTCGCAACCGGCGCTGGGGCCTCCTTTGTTGCCAGGACGACAACCTATCATGTCAATCCAATGGTAAAGATATTGGAGAAGGCCATCACGCATAAAGGGTTTTCGGTTGTAGAAGTTTTGTCTCAGTGCCCAATACAGTTTGGCCGAAGAAACAAGATCCCCAGTGCAGTGGATATGCTCAATAGTTATAAAACCAATACAACTCCCATAGGGAGCAAGGAAAAGGAGAAAAATCCCGATCTCATAGAACGAGGTATATTTGTCCAGGAAGAACGGCCAGAATACTGTGCTGAATATGACAAGGTCATAGAAAGGGCGTCTAAGGGAAGGTAAATTATGGAAAGACGTAGAATTATCCTCTCCGGTTCAGGCGGACAGGGTGTGATTACAGCGGCCATAATACTGGCTGAGGCGGCTCTCCTTTGTGAAGGGTTGAATGCAGTTCAATCCCAGTCATACGGCCCTGAAGCCAGAGGTGGCGCAAGTCGTTCAGATGTTATCATTTCCGATACGGATATATTGTTTCCCAAGGTTATTGAACCAAACATTTTAGTGTGTCTTACTCAGGAAGCATACGATAAATTCTCCGGGCTTATTCGACCGGGAGGTTTTCTCCTGACCGACAGACATTATGTCAAACAGAATGAAAAAGTTGACGCAAAGCAGATAGAACTTAATATGTACACAGAGGTTATGGATAAAATCGGGAAGCCAATTGTCTTCAACATATGCATGCTCGGCGCCCTGATTACCTTTTTAAAAATAGTCAGGCCAGAGTCTATCATGAAGGTATTGGAGACCAGGATTCCTTCCGCTTTTTTACAGATTAACCAGGATGCCCTCGACCTTGGCATCAAAATGGCTGAAAATTGTTCATCAAAGGCGGCAGGATAACAGGCGTAATATTTCGCTCTTGACGGACAATTTGCCGGCAATTTCTTTTACCGATAAATCGCCTTTTTTGGTCTTGCCCCATCCGGTACGTTCTGTCGGTGTTCCGGAAGGCTGTTTGTTAAAAGATTTTCATGTCATTTCGACCAGAAAATAAACTCTGAAAGTGATGGATGTTCCATTAAATAAGATTTCTTGCTTTGGATAAAATGACACCCGTGGTGCGTTATCGGGCAGCCTCCCAGATAAAATAGAGATAAAGAGAGTTATGACCGTACAAATACTAAGAGAATTAAAAAATCACGCCCCTTTTACTCTCCTCGGTGCAGCTACCGGTATAGTAATTATGGTTCTCTTTCAGCATATACCACACACAACCGCTCTGAATATTTTCTATGTCCTCCATCCTCTACACGTTGTTTTGAGCGCCCTGGTCACGACATCCATGTACAAACTTCACAAATGCGGAGAGGTCGGAGGTAAATGCAATATCTGGATTCTGCTGGTTATAGGTTATGCAGGCTCTATAGGCATTGCCACTATAAGTGATTCCCTGATACCCTATCTTGGCGAAGTTATGCTCAACATGCCCGACAGGGGCCTTCACATCGGCTTTATCGAAAAGTGGTGGCTGGTAAATCCCCTGGCGATACTGGGAATAGCCGTAGCCTACTTCCGGCCGTCAACAAAGTTTCCCCATGCGGGACACGTCCTCCTGAGCACCTGGGCCTCAATCTTTCATATTATCATGGCCGTGGGGGGTACATTAAACTGGCTGTCGTACATTGTCGTCTTCATGTTCCTGTTTATTGCCGTCCTGATACCCTGTTGTGTCAGTGACATCGTATTTCCGCTGTTGTTCACAGGAAACTCAAAAAAATGATGGACACATAATCGTTTCCAGGGGAATAAAACAAAATCCCATGATCACCCAAACGCTTTCAGATGCGAAAATACTGTCTGAAAAAATCGCGGTCACATTTGCCGCTCCTCGTTTTTACCGGGAAAAAAAGATTGAAATCAGCGAGTCTCTCCGTCTGCTTGAAAATAATCCGATGGTCACAGCGTGTATTGAGATAATAACCGCGAGGGCAGACTCCTCCGGCCATGGATTGTCTCATGCACGAAAGGTTGCGATAGACGTGGGGGCCATAATGCTCATCGAAGGGCAGGATGCGATAAAAGCGGGCAACGTAAAGCGCGCCGTTGTTCTGGCACATATAGCCGGCATTCTGCATGATATAAAACGATCAGACAAAAATCACGCCCGGCGTGGGGCGGAAGAGGCGAGGAAGATCCTCAGGGGCTTTGACCTTACAGACAAAGAACAAGTGTCTGTGGTCGCCGCGATAGGAAATCACGAGGCCTTTCAACCATGCGCCCCCCTTTCCGACCCGGACGCTCAACTTCTGTCCGATGCCCTGTACGACGCCGACAAGTTCCGGTGGGGTCCCGATAATTTCACGGAAATGATATGGGATATATCAGACACCCTGGATATCTCCATCGAAATTTTATTAGATCATTTTCCCTCCGGATTAAAAACTCTGGAAAAGATCAGCGATACTTTCCGCACATCCACCGGCAGGGAGTACGGTCCCGACTTCATCGCCCTCGGTCTGAAGATAGGGGAAAGCCTATACAAAGAACTTGGAAAAGAACATCTCCGGTTGTCCACGCCACAAGCCGGAGGGGAACACATCTAAAAATAATACAGCATGGAGAGATAATCATTAACATTCTCACCATCTTCCTGCAGTCTTTTAAAATAATCGTAAACGGACACATCCGTATAGAGATAGTCTCTGGCTGTTGTAAGTTTTGTCTCCCATGAATAGAATCTGTATACCCTCCGGCCATCGGGCAGGATCATGATGACTTCATGGTCCTGCCACGCCCTCAAGTGTGATTTCCCCAATCTCGGCACGTTGAAGACTGGCTCATCCGTCCTGACAAGACCGGGCATGAGCCTTGCCTCTTCCTTATTTTCCTGCAATATCCTTGATATGGGAACCCTGAAATCCACGGTTTCTCCCTTACCCTGACAGTTGAAGGTATAGTAAGGATCGATACCGCAAACCTTAAGCGTTTTCCGCAGGAAGGCCGTTTCAAATTTTTTGCTGTTGTAATAGGTGAAAACCTGCTGGTTATAGATATTAATTCCCAGCTTTTTTATCTTTTTCACGGCATCCAGGACTTCCGGACATATTTCGGTGGGGTGCTCGACATGTGTAACAATGGTAATCTCTCTTTTCCCCCACTCGTGGTATTTCCCAAGGATCTCAAGCAGACCGTCATTTATCCTCTGGGGCAGGGTTACAAGCGTTCTGGTTCCGATTCTTATCCTGTCTACATGATCTATTGCCGCGACTTCTCCGATCATCCAGTCAAGGTACTTGTTGTTGAGTGTCAAGGGATCTCCACCGGTTATCAGAATCTCTGAGAGGTTTTTATCCTCTCTGGCCCAGTTTATCATTTCTTCTACCTTGTCCCTGGACATCATAGGGCTGTCGTCAATGTCCTTTATCTCCCAGTTTCTCTGGCAATAAACGCATATCTGCGGGCATGAATTGAACGGTTTCATAATAATAATCTGAGGATACCTGCGCGTGACTCCATCTATCGGACTCGTCGCATGCTCCCCCATAAAATCCATGTCTCTTCCCTCCCCCTGATTTGCGAGGACATTGGTACAATACCGGGGGCTCTGGATAACCTGCGCGCGAATGGCGCGATCATGTAAAGTCATTCCGTCTTCATTAAAAAGCGACAGGTAATGAGGCGTTATTTCAAAAGGAATAAGATTTTCCGTCGCCAGTCTTAACCCTTCCATTTCATCATCATCCAGCTTGACAAGAGCAGACAGTGTCTCGATGTCTTTGATGATGTGTTTCATATGCCAGAGATAATTCCCCCAGTCTTCTTCTCCGGCCCCGAAATAATCCAGTATCCTATCTTTCAGTTTCTTTCTCTTTTTTACCAGTCTGGGATCCAGCCCTGTTTTATATCTTTTGAAATATCTTCTTATCATCGCTCCGTAATCATCCAACTGGGAAGACCGCTCAATAGCGGCGCCTCTTCCCTCTTTTTGCTCCAGAAGCTCGTGGTGTTGGGAATGTTTTCCATATTTTCCTCTGATACCCTCCAGCAGGGCAACGTATTCCATCAAAAAACCCGCGCTTACCTTCTCAAGGGCTCCCTCCTCATCATTTGCAAGATTATACAAAAGTGCCAGCGGCGAAGTCTGTGTCAGATGTTCGTTTTCTGTCCGCATTGTATTTGCGAGCACCCGGATACATTCCCTGGCATTTCTCCTCTCTACAACATTCAAATCCGCAAAGGGTGTATCGGCTTTCATGTTGTACAGGTCTCTTCCGAAACGATCAAGGTAATCAAAAAAAACATACCGTGCTTCTTCCACATGTCTGGCATTGCTAAGAATATCCTTGAGTTTGGGCTCCGTCTCCCATATCCTTTCGAGAAGTTCTTCCTTTGACAAATCAATCAATCTTTTCATAAAAATTCCCTCACCTGATGTTTTATACCTACCAGATTGTTACTATGGGCAGGTCACGCATGGTGACCAGACCGGGCAGCGCCTCAAATACACGGCGCACGGCGTTGACCGCAATTGCCACCGTCGCGATGTCGCCATTGGTGCCTTTTAACCTGACCTCCAGATCCGGTTTTCCGGTAATCAGGATGGTATCTCCGTCTACTTTTTCATCCAGGGCGGCGACAAAGGTAAGCGTCATAAATTCGCACTCACCGGTATAACCGCGGGCTACCTGCTTAAGTCCTCTTACCTGGCCGGGTTGTACCTCAAAGTAATCCGTCTTGACCGGTGAATCAGCCACTACCGGCTCGACACTGGATTCATATTTTACCAGATCTCTGCCCAGTGTGGAAAAAACCATTCCCATGGATTGTTGAAGCCCGACATGTCCCATGCGCCCCGTTTCCATCTTCGCCTTAAACCCTTCCACCGTCATTCCTGAACCTATCTTTGCCTGGAAAGGACCTCTTCGCAACGAGGCATTCATGCGACGCGTCACGTCAATGCGATCCACCCGCTGACAGATAGCCGTGAGATTGAGGGGCAGTGCATCCATGAGAAATCCGGGGTTTACGCCAGTGCCCAATACTGTTTTGCCTGCCTGCCTGGCGGCGGCGTCTATCCTGGCGGCGGCATCCGGGTGAGCCAGCCAGGGAAAGGAGAGTTCCTCGGATGTTGAAACAATATCCAGCCCGGCCTCCAGAATTTCCATAATCTGAGTCTCAAAGAAGTCAAAGAAGGATCCGGTGGTGTGAAGCACCACATCCGCCTCCGTTTTCTCCAGCGCCCGGGACAGGTCGTTGACGACAGGAAATCCCACAGGGCTGCCGAGACCGATTACTTCTCCGACATCCCTGCCTGTTTTGGCCGGGTCAATATCAACCCCACCGACCAGTTCCACTCCATCCCGCTCTATAATGTGACGTGCCGTAGCGCTTCCGATAGGCCCCAGACCATATTGCACTACCCGTATTGTCTTACTGCTCATCTTGTTTCTCCTTTTTTTCTTTTATCATGATTCTTTGGCCTTGAACTATATACACAAATGCCATTATGGCAATTCCTGCCAGATCACTGTAAACCTCCGGAGAAAGGAGGGAAATGGCCGCAACGCCTGTCAACGCCCTTTCTAAAAGGGTTGAATTGGTCCTGAAATATCCTATAATGGCAGTCCCGAGAGCCACAACTCCCATCAGCAGGGTTATAAATATATGAGCGAATCTGAGGTAGTCAAATGAAGCTTCAGGGTCGAGAAGAGGCGGCAGCCAGAGGATTATGGGAGCGGCCACAATAACAAAAGGAATGACAAACCCCGCGGAAGCCAGACCGAAAGCGGTAAGTCCCGTTTTGAACGGATTGGCGCCGGAAATCCCCGACGCCGCGTAGGCAGCAAGTGCGACGGGGGGGGTCACATCCGCAAGAACGGCATAAAACAGCACAAACATGTGAGACACCAGGGGATGGATTCCCCACTGCAGGAGTGCCGGGGCCGCAATCATGGACGCTATAATATACTGGGCCGTCGTGGGAATACCCATGCCGAGGACAAAACAAGCCACGGCAGTTAGTACGAGGGTGAAGAACAGTGCGACAGAGTTCAAGCTCAGGAGATGAAGTATGTCAAGGTTCATGACAATAGACGTTATCACGTGGGCAAGTTCAATAACCGCGGCCGCAAACTTGAGCCCCAGGCCGGTAAGGGTTGTCGCCCCCACAATAAAACCTATGCAGGCACACGCGGCCCCGATGGCAAGGGCATTTTTTGTTCCCAGCTCCAGGGTCTCCATTATATCCGGTATTCTCATCCTGCTTTCCCTGTAACAGACCCCTATCGCGATAACCGTTGCCATTGCCCAGAAGGAGCAGAGGGACGGCTCCAGTCCCCAGGCAAGCAACACCACAAGGACAGAGGCAGGCAGCAGGCTGACAAGCCAGGAAGTCCTGTCTGTTTTTTTGAAGGCATAGACAAAGCCGGCGGCGAGCAGGCCAAACCATACAATCGAAAAGAGGGAAAGCTGTTCCAGGGGATTTGCCCTGACCAGGACAGCTGGAATTGCCAGAAAGATGGTGATCAGCAGAGGATATGTCTTCCTGTGTATCTGGCCTGTGGCAACGGAAAAAAAGATTCCCCAAAAAGCGGCCAGAAACGGGCTGCTCCCTGAGATCAGGAGGTACACAATTACCACAAGGGGCGTCAGCAGCAGCCACCCATCCTTTACAACCTTCCACAGGTTGGGCAGCGCCTCACGAGGGATCCCCAGAAGCCCCTGTTTTTTGGCCTCCAGATGCACCATGGTGCCCACCGCAAAGAAATAAAGTATGGCGGGAACAACCGCGCACGCCGCAATCTTGATATATGGTATGCCTAAGAATTCTGCCATGATGAACGCGGCAGCGCCCATAATAGGCGGCATCAACTGTCCACCCGTAGACGAAGCCGCCTCCACAGCTCCGGCGAACTGTGGAGAGTAACCGACGCGCTTCATGAGAGGAATCGTAAAAGCCCCGGTGGTGACGGTGTTCGCTATGGAACTCCCGCTTATAGAACCCATAAAGCCACTGCTTATAACGGCAACCTTGGCAGGCCCACCGGAAGACCACCCGGCAATGGCCATCGCGCAATCCATAAAGAACTGCCCCAAGCCTGTCTTGGATATAAAGATTCCGAACAGCACAAAATGGAACACAAAGGTAGCGACAACCCCGAGCGGGATGCCATATATACCTTCCGTGCCAAGATACATGTGCTCAATGATCCGCTCAATGGGATATCCCCTGTGCGCGAAAAAACTGAGTCCGGGAATATCAAGAAAATAGGGGCCCAGATAACAGTTTACCAGAACAAGGAAGGCAATAATGGGAAGGGGAGGCCCTACACTGCGTCGCGCCCCCTCCAGCACCAGCAAAAAAGCAAAGGCACCCACAACGACATCCATCTTGAGGGGAATACCCGCGCGTATAACCAGACTGTTAAATTCCAGAAATATATAAACAGAGATAAAAGACGCGAGAATTGCAAAAAATACATCAAAGTAGGGAATATCATCCTGTTTATAGGTGAACTGTCCACCCTTTACCATGGCAAACAGTGCCCTGACCCACTGAACGGCAAAGAGCAATATCATGCTGAAGAATACACCGAACAGGAAAACACTCCAGAAAAAGAGGGATATGCCGGAATTTTCAAATGATTCTCCAAGGTGCATATATTGAAACCCGAGACGCGCGCCGCAGACCAGCATCACTATCATTATGGAAAATATAATAAAGTCTAAATATATAAAAGTCCTGTTCGTTAGAAACTCTCTGCGCTTGAAATAGATGATAAACAGGAATGATGCTGCAGATAGCATAAGTGTTGCGTATCCTGAAAGTTCCAGGATTTCGCGAAACATGGCGCCGACCATGGCGGCTCCGATAATGCCATAGAAGACATCATGGACAAGATGTTTTCTCTCGTCCGTATTGTCTTTTCTTATCGTATAAAGGAAAAACACAAGCGGAAGGACAAAGGCCAGGTGAAACGCCCTGTGCCTCCACTCCTGAAAAACGCCGAAGCCTGCCGTATAGATATGAAATATCGAAAGAACCTGCGTCATAAAAAAGGCAAGTTTCAGTGTAATGCCTGTAAGCTGGCGGAATCGAAACTCCGGATCGTATTTGGCGATATCCTCTATGTTTTCAGAGATGGTTGCTGTTTCCTGTAGTTCCATGTAAAGGTCCTCTCAGCTTTCCATCTTTAGATACAAAAGATTGAAAACAGTCAGCTTTTCCACTGTTATCCTCAAGAGGGTGTCTCCCGCCAGAGAGGGGAGGTCCAATACCTCCCCATCCCACAGCGTCAAGGTGTTATCGTACTTTTTATTGACCCATAGATCAAGCTGCGGCAATACCCTGTGCATGTCGGAGATACGCATGTGATCCCCATTAGTACAGAACTTTTCATTTCCGGAAAGAGTAGTTGGAAGTCCGGTATTGCAGGAAGAGAATGTCGTTTCATAAAGAACGATTCTGAAATTACTATCAATTTTGAAGTACTCTCCGACAGGGCACAACTCAACCGAATGAATATATCTGGTTGAAAATCTGTAATCCGGCCGGATTGCCTGAACGAAGACCGTTTGATTTCTCCTTGCCGCCTCTATTCGCAATACATGACAGGGAATAAGAGAAAAGAAAAAGAGGGCGGCAAGAGAAGAGAGGATGATTATTTTTTTCTTATCCATAAAGTCCGGGCACCGGAAAACCGGTGCCCGGACACCTCCTTAACGGATCAATCCGCTGCTATTTTATCAGACCCTTCTCCCTGTAAAACTTCGCTGCGCCCGGATGAAGGGGGATTGCTACGCCGTCAAGCGCCGTGGCGAGGGTAACATCTTTACCCTTGTCGTGGGCCTGCGCCATAATCTCAGCTCCGCTCGGCGCATCGGCGGCCTTCTCTCCCGCTTTGCGCAGGACAAAAGCCCCCTTATCCCACAGCGCCTTTGTAAGGTCGTACACCATCTTTTCCGAAACTTTGGCATCAACCACCCACTGAGCCATCGTGGTGATGGCCGGAGTATCCACATCCACTCCTCTGTAAGTGCCCGCGGGGATAACGACCTTCGCGTAGAAGGGATATTTTTTGATGATCTTTGCTATGGTTTCGTCATCCAGCGGAACAAGTGTGACATCCGATGTCGTGGCCAGCTCTGTAATAGCAGCCGTGGGCCATCCCGCTGTAATGAACGCCACATCGGCCTGCCTGTCTTTCAGCCTCTGGCCGGCGCCGGAAAAGCTGAGCCAGTCCACGTTGGCAAAATCATCATAGGTAAGGCCGATACCGTAAAGAACCGCCTGGCAGTCCACTTCGGTCCCGCTTCCCCTGTCACCCGGGATCATCTTCTTTCCCTTCAGGTCATTCACGCCTTTTATCCCGGCTCCCTCCCTGGCAATAATCTGGATTGTCTCGGGGTAGAGAGAGGCGATGGCCCTCAGGTTTTTAACGGGGTTCCCATCAAACTGCTGGATCCCGGTATACGCATAGTAGGCAACATTGTTCTGCACGAAAGCCGATTCGATCTGGTGACTCTTTATGAGGTTGCAGTTCGCGACAGACGCGTTACCCGACTGAGCGGTAACAATAACGCTGGGAATTTTGTTGGACAGGGCCTGCGCCAGAACCCCCCCCAGGGGATAATAAGTGCCCCCCGTGCCCCCCGTTGCAATCGCGAAGAAACTCTTTTTCGCCGCAAACGCCGGGCTGATAAAGACCATTGACAAAGCCACAATCAGCGCAATAAACAGTACAAGACTTTTCCTCTTCAACATAATCCTCTCCTTTCAAATAATGTAATGTCTAACCTCTGTTTCCAATAAAACAACTTCCTCTCGTATTGTAGATCAATAAAATATTTGCCAGTAATTGTCAACTCTTTTAATGCGGCAAGCTTTACTCGCCAGAACCTAGTATCGTATATGATAGCGAGTGCCATCCAGAAAGGAAACTTGATCCTATAAAACTATTGCGGGAAGAAAGCGTTTGACAATTCGCCTGTTCCGTTTATAAAGAAGGCGGCTAATAAACAAAAACGGAGTGAACCCTCATGAATTTTTTCTTCAACCCCGACGGGGTGGCAATAATCGGTGCTTCGGACAATCCTTTGAGAGGCGGATATCACATCCTGAACAACATGTCCGGCGGGTACAAAGGCAGGATATACCCCGTAAATCCGAAGCATGATTCAATCCTTGGAATGAAATGCTATCCCGATATATCATCCATCCCCGGTGATTTTGACCTGGCCATATACTTCATCCCGGCCACTTTTCTTCCCCCTGTCATAGAAGAGTGCGCGAAGAAAAATGTCAGGGGAATCATTATTGAGTCGGCCGGATTCGCGGAAGTGGGTGAAGAAGGAAAAAAACTCCAGGAAGAATGCACAGCCATAGCTCGCAAACACAAAATCAGGCTGTGGGGACCCAACTGCATGGGTCTTCTCGACGGTCATTCGAGGCATGTGTTTTCCTTCATGTATACGGATTCGTGGAAGACCCTGATGGTTCCCGGGAACGTTTCGATGATCGTTCAAAGCGGCTTACTCTCCGCTATTTTTCTCATGATGATACTCGAGAGGGGGGGGATGGGTATTAGCAAGATATGCTCTATCGGGAATAAAAGTGACGTCAATGAAACCGATTTGCTGGAATATCTGATAGATGATCCCCTCACCGAGGTTATCGGGTTGTACACTGAATCTATCGTCGACATCAGGCGTTTCATGAAACTGTGCCGATCCACCACTAAACCAGTCATCGTTCTCAAGGGGGGGAGAAGCCCCTCCGGAGCCCGCGCAGCCGTGAGTCACACGGCCAGCCTGGCTGGTAATTACACAATCATGAAACACGCCTTCACGCAATCAGGTGTAATACCGGCGTATGACTTTAATGAACTCATGGATCTTCTCCGGGGTTTTTCCAAAACCAGATACCGTAAGAGTGATGGTGGAACGGCTGTTATTACCTTCTCGGGTGGAGGAGGAATCGTGACCGCCGATTTTCTGCAGGATTATGATCTCCCTCTGGCTTCATTATCCGAAGAAACCTTGAAATCCATTAAAGAGGTCTTCCCACCCTGGATGGATCCCTCAAATCCTGTTGATATATGGCCTGCCGTCGAAAAAAATGGAATAGAGGCCGTCTACACAAAGGTGGCGGCCGCAGTCATGCACGACAGGGGAGTTGACTCTCTTATCATACATCCATTTTCAGGAAGATGTGACAGCAGTGTGTTTCTCCACCTGAGCAGGCTTAAGGAAGAACTTGACAAACCAGTCATCGCATGGCTGGCGGGGATGGGAGAACCTTTCCACGCATTCAAAAAAGGTCTGGAAGATATGGGCATCCCCGTTTTTGAAGAGATGGGCCGCGGGGTACGCTTCCTCCACGCCGTGAAACAGCATTACAGCAAAAAACATTACAATCCCAGCGAGTCCGGATTGTAATGGCTGATACCTGATAAAGCCCTGAAAACGAGGACTAAAGGTTCATCTGTTTCAGACTCGATACATATTTCACAGCACCCCGGGGCATATGGGGTCTGTTGTTATTGCCAAACCACTCCCGGGAATTTCACAGCTTTTTCCCCAGGACCTGGGCCGCGGTATGAATCACATCCCACGCCCCGCCAAAGGGCGGACTGTAGGCGAGATCCATATAGCCTATTTCGTCAAGCCCCATGCCGGACCACAGACACGCGGACAGAATGTTGATGCGGCTGACCGCTCCGCTTTGTCCTACTGCCTGCGCCCCCAGCAATTTTCCCGAACCCCTGTCCGCGATCAGTTTGAGCCCCAGTCTCTGACCCCCACTCATGGAACGCGCCACAGGGTTCCCCCAGATTATGCTGCCTGCGGGCGAATATCCGCTCTTTTCCGCCGTCTTCTCATCAAGACCGGTCATGGCAACTTCCAAGCCAAACACCTTAAAGGATTGGGCGCCTACAATCCCGGGGAATATCATAGGATATCCGGCAATATTACGGCCGGCTACCCGTCCTTGTTTGTTCGCTATATCTCCCAGTGGAATATTCACCCATTTCTTGCTCAACCGGTGATATGACTCACAGCAATCGCCAACGGCAAATATTTCCTCTCGTGAGGTGCGTTGCGAAGAATCCACCTGGATGGCGCCGGATTCTCCCGTCTCAAGGCCTGCTTCACGCGCCAGCTTCGTCTCAGGTCTCACACCGAGGGCGAATACGATAATGTCGGTCTCTATCTTTCCTTTATCGGTAACCAGACACAGTCGGGCATCTGAGCCCTTCTCAACAGCAACAGGAGAGTTGTGGGCGATAAAGGATACTCCGTTGTTTACAAGCTCCTCCAGAACCACCCCGGAAAATACCGGATCCCATTTTTTGACAGGAAGCTCGCCCCTGTATACGACGCTGGTCTCAAGGCTAAGAGTTCTCAGGGCCTCGCTCATCTCCATGGCGATAAAACCGGCCCCGACTATTACCGCCCTGCGACACCTGTTACGCTTTATATATTCCTTGATGTTGATGCCGTCCCGCAGATTTTTCAGCGTGAATACCCCGTCCCGTGTCGTGCCCGGTATGTCAGGTAGAGTTGCTTCGGCACCTGTTCCTATAACAAGCGTATCATATGACAGCTTTCTGCCACTTGCCAGCAGGACTTCCCCCCTGTCGGTCTCGATGCCTTCGACGCAGGTGTTAAGCTCCACGCTTACCCCGGTTTCTTCAAACTTTTCTGGGGTTCTCGCGATAAGGTTTCCCGAATCTTTGATTACATCACCGATGTAATAAGGCATGGGTCAGGCGGCATATGAAACAAACTCACCCTTTTCCAACATTGTTACATCCAGGGATGGATCTCTCCTCTTTGCCTCCGCGGCTGCAGAAGGTCCCCCGGCGCCGCCCCCGATTACTATCAGCTTTCTGTTCATTCGCTTTCTCCCTGTTGTTTTTTTACGAGCATAACAACAACACCAAAAATAATCATCGCGAGGCAGAGTAGCTGCCCCATGCTGAGCATTCCCATAAATAGGCCCACCTGGGAATCCGGCTGTCTGAAAAATTCAATACAAAACCGCACAATCCCATAACCGACAAGATACAGGCTCAACAAAGATCCGTCAAACCAGCCTTTTTTCCTGACACTCCACAGGAGCGCAAAGAGAAATAGGCCTTCAAAAAAGGCTTCATAAAGCTGAGATGGGTGACGAAGGCGAAAAAGCGGGTCCAGAGGGAAATACATGCCCCACCATGCATCGGTTACTCGGCCGTAAAGCTCACCGTTCAGGAAGTTTCCTATCCTGCCGAATGTATACCCGAGCGGTACCGCGGGACAGAAAAGATCCGCAAACTGCCAGAAATTTATCACGCGCCTCCGGCAAAACCAGACAGACGCAAGGACAATACCCGCAAGCCCTCCATGATATGACATACCGCTGATCCCGATAAACCGGAAACCGGCGGAGGTGTCAAAGGGAAATATAATGTAAAGGGGGTGCGCCGCATAGTATTCAAGATTATAGAAGAGGACATATCCCAGCCGCGACCCTATCAAAAGTCCTGCTATTGCCCATACAAAATAGTCCTGGATAGTTTCCTTCGACCAGTCGATACCTTCATCCTTTATTCTGTGGATAACGAGCAGATAGACGATGAAGAAAGCGACAAGGTACATAAGCCCATAGTAACGAAGCTGAAAGGAACCTATCTCCAGAAACGCCGGATTGATATGCTCAGGAATATGCTGCCAGAAATTGACTGTTTGGATCATTGCCCCCATCTTTCGGTGTCAGAAGTTCCGGCCCTGAATTCAAACCTGTACCCCACCTGATATCAGCCCCGACCCGTCGGGGCATAAATCAGCCTCAGGTAAAAGGGGATGTTCCCCCTCCCGAACAGGATTGACCGGATCCCTGCAACCCGGCAGGGGAGGAAACAACCTTCTCTGCCTTTTTCTCGCCACATCCAGGACATTCTATATCGTTATCATCATCACTCGCGAATCGGATTAATTCAAATTTATTGCCGCAATTTTTGCAGACGTACTCATAAATCGGCATTTTTTCTCCTTAAAAATATTTCTCAGTATGCCTGTCCCCTTAATTCATCAACATACAGCGAGGCGCTGTGCGTGGCCGTCGCCCCATCGCCGCAGGCGGTTACCACCTGTCTCAGGGATTTGCTGATGCAATCTCCACATGCGAAGACGCCTCCAGCCGATGTGCTCATATCGCTGTCTGTAATAATATATCCCCCCTTATCCAGATCGACAATTCCCTTGATAAAGGCCGTATTCGGCACAAGACCGACAAAGATAAAAACGCCGTCGGCAGAAATTTCTTCATACCTGTCAGGCGCTTTGACATTCTTTATTCTTACCCCTGTTACACCATCCTCTCCCAGGATCTCCTCCACGGTGGAATCCCAGGCAAATGTGATTTTTTCGTTGGCAAAGGCCCGCTGCTGAAGTATGGCCGTCGCGCGCAGGCGGTCTCTTCTGTGAATGACTGTAACCTTCGAGGCAAATTTCGTCAAATAGAGGGCTTCCTGGATAGCGGTATCTCCGCCTCCAATCACGACAACTTCCCTGTCTCTGTAAAAGGGGGCATCACAGGTGGCGCAGTATGATATTCCTCTGCCGATAAACTTGTGCTCCCCCGGCACTCCCAAGCTACTCCAAGCCGCTCCCGTAGAAACAATGACGGAAAGAGTCCGGTAGGCATCGTTATCGGTAATAACCTCCCATCCTTCAATGTCTCCTGATTGGTTTCGGTTTATGCGGTCTACCTGTTCCGGTCTGGTCTCCAAACCAAATGAAACCGCCTGCTTTTTAAACCTATCATTAAGTTCAAACCCGCTGATCTCAGATATGCCGGGGTAATTTTCTATCATATCCGTCATGGTTATCTGGCTGGCCTGGGCATTTCCCTCCAGCAGCAATACTTTCATGTCAGCCCTAGCCGCATACATCCCCGCAGCCAGTCCTCCGGGGCCGCCCCCCACTATAACAATATCATAGGTGTCCTTCGGTATATTTATATCAGGCACGATTCAGTCTCCTTTGGAATTTACAAATCCAGCTCACTATTATTCCAATATCCAGCTGTCGGGAATCGGGTTTCAGAACATAAACCCCTTCCTGCTGCTTTCCGGATACTCGCTTCAAGCTAATCATATTCTCTGTTTTGTCAAGCATCGGCCATCCCTGAACCTGAAATCGCTATTCCAGGTGGCGCTCCTTTATCCTGTTCTCCTCTCTCATCCCTTGATACAGCCAACTGCCCTGAGCCGCGCGACCTTTGTGGACAGGCCGGCCAGATGGACAATGTTCACCACGTCTTCTATGTCCTTATACGCGTCGGGCATCTCCTCCCGAATTGTCTTTTTGCCAGCAGCCATAACCACAATACCCCTGTCGGCCATCTCTTTTGCTATTGATCTGCTCCCGCTCTCCTTCATCGCCCTGCCGCGACTCATTATACGCCCAGCGCCATGGCAGGTACTGCCGAAGGTCTCCTCTAGGGCCTTGTCTGTCCCCGCTAGCACATAAGATCCTGTCCCCATGTCCCCAGGTATCAGTACCGGCTGGCCCACCTCGCGATACACGTCCGGCAGGGCTGGGTGCTGTGGAGGCAACGCTCTCGTGGCCCCCTTGCGGTGTACGCATAAGCTTTTTTCCCTGCCCGCTATCTCAAATTCTTCCACCTTTGCGATATTGTGACACACATCGTAAACAAGCCTCATCCCTATGTCGCGTGGAGAGCGTTGCAGGGTTTTCTCAAAGGTCTGTGCCGTCCAGTGCATCAACATCTGCCTGTTCGCCCAGGCATAGTTCGCGGCACAGGCCATGGCAGTCATATATTTCTTACCCTCATCAGAGGTAAGATACGCACAGGCCAGCTGCCGGTCGGGGAGGGAAAAGTCCAGAGCGCTGCTGTGCTTGACCATTCGCGCGAGATAGTCGTCGCACACCTGATATCCGAAACCCCGTGACCCGGTGTGAATGGCGACGGCAACCTGTCCCTCGGCCACCAGTCCGAATGTGGAGGCAATTTTTCTGTCAAAGATCTTATCCACAACCTCTATCTCCAAAAAATGGTTCCCGGAACCCAGGGTCCCCAGCTGTCTGCGCCCTCGCTCGAGGGCCCGTTCACTTACACAGGAGGGGTCCGCCCCCTGCATCGCGCCGCCATCTTCGGTCTTGGCAAGATCGTCGTCGGAGCCATAGCCACGGTTAATCGCCCACGCGGCTCCCTGGCGTAACACCTTTTTTTCTTCATCCATCGAAAGCCTAAGGGCACTTTCGGAGCCCACACCGGCAGGTATGTTCTTGAAGAGAGCGATAACAAGATCTTTCACCCTGTTTTTGATTTCACCAAACTGGAGATTAGTCGCCATCAGGCGAACACCGCAATTGATGTCATATCCCACCCCTCCGGGAGAGATAATCCCCTCTTCCATATCGAAAGCCGCGACACCGCCGATGGGGAATCCATATCCCCAGTGGATATCGGGCATCGCCAGTGAATGGCCGATGATCCCCGGCAGGTGCGCCACATTGGCGACCTGTTTGAGGCTTTCATCCGTGCCCATCGTTTTCATCATCCGCTCATCGGCATAGATAATCCCGGGTACACGCATGCCACCCGTAGGGGGTATGATCCAGCGGAAGGCATCAAGCCGTTCTATCTTGATATCAGACATCAAGGATAATCCTCCCGGTCCACACTCCCCCAGCTCTGTGTATCTCTGTCCCGTGGTATGTAACTGCCTTTACCTCGGCACTCATACAGTGCCTTTTATGTACAAAAGGTTCCCCCCTTGCTGTTCCCTTTAAGTGAAAATTGTCCATCTCGGAAATAACAAATTCTTTCAGCAACAATCCCTCACCGCTGTACATATACAATATCTCTCTGAGGAAGTTTACCAGAAGTTCCTCTAAATCCCTCCCTTCAGCAAAAACTTCCCATTCTCCTCTTGCATGTACAAGGCTTACGTCCGTCATTATATCAAAAAGGGCAACTGCGGCATTGCGAAAGAGATCCCGCTCATCTATTCCATATATCTCCACTCCCAAGTCGGCCGTATGATCAAATATACTGTAAGGCGAGAAGATCGCTTGAACTTTATCTTTATTCATATCGGATACCTGCTTTTGTCAAGTATAGAACACCCGCCTGAGAAATGAAAGAGGTGTCCCCGCTCGACTATCGGCAGATATGCCCTCTTCTTCAGCGGAAAATTTGAATGAAAGGGAATCCCGGCATTATGCCCATTACAACAGCTCTGAGATAGGGCCTGCGATCCGGATCCAAATTGATAGCGTTAGCAACGCCCGCATTTCACACATACTTCAACTTGCATGGAATGTGGAAAAAGACGAGAACCTCAGCGCATAATTCAGCTCAAACGCAGATGTCCTGATTAAAAAGCTGAAAGTCCTGACTCTCTTACAATACCCTAGTATCTCCTCCATTATTCCCTCTTCTGCTGGAATGGCGGATGTACCTAGGTTCAACTTTTTACGAAGTTGTCATTCTTGAGAATTTCCGGGTTGGTCTATAATGATTGATAGCCGGATACCCCCGTCAAAAATCAAACGTCTCCGACTCCTCACCGAGCAAGTCCTCGTCCATATCGGGCTCTTCACGTTCCACTCTTGCCAATCCCACAAGCGTCTCTTCATCGCCCAGATCTATCAGCTTGACTCCTTGGGTACTGCGGTGCAGGAGTGAAACTTCATCAACACCAAGCCGTATGATGTTTCCCGTACTGCTGATTAGCATAATGTCCTCATCGCCGGTGACCTGCTTTATTCGTGTCACGAAACCTATTCTTGGTGTGGTCTTGAGATTAATAATGCCCTTTCCACCTCGTGACTGAAGCCGATATTCCGAAATCTCCGTTCTCTTGCCAAATCCATTTTCTGAAACGGTCAGGATGGAATTGCTGTCACTCAACACTTCCATGCCAACCACTTCATCATCGGCTGCTATTCTAATCCCGGTTACACCGCGGGCCGTTCTGCCTATGGCACGAACATTTTTCTCGTTGAATCGGATCGCGTTGCCCTTCCTGGCACCGAGGAAGATGTCCTGGTCGCCGTTCGTCTGTTTGACATCAATCAGTTCATCCCCTTCGTCGAGGGTCAACGCAATGATGCCGCCGGAGCGGGGATTGGAATAGGCAATGAGGTCCGTCTTTTTGATAATTCCCCGCTTGGTCGCCATTATAACAAATTTATCCTCAACAAACTCCTTTACAGGAAGAACCGCCGTAATCTTCTCATCTTTTGATATTCCTATGAGATTTACGATCGCCTTGCCCTTCGCAGCTCTTCCAGCCTGAGGAATCTGGTATATCTTCAGCCAGTATACGCGCCCCATATTGGTGAAAAACAGGATATGACTGTGTGTCGAGGCTATAAACAATCTCTCAAGAAAATCGTCCTCTTTTGTACCCATACCGACTTTGCCGCGCCCTCCACGGTGCTGGCTCCTGTACAGACTGGCCGGATTTCTCTTGATGTAGTTCTGGTGCGATATGGTAACCACCATATCCTCCTCCACAATCATATCCTCAATCCCGATATCGGTACTGCTCAGGACGATTTCCGTTCTCCTCGCATCCCCGTACCGTTTCAGTATATCCTCCAGCTCCGCTATAATGATATCGAGTACCTTCTGGGAATCCGCAAGTATGCCCTCCAGTTTCTTAACAAGGGCTGATATCTCGATATGTTCCTCCCGTATCTTGTCGCGTTCCAGACCGGTCAGCCTCTGCAACCTCATCTCCAGAATGGCCTTGGTCTGTTCCTCGCTCAGGCCGAATCGCGCCATCAGCTCTTCGGCTGCCGTCTTCGCGTTTTCGGACGCCTTGATAACGGCAATGACCTCATCAATATTGTCGAGGGCGATAATGAGCCCCTCCAAGATATGCAGCTTCTCCCTGGCGCGGGCCAGTTCAAACATCGTCCTTCTGATAACAATTTCTTTCCTGAAATCAATAAACTTAACCAATATTTCTTTGAGGTTCATCAGCCGGGGCTGTCCCCGGTCAATGGCCAGCATGATGATGCCGAACGTCGATTCCATCTGGGTGTGCTTATACAGCTGGTTGAGAATAACCCCCGACATTTCTTCCCGTTTGAGATCGATAACGACCCTCATCCCTTCCCGGTCCGATTCGTCTCTCAGGTCGGCTATACCACTGATCTTCTTGTCTTTTACCAGATCTGATATCTTTTCTATCAGATGTGCCTTGTTTACCTGGTAGGGAAGTTCCGTAATGATGATGCTCTCTCTGTCGTTTCTGGCGTTTCGCTCGATGATTGCACGCGCTCTGATTCTGATGATACCGCGCCCCGTACGGTAGGCGGAGACGATTCCGTCTCGGCCGTTGATAAAGCCGGCCGTCGGAAAGTCGGGGCCCTTGATGAATACCATGAGATCGTCAACCGAAAGTTCCGGATTATGTATAAGCTCGATTATTCCATCGACAAGTTCGGTAAGATTATGAGGGGGGACATTGGTTGTCAAACCAACTGCTATTCCCGACGACCCGTTGAGAAGGAGGGTCGGAATCCTGGCGGGCAGCACCACCGGTTCCTGAAGAGAGCCGTCGTAGTTCGGAATAAAATCAACGGTATCCTTATCAAGATCCGAAAGAAGCTCCTCCGCCATCTTCTCCATCCTGACCTCTGTATAACGCATGGCAGCGGGCGGGTCTCCATCAACAGATCCGAAGTTCCCCTGGCCGTCAATGAGCGGATACCGCATGGAGAAATCCTGCGCCATCCTGACGACGGTATCATACGCAGCCGTGTCACCATGTGGATGATACTTGCCGATAATATCACCCACTATCCTCGCGGACTTCTTATAGGGCTTGTTCCACCGGTTTCCAAGCTCAGACATGGCAAATAGTGCTCTTCTGTGAACCGGCTTTAATCCGTCCCTGATATCGGGAATGGCGCGTCCTACAATCACGCTCATCGCGTATTCCATGTAGGACTTCTTCATCTCAGCTTCTATCGTTACCGGTATGTTCTTCTGGAACAACTGATCCATAATTTTTAAAAACCTTTCTATCTATTGGTAGCTCCTCGCAATCCCGCATCCACAGGATCTCCGCTTGTTTAGTAAGTTAGAAATTATTTTCTGTGTTTTCTGGCAGAAAATAATTTCATTAACGGACTTACCCCGATTATCGGGATTAAGGAAAATGTTTATTTTTTATCGCTCGCTGTTCAATGCCTGGTATTTTTTATGACAGGAATGCTCTTGTTTGTCTCTAAAGTTATACGTCCAGATTTGAAACATTGAGCGCATTTTCAAAGATAAATTTCTTGCGCGGTTCGACCTGGTCTCCCATCAGCGTCGTAAATATCTCGTCTGCGGCCACGGCATCTTCCACCTTAACCTGAAGGAGTGTCCTTCTCTCCGGATCCATCGTCGTTTCCCAGAGTTGTTCCGGGTTCATTTCTCCCAGACCTTTATAGCGCTGTATGGACATCCCTTTCTGCCCTGTCTGAATTATGTAATCTATCAGCGACCTCATGTTCTCAACCAGTTTATTGCTTTTTTCGCCATCAATACCTTTTTCTACCACTACTGTATAGGGAGCTTCACCGAGAGGGTTTATCTGACTGATATGAACCCTGGCCTCGGTAAATTTCGGCATATTAAAGATATCCTTATCTATCCAGGTTGTATGATCCCGCCCATTCCTCTTCAGAGTAAAAAATAATTTATATCCACCATGTTCCATGTCTTCTTCAGTCCAGTATGAACTTATTTTCCCCCCAACGGCGTTGCTTATTCTTTTGCCGGTCCTGGAGAGCATGTCAGCACCCATGAAATCGCTTCTGGAAAATACCGGGTCTCCTGCCAGTAGCCTGATAATCTCTTCGTCTTTGCCGCCTCTTTGAAACTTCTCCAGTATGGCATCAAGCCTTATCCCCTTTTTTATAAGGCCCAGCAATTTTGTGCCTGTTATAATATCACCCTCTCCTGTAGCAACCTGAACCTTTTCCACCCCATTTTCCAGAATATAATCGTTCATCTCCTCTTCACTGTTTATATACCACTCCTTTTTTTTCTCCATTACCCTGAACAGGGGGGGTTGAGCGATATATAGAAAACCCCTTTCAATCATTTCACGCATGTGCCGGAAAAAGAACGTTAAAAGCAGGGTCCTGATATGGGCACCATCAACATCCGCATCTGTCATGATGATAACCTTGTGATAACGAAGTTTGCTGATACTATAATCTTCATCCCCAATACCGGCGCCCAGAGCGGTGATAATAACCTTGATCTCGTTATTGTTGAGCATCTTATCAAGCCGTGCCTTTTCCACATTCAGCACTTTTCCTCGGAGCGGCAGGATGGCCTGATTTTTCCGGTCTCTTCCCTGTTTCGCGGAACCACCCGCCGAATCTCCCTCAACAATATACACTTCACTCCTTGCCGGATCTTTCTCCTGACAATCAGCCAATTTCCCCGGAAGTGAGGTAACTTCGAGTGCGCTTTTTCTCCGCGTCAGTTCCCGGGCCTTTCTCGCGGCATCCCTTGCCCGTGCCGCATCAATTGACTTGGATACTATCTGCCTTGCAATGGAGGGGTTTTCTTCAAAGTAACTGCCAAGCTTGTCGTATACTACCGCTTCTACCAGACCTTTTACTTCACTATTACCCAGCTTGGTCTTTGTCTGTCCTTCAAATTGAGGTTGTTTTATCTTAACGCTTATCACACAACCCAGGCCTTCCCTGACATCTTCTCCCTTTAAGGATGTTTTACCGTTTTTTGCGATGCCACTGTTTGTGAGATAGTTGTTTATCACCCTCGTAAGGGCGGATCTGAATCCTATGAGGTGTGTTCCGCCCTCCGTGGTATTTATGCTGTTCGCATACGAAAAAACATTTTCCATGTAACCTTCATTATATTGCAGGGCCAATTCTACAGAACAGTCTTCCTTTTCACCGCTGATATATACAGGCTTATTATGGAGGACTTTTTTATTTCTGTTAATATACTCAACAAATGAAACGATCCCTCCTTGGTAGAAAAATTCATTTTTTTTATCTGTTCTTTCATCATCAATGACTATTCTGATTCCTCTGTTTAAGAAGGCAAGTTCTCTGAGTCTGTTTGAAAGAACATCGAAACTGAAATCAAGCTCTTCAAATATCTCTGAATCAGGCATGAAGGTTACCTTTGTTCCGGTTCTCTTTGTCTTGCCAACCTCTTCAAGTGGATGAGTGGGAATTCCTCTTTGATAAGACTGCCTGTACACTTTTCCTTCTCTTCTCACCTCCAGTTCAAGATATGCGGAAAGGGCATTTACCACAGAAACACCCACGCCATGAAGTCCGCCCGATATCTTATAACTTTCGTTGTCAAATTTCCCCCCCGCATGAAGCTTTGTAAGCACCACCTCTGCCGCGGATATTTTTTCCGTCTTGTGTATACCCACGGGGATACCTCTTCCATTATCTTCCACAGTAATACTGTTATCCACCCTTATCTTGATATTTATGGAATCACAATACCCAGCAGATGCTTCATCTACGCTATTATCCACAACTTCATATACCAGATGATGAAGCCCTTCCCTGCTGGTGCTGCCTATATACATGGCGGGCCTCTTCCTTACAGCCTCAAGTCCACCTAAAACCTTTATACTATCCTCACTGTATAATGTTTCCACTATTATTTTTCTAATCCTTCCTTAATTTTACAGGCATTATTATACACATGTACTTCCCGCTATCTGCAGACTCTATAACCCCCGGTCCATCACCACTCCTTATTTCAAAAGACACTATATTCCCGTCAATGGAATCCATGGCATCTATCAAATACCTCACATTATAACCTGCCTCCAACGAGTCTCCATTATACGACACATCTATCTCATCTTTTGCCTCACCAACATCCGGGTTGGTGGAAGTCAACACCATTCTTTGATCATAAACATCTATTTTCACTCCACTGAACCTTTCAGTAGACATTACGCTCATTCTTCTAAGAGAATGGAGGATTTGATTTTTATCCAGTTGTATTTTAACACCTTCCTCTTTGGGTATCACCCTTGTATAATCAGGATACTCCGCATCGATAAGACTTACTCTTAAGGTAATATTTTCCTTCCTGACCACACATACGCCGTCAAGTACATGGACATCAACATAGTCACCGTTTTCCACAAGTTTTCTAATTTCAGATACTCCTTTTCTTGGTATGATTATCCCCTTAATATTATCATCATAATCACCCTCTATCGGTATATTAACAAGCGACAATCTATGCCCGTCAGTAGCAACTACTGTAACATCTCCATCTATTACCTTTAAAAATACTCCATTCAGGTTCGGTCTCATTTCATCAGTAGAAATTGCAAAGAATGTCTTGTCTATTATATTTTTTAATACATCACATTTCATCCTCAGGGATTTAATATTTTCTACATCCAAAACCTCCGGAAAATCTTCAGCAGATATACCGGGTATCTTATATATTACCTTTCCACATGTCACATTAACCCATTGATTTTCCATAACCTTAAAAGCTATTATATCTCCCTCTATTTCTCTTAACATTTCAAATAACATTCTCGCAGGAACGGTGATTTTTCCCGGAGTTGTAATTTTCGCATCATAATATGCAATTAAACCAATTTCCCTGTCGGTGGCAACTATTCTAATCTGTTCTGATTTGGTTTCGATTAAGATATTATTGAGAATCGGCAGGGTCGTTTTTTTCTCTACCACTCCTAAGGTTTTTTGAATACCATCTAAAAATCTATTCCTCTCAATTAAGAAATCCATTTTTCCACCTATTCCTTAAAAAAAATATTAGTTTAAAAGATTAGTAGTAATAGTAGGAATTGTTAATTTGTTAATATAATTTATCTAACCTTAATAATTCTATAACTATATCTTCTTAAAGTACACTTGATGAAAGGTTAAGAACCGGTTTATAAGGTCCTCTCTATTTCTTCCACTAATTTTTTTATTTCATAATCCTTTCCCATTATATTTTTTATCTTATTATTTGAGTAAATAACGGTCGAGTGGTCCCTTCCCCCAATCTTCTCACCTATATCTGGAAAAGATTTGTTAGTCAGCTTTCTTGAAAGATACATTGCAATCTGACGTGAAAGTACAAGGTTTTTATTCTTCTTTCGGGATCTTATATCTCCCACTCTAAGATTAAACTTTTTCCCGACAGCTTTTATTATTTCATCTATAGTTATTTCTCTCTTTATCGTGTGGTTGAGTAAGTTTTTTATAACATCCTTTACTGTATCTATTGTTATTTCTTTTCCGGTAAGAGAAGAATATGCGGCTATTCTTGTTAATGTACCCTCCAATTCTCTTATATTTGAGTCTGCAACGAAGGCTATATAACGTATGATATCATTTGACACCGTGATACTGTTTTCCTGCGCCTTCTTTTCTATAATTGCTATTCTCGTTTCTACATCCGGGGGTTGAATGTCTGCTATTAACCCCCACTCAAACCTTGATCTCAGTCGTCCCTCAAGGTTCTGTATTTCTTTTGGAAATTTATCACTTGTAACAACTATCTGTTTTTTTGAATCATGAAGGGTGTTGAAAGTGTGAAAAAATTCTTCCTGGGTTCTTTCCTTACCTGCTATAAACTGAATATCATCAATAAGAAGAGAATCTATCTTTCTATATTTTTCCCTAAACTTGGACATCTTATCATATCTGATAGAATATATCAGCTCATTCATGAATTCTTCCGCTGATACATAGAGTACATTCTTTTGTGGATACAGGGAAACAGTATGAATACCGATAGCGTTTAACAGGTGTGTTTTCCCTAACCCCACACCGCCGTAAATAAACAGGGGGTTGTAACTATGTCCCGGTTGCTCCGCTACGGAAAGAGCTGCCGCATGAGCGAACTGATTGGATGATCCTACAACAAATCTTTCAAAACTGTAGTTTGGATTGAGAGATGAGTGTAATCGAACCGGCCTGCCTTTTATAAAAGTTTTTGCTTCCATATCCCGCGATATATCTATTTTCTCCGGCTTACTTACAATAAATTTTATATCTACCCCGATGCCAGACACAGCCGAAAAAGAGTTGCTGATAATGTCAATATAGTTTTCGACAAGCCAGTCCTTAAAGAACTTATTAGGCACACCCAGAAGAATATTACTATCTTCCAGCGAAACAATCCTGATAGGTTTTATCCAGGTTTCAAAGTTCTGCTGACTAACTTTTTTCTTAATTATTTTAACACTTTCGTTCCAAAATGATTCCAATATTACCTACCTTTATTAACAATGTTATCAACAAGTGTTGATAGGTTTTACAGCATACAGACAGAACGCCTTTTTATGGGAGGAGACATCTTACTTATCATCTCCACTCATGATAATATCCACCAACCTCTCCAGATCATCTGAGGATGAGAATCTAATTTCTATAACACCACCATTACTCAATTGTTTTACGCCTGTCCTTGCCATCAATCTTTCCGACATTTTATTCTCAAGGTCTATAATGTATGTATCTTTTCCCACCTTTTTTTTCTTTTTAAGGTGAGTATCAATAGATTTTGCCAGCTTTTCAGTTTCCCTGACGCTGAGTTTTTTCTTTATGACTTCCATTAACAGAACAATCTGTTTTTCCCGCGAATCAACCGACAGGATGGCTCTCGCGTGTCCGGCGGAAATATCTTTTTTTATCAGCGCATCCCTTGCTTCTCCCGGAAGATTAAGCAGCCGAAGGGAATTTGCTATGGTTGACCGATCTTTACCCACCCGAGATGATATTTCGTCTTGGGAGAGGCGAAATGTTTTAGTGAGGGTTTGGTATGCCTCCGATTCTTCTATGGGGTTCAGCCCCTCGCGCTGTATATTTTCCACGAGAGACAGCTCTGCTACGTCGATATCTTTAGCATTATGCCTGATAATGATCGGTACATTCATTAATCCTGCGGTCTGAGCTGCTCTCCATCTGCGTTCTCCAGCGATAATTTCATAGCCCGACTCAGCTTTTCTCACAACAATTGGTTGCAATATACCGTTTTTTTTGATGGACGTTACAAGGTTTTTTTGCTCTTTCCCGTCAAATATCTTCCTTGGCTGGAATCTGTTTGGTGACAATTCCTCGATTCCGCACATTGCGAAGTTTGGTTTGTCAGAAGGGTCCTCCATAAGGTCGGTGAATATGGCACCCAGCCCCTTTCCCAATGCGTTTTTTTTAGGCATCATATCCTTCCGTTGGTCATAATCTCCGTTGCCAACGCCATGTATGAAATGGCACCGCTGGATTTTATATCGTACAGTATAATAGGCAATCCATGGCTTGGGCTTTCGGAAAGCCTCACATTTCTTGGTATAACTGTTTTTAATACGTTAGACCCAAAAAACTTCCTGGCTTCGTCGGCTACCTGGTGGGAAAGCCGATTTCTTTTGTCGAACATGGTAAGCAGTATGCCGGCCAATGACAGGGATGGATTGAGTCTTGCCTGTACAAGTTTAACGCTGTTTAACAGGTGGCCCAATCCTTCCAGTGCAAAGTACTCGCATTGCAGAGGAATTATGAGTAAATCGGATGCAACAAGAGAATTAACAGTTAAAAAACCAAGAGAAGGTGGACAGTCGATTATAATAAATTCATAAGAAAAGTCAATTTTTTTTAGAAAGTTTTTCAACCTCTTTTCCCTGTTACTTAGTGATACGAACTCTATCTCCACACCGATAAGATCCTGATTAGAGGGGATAATGTCGAGAGTGGGAATTTGTGTCTTGAATACGATTTCTTCAAATGGAGCGTCTTGAATAAGGGCGTAGTAAAGATTTTTCTCGTTTATTGTGGAGGGGTCTATGCCAACACCGCTTGTGGCGTTTCCTTGAGGATCACAATCTATCAGAAGAGTTTTCCTTTCCGCGGCGGCCAGGGAAGCGGACAGATTGATAGCAGTCGTTGTTTTGCCGACGCCCCCCTTCTGGTTGGCTATGCATATGACTTTTCTCATTTATTCAGACAATTCTTTCGTGATCTTTGAGGTATAAATTCATCGGGAGAAACTATCATATAAAGGGGCATTTTAGAAGCAGTAATTTGGGGTAGCAATTCTCATTCTATAACAGGTTCTTATGAAAACAGAGAATTTTTCTTAATTCGCCTGTGACCGGAAGTCTTATTTCATGGACGCATGTCAATGCAAGACTCGTTTTCTTGATTGTGCCAGCCGCCCGTTCAAGCTCGTCATCTGCATTTTTCCCCTTCATGGCTATCAGGGTGCCGCCGTCAGACAAAAATTGTGCTCCCAATGTGAGAAAATCAGGGATTTTGAAGGCAGCCCTGGATATGACGATATCAAACCCCCCCTTGTATCCTTTTTCATGTACTAACGATTCCGCCCTGCCATTTATGACTGAGATGTCCTTGAGATCGAGCTTGCGGATGACACTTTTGAGGAAAGATGTCTTTTTGCGTGATGAATCAAGGAGGGTGACACTGAGTGCCTCCATTTTTATCTTCAACGGAATACCGGGCAAACCGGCTCCTGTTCCTACATCCAACAGTTTTGAGGTCTCATTTTTTATAAATTTTGTGACTGTCAGAGAATCGATGAAGTGTTTTGGTATGTCAAGAGGAGATTTTATTGAGACAAGGGACATCTTTTTATTCCAGAGCAACAGTTCTTTGTAATATTCAACGAGGAGATCTATCTCACGAGTGGTGAGATTTATACCGATATCCCCAGAGGTTGTGGAGATTATGTCTTTTAATTTTTCCATTTGTAACCGGTTCACAGAATTGAAGGATAACCCGTCGTGGCAGACTCCAGTAGTTTATGATATAATATGCCAGTAGATGTGAATGTTAAAACAGGAGCATTTTTTATGCAACAACAAACTCATAGATCAACAGACTCATAAACTTCGACAGGGGGCATAGATTGGAAAAAGCAAGGATGGAGAATCTGGCAATAGTGCTTAACGGGCCGAAACATCCGGGTAATATAGGGGCGGTTGCCCGGTGCGCTAAAAATATGGGAATAAGCAACATCATCGTTGTAAATCCCCTGAATGCCGATAGAGAAAAGATTGAACAGCGGGCAACACACTTTGCCTTGGATATCGTGGAAAAAATCAAATATTTTGACAGGCTGGACCTTGCGCTTGCCCCGTTTAACCATATAGTCGGGACGACCGGGAGATCAGGAAATACGAGCCTTAAAAGGTCAATGATATATCCGGAGAAAATGGCGGAAGATATCGTTGATCTCTCTCAGAACAACAGGGTAGCGTTAGTTTTTGGTCCTGAAGACAGAGGACTTACCAATAGCGATCTTAAATATTGTGATGTACTGGTAAAGATTCCCACGTCAGAAGGCCTGAAATCACTCAATCTTTCGCATGCGGTAATGATCATTTGTTATGAAATCTTTACCGCACGCGTTGGGGGTACCTCCGCTTTTACCCCGAAGCTGGCTGCTTCGGCAGAGACTGAGGCAATGTACGACCATTTGAGGGAGATGTTTTTGCGGATAAATTTTATAAAACCTCAGAATCCTGATTACTGGATGACAAATGTGAGGCGCTTTTTGTCGAGGACCAGACTGTTTGCCAGGGATGTGAAAATAATCCGTGGTATATGTCATCAGGTTGATTTGTATGGGAGAGGAAAAACCAAATAAGCGAGAAATCGGCTACTGCGACAACTATTCGCAAGATATAAAAAACTTGACATTACCTTGTCTTGAACTTAGGTTACCCTTTTAAATTAAAGCAATGAAGAGAAGCTCGGATCAGATCGACGAAACAAGATGTTTTAAAGAATGTCGGGGATAAAGATGCGAAGTTTGTCCAGTTCTGGTTTACCGATGTTCTTGGGATGCTTAAGAGTTTGTGCCGGCCGTCCCCTTGAGCTTGAGGTAGGCATGACCGAGGGCATGGGATTTGATGGACGTCAATTGAGGGATTTACTAGGATTGAAGAGAACGATATGATAGCCATGCCGGACCCGGCAATCTTTGCCATTATTCCATAGGAGGCTGTCCGAGAATAGCTTTTTGTGAAACTTACACTTGTAAACAATTGATATTATTGCGCCTTAATTTCCCAAAACGACAAATATTCGAGTTCTCGGACAGCCTCCTAGGAGGGGAAAACAGCTCGGCTATAAAAAAGCCCTGGGCGAACATACCTTTAATAAATTTGTTGAGAACAAAAAAGTCGAAAGAAGTCTGTACATGAGACACGTGTCAAAGTATGAATTGGAGAGATATCTGCCGATATTATAGGAGATCCAGATGATTGTAGTGACCGGAGGAGCAGGATTTATAGGTAGCGCAGTTGTATGGAAGCTGAATACACATGGGTTTGATGATATTGTCGTTGTTGACAGCCTCGGAGTATCCGAAAAGTGGAAGAACCTGGTCAACAGCAGGTTTGTGGATTATCTGGATAAAGACGATTTTCTTGAGCTGGTTCTTGATGATGAGGTGCCATTCGAGGTTGAGGCTATTGTCCACATGGGCGCGTGTTCTTCAACTACGGAAAGAGATGCGGATTACCTTGTGGAGAACAACTACCACTACACTGCCCGGCTTGCAGAGTGGGCCGTGGAAAAAAATATCCACTTTATCTATGCGAGCAGCGCGGCAACATATGGAGACGGCTCCGTGGGGTTTTCCGATGATGATGGCGTAAGCGCCGGACTTCGTCCCATAAATATGTACGGTTATTCCAAGCAGCTGTTCGATCTTTGGGTACTGAGGAAGCGGCTGGAAGAGAAGACTGTGGGGATAAAGTTTTTCAATGTCTTCGGGCCGAATGAATATCATAAGGGGGACATGAGAAGCGTTATTCACAAATCTTTTAGACAGATTCGTGAAACGGGAAAGGTGAGGCTTTTCAAATCCCACAGACCTGATTTCCGAGACGGCGAGCAAAAAAGAGATTTTATTTATGTGAAGGATTGCGCGGAAGTGATCTGGTGGTTTCTTGAAAACAGAGATGTTGCAGGGATATTCAATCTTGGCACAGGTCGTGCCAGAACGTGGAATGACCTGACAAAAGCAGTCTTTGCCGCGATGGGCAAGGAACCCAGGATTGAATACATAGAGATGCCAGAGTCGATCAGGCGGCAGTATCAGTACTTTACCGAAGCAAAAATGGACAAACTCCTGTCGGTTGGTTGCCCCGTGCACACATCCTCGCTTGAAGACGCTGTCTCGGATTATGTAGTAAATTATCTGGGGAAAGACGAGAGATATCTGTAACAGATTGAAATCATGGAGGATGTGTGATGAAGATCATAAGATTTATCTCACAGAGCGGAGAAGAGTTGTCAGGGGTGTTCGATCCCGAGATGCCGGATGAAGCCCGAATAATTGAAGGCGATATTTTCGGGGATATTGAAGTAACGGAAAGGGTGGAACGCATAGAGACATTTTTGCCGCCCGTCTCTCCGCCGAATATAATCGCCCTTGGTCTGAATTATGGGAAGCATGCCGATGAAACAGAGGTAAAATATCCTGAAATTCCGGTAATGTTTCTTAAGGCAACAAGCAGCGTAATTGGCCACGGAGCAGCTATATTACTTCCTGCCGCAGGGCCTGCCGAAGTGGATTACGAGGCGGAACTCGCCGTGATAATTGGTAAGGAAGCAAAAAATGTTTCTCGGAATGATGCAGGAGAATATGTGATGGGATATACCTGCGCCAACGATGTAAGCGCTCGTGACTGGCAGATCCGCAAGCAGAAGAAACAATGGGCGAGGGGGAAGAGTTTTGACACTTTTTGCCCAATAGGACCATATCTGGTGACAAAGGATGAGGTGGTAAATGCGAACCGTCTGAGGGTGCGTTCGATACTAAATGGAGAGGTCATGCAGGATTCCGATACATCTGACATGTTTTTTGACATCGCCACGATAATCAGCAATCTCAGTTGTTCCATGACGCTTTTGCCCGGGACTGTAATACTTACGGGGACACCGGAGGGTGTGGGCTTTACAAGAAATCCGCCGGTATTTCTTCAAGATGGTGATATAATTACGGTCTCTATTGAGAATATTGGTGAGCTTACAAATCCCGTGAAGAGAGAATAGGCCCGACGTTCGGGAGACAGATTTTTTGCAAAAATGGGGAGAATTATATGAATTCTGAAAGTACAAAAAAAAGAAAAAGGTTTCTATTGGTTCTGGTGTCGTTTCTTGTAATAATTTTCATAATTTCTTTTGCAGGGACGATTCACTTCTCTGCAATATCTTTAGGGGTTTCTTCCCGTGATGCCATGGCGGCTTCAACGACAGAGACGGCAAGTGTCTCCCCCTCGTCTTTTGCGGATCTGGCTGAAAAGCTGAAACCCGCGGTTGTAAATATCAGCACGACAAAGACGATAACCACCGGAGGGTTCAGGACCCCTTTAAATAATGAGCAGTTGGACAGGTTTTTTGGCGGGGAGGAGTTCTTTAAAAAGTTTTTTGGCGATATGCCGGGGAGAGAATTCAAACAGAGAAGCCTGGGATCTGGGTTTATCATCAGCAAGGACGGATATATCTTTACGAATAATCATGTGGTTGAAAAAGCCGACAAGATAGTGGTCAAACTGTCCAATGGGAAGGAGTACGATGCCACGGTAAAGGGCAAGGATAAGAACACGGACATAGCCCTGCTGAAGATAGAATCAGAGGATGCTCTGCCAGTTGTCAAACTTGGAGATTCGTCAAAGTTGCGTGTCGGGGACTGGGTTATTGCGATAGGAAATCCATTTGGTCTCTCTCAGACAGTAACGGCGGGAATCGTGAGCGCCAAGGGGAGGGTTATAGGCGCCGGGCCTTACGATGATTTTATACAGACAGATGCTTCTATAAACCCCGGGAATAGTGGGGGCCCCCTTTTCGATCTGGAGGGAAAGGTTGTAGGGATAAATACGGCTATCGTTGCCCAGGGTCAGGGGATAGGTTTTGCCATACCTGTAGATATGGCAAAGGAGATCCTTCCCAATCTCAGAACAAAGGGGAAGGTGATACGCGGCTGGTTGGGCGTTTCCGTTCAGGGGATCACAGAGGATATTGCCAAAAACCTGAATCTAAAAACGGCTGAAGGGGCCCTTGTCTCTGACGTATTTA
Source organism: uncultured Syntrophaceae bacterium (assembly GCA_964610735.1). Lineage (GTDB taxonomy): Bacteria > Desulfobacterota > Syntrophia > Syntrophales > UBA2210 > UBA2210. Next base: position 30,834 of record CAZSYH010000002.1, on the reverse strand, counting down.
AGGGAGATCCCGCCGAGAAGGCGGGCATAAAGACAGGGGATGTCATAATTGAGATTGATGGCAAGGATGTAAGGGATACCCATGAACTGATAAAGATCGTCGCAGGCGTTACCGTGGGCGATAAAGTGGAGATTAAGGTGTTGCGGGACGGCAGGCAAAAAGCCTTTACAGTTAAAGTAACGGAACGTCCGGAGACCAAGGATCTGACAGAGGTGGAACCCGAAGAGAGCGGCAAGCACTTCGGAATGACCGTCCAGGAAATAACGCCTGAAATTGCCGAACATCTCGGACTCCCAAATGCAGAGGGTGTTATTATAGCGCAGGTGGAAAGCGGTAGCCCGGCAGATGAGGCGGGTATACAGGCGGGAGACATTATACGACAGGTTAATAGATCAAAGGTTTCTTCGTTGAAGGAGTATCGGAGTGTAATGCCGAGAGCGGTTTCCGGGGACAGTGTCCTGGTGCTCATACAGAGGGGAGAGTCAAAGTTCTTTGCCGTGATTAGAAAGTAACAGAAGAAGCGAGTAGGGGCTGCCGGCAATTAGCGTTAAAAGACCCATTGCTGATAGCCCCTTTCTCTTTGTGCTTTTCTTTTTTTCTTTCGAGAGGGTTTTCGCGGGACTCGTATTCTGGTCACGATTTTTACGCATCGAGCGCTTTCTTCAAAGATTTAAGCGTCTTTCAAGTAACTTAAAAACTCGCTTCCCATATATAGCTTCCGACTTGTCGGGATGCTGGAGCTTTTAGTGATGCAATTGCATGATACGCTGTGCAAAATTTATAAAACCCTTAATGAACATTTCGGCGAGCTCTACTGGTGGCCGGGAGAAACCCCTTTCGAAATTGCCGTCGGAGCAATCCTGACGCAGAACACAAACTGGAAAAATGTGGAGATTGCCATAGCGAAACTAAAAGAGGCGGATCTTCTCAACCCGCTCAGGCTTTATACGGCGGAGGACAGTGTCGTTGCCGACCTTATAAGATCTTCAGGATATTACAATATAAAAACAAAAAGACTCAAGGCGTTCCTCCGTTTCCTGCAGGAAGAATATGCCGGCAAGATGGGGGAAATGTTCAATGAAGAGCTGTGGACACTCCGGGGAAAATTGCTGGGTGTCAATGGGATTGGCGAGGAGACGGTGGACAGCATCCTGCTTTATGGCGGTGGCAAACCGATTTTTGTCGTTGATGCCTACACCCGCAGGATACTGGAAAGACATGATATTATTCCCCGGGACCGGATCTATAAAGAGATACAGGCGCTTTTTATGGAGAACCTTCCACAGGATACACCGCTGTACAATCAATACCATGCCCTGCTGGTAAACACGGGAAAGCATTTCTGCAGGAAAAAGCCGTTTTGCAGCGGTTGCCCCCTTGAGAACGCAAACCTGTTATGAAACTAGCCCTTCATGCTGTGAACTTGCATTGCTAAAGCTACAACCTTGAAAGCTTGTTAATCCCGCTATTTTTTCAAAGAGCTGAATATGAAATTATATGATTACGCAGGGGTCATACATTTCCATTCCTCCTATTCTTTCGATGGGAAGGCAACTGTAGGGGATATTATTAAAGCGGCGGGTGAAAATGATATCGGTTTTCTTATGATCACAGACCACTCCACCTTAGGTGCAAGGAAAAGTGGGTTGGAGGGATGGAATGGAGGCGTCCTTTTGGTTGTCGGTCAGGAACTATCGCCGCGATTCAATCACTACCTGGCGTTCGGGATAAATGAGGAGTTGATCATCGATGAAAACGACACAGCGAGCAAACCGCAGGATTACATAGACAGGGTGAAGGAGCTGGGGGGAATTGGTTTTATAGCTCATCCGGACCATGAAGGCACAGAAAAGTTTCACGTGAAACATTTCCCATGGCGTGATTGGTCAGTCTCTGGCTATACAGGAATGGGAGTATGGGATTTTATGACCGACTGGCAGTCCACCCTGAAGGGTCTCCCAAGTGCTCTGGCCGGGTATCTCTTTCCCGCTTATGTTTTAAACGGCCCCAGGAATATAACTTTGAAGAGATGGGACTATCTTAATAAGAAGGGCAGGGTTGTGGGGATCGGTGAGTTGGATAACCACGAGACCCCGCGTAAGATATTGGGATTAACCATCAGCATTTTTCCCTTTAACAGGGCGTTTCGGTTCATTAGGACCCATCTGTTGCTTGATAATCCTCTGAGTGGTGAAGGGAAAGGGGATATAGATATCCTTTTGAAGGCCCTCAAAAATGGGCGGGCATATATAGCCATGGAATATTTCCGCGCCGCAAAGGGCTTTTCCCTTTCTCTCTCCGATGAGAATGGAGAAGTTACAATGGGCGATGAATTTTTTCTGAAAGGGGATGCATTGTTGGACGTTAAGATTCCCGAAAGGGGGAAAATCCGTATCATACAAGATGGTGATGTGTTTGCGGAGACGATTGATAAAGATATAACGTGTAAGATATCGCGGAAAGGTGTTTATCGAGCCGAGGTGTATCTGAAAGTTCGGGGGAAATACAGGCCGTGGATATTTTCAAACCCCGTCTATGTAAGGTAAAGGGCTATATCAGAGTAATAATCACCTTTCTTGATGTTCTTGGACCGTCAAACTCACAGAAAAAGATGTTCTGCCATGTACTGAGGAGAAGCTGTCCGTCCTGTATGGGAACAATTTCTGATGGGCCCACAAGTCCCGCCTTCATATGCGCGTCACCGTTTCCATCTATTCTGTCATGCAACCACTGTCCCTTAGGGGCTACGGCGCGAAGACAGTTCAGCACATCGGTTTGTATGTTCGGATCCCAGTTTTCCTGTATCATGATTGCCGCTGTTGCCCCAAGGGCGTACAGGGCGCACAGCTCATGGTCTTTGCCATACGAGGACACGGCATCTCGTACCTGCGCCGTTATGTCCACTATCTCTTCCCGGGATGTGGTTCTGAATGTTATTGTTTTTCTCATGGCCTGTCACCGCTGGATATGCCCGTCAATCAGATTCAATTTCATCTTTCGTTGAACATGAGTGTCCTTAGAATATCCTCCTTGCCTATAATACCAACCAGCTTGCCCTGTTCCAGGACAGGCAATGTATGCACGTTGTTCTTTAGCATCAGGGATGCGATATCTTCCAGGCTGGTTTCCGGATCAACGGTTATCGGGTTAGATGTCATGGCCTGAGCCACCTTGGTTGCAACCATCTTTTCCACTTCTTTCTCAATCTTCTTATAAGAAGCCAAGGGAATAATACCATCAAGAAGGGTAAAGAAGGAAGGCAGAGGGACTTTTTTCTGTTGGATGATCAGGTCATCCTGACAGATAATTCCCAACAGGCAACCCGCCTCATCAACTACAGGAAGCCCGTTGAAATGGTGCTCAAACATCAGCTTTGCGGCCACGGTAATTTCCGTTTCAGGAGAAACAGAAACAATCTTTTTTGTCATAATATTGCTTGCCTTAAACATATCCCACCCCACTCCTTTTTATATGTGTGATAATGCCTCCAAAATTCCATGAAGTCTACAACTGATTTTAATCGTCTGTAATCTTCCCTATCTTTTCTTCCGTTGCCGTCCATTTATCGTAAAAAGAATCGAGCAGGGAGGTGATCTGGGAGTATTCAATATTGAGAGATTGGATTAAAACATCGTTTTTATAGGTGTTCTGGTCTGAGAAAGAGGTTTCAATCTCCAGTTTTTTCTTCTCATAAGCGGCTATTTCTCTTTCAATTTTCTCCTGCGCGTCCTTCAGAGGCTTCAGTTTTTTGTACCGTTGCTGTCTTGTCTCAGCCGCCACTCTTTTCTGGTTCTTTTTAACATCTAACGGGATTCTGTTTTCCGGAAGGTCTTTTTTGGTGTCAGCATTTTCTTTATCCCTACGATATTTGTCCAGATAATCATCGACATTCCCATGATATATTCTAAGACCGTTGTCCGTCAGTACGGCGACCTTGTTTATAAGCGGCGCGAGAAAATCCCTGTCGTGAGACACAATTACATATGCCCCCGAAAATCTTTTGAGACTGCGCTGGAGAATGGCTTTCGACTGCGCGTCGAGGTGATTTGTCGGTTCGTCCATTATCAATAAATTCGCGGGCTTCAGAATCATTTTGGCGAGGGCAAGCCGGCTCTTTTCGCCTCCTGACAGGACGGAAACCGGTTTAAATACATCATCATCCTTAAAGAGGAAACAGCCGAGAAGAGTTCTCAACTCACCGGGAGATTTGAGGGGAGCGACCGCGTCAAGTGTCTGCAAGGCTGTCTTGTCCGGGTCCAGCCCTTCCACTATGTTCTGGGCATAATAAGAGATAACAGTATTGTGACCCGGTTTTCTAAAACCGCGCTGGAAGGTGTCAACATCGGCGATAATACGCGCGAGAGTGGATTTGCCGGAACCATTGACCCCGAGAAGGGCGACTTTGTCTCCGCGTTCAATGATGAAGGATATTTCGCCCAATACCATATTATTACCATAGGACTTTGTAAGGGCGTCTATCTCCATTACCACCCTGCCGGCACGCGGCGGTTCCGGAAAATCGAAAAATATGGAACTTTCCTCTTTATCTATCTCGATATGCCCCATCTTTTCGAGCATCCTGATACGGCTCTGGACCTGTTTTGCCTTGGTGCTTTTATACCGGAATCGCTCTATAAAATGTGTATTACTGTCAATCACGCGCTGCCGGTTTCTGAGTGAGGACTGCAGCATCTCGAGGCGCTGGGCTTTTTGAGTCAGGTAGGATGAATAATTGCCGGCGTATTCAGTCGCCTCTCCCCTGGATATTTCGATCACCCTCTCGACGAGATTGTCAAGAAAGCGGCTATCGTGAGATACCAGCACAATAGAACCCCTGTACGACTTAAGATATCCTTCAATCCACTCCAGTGACTCCATATCGAGGTGATTGGTGGGTTCGTCAAGCAGCAGGATGGTCGGTTCCCTGAGGAGCAGCTTGGCAAGGGCTATTCTCATCTGCCAGCCACCGCTGAACTCCTCTGTCATTCGGGACATGTCCTCTTCATTAAATCCGAGGCCTGAAAGGATCTGCTTCACCCTTATCTCTATGTTGTAGCCCTCCCGGTGCTCCAGGATGCTCTGCGCCTGCCCCATCTCATCAATAAGGCCCTGTACTTTCGGAGAGTTATCCCCTTGCGGAGAAATTATGGTCGAGATTTCGTCGCCTATCTCTCTGATTCTTTTGTGGAGGCGGTTCAGGTCGTCAAAGGCGGTTGCCGCTTCTTCAAAAAGAGTTCGGCCCGTGTGATACACGCTGTCCTGGGGGAGATAACCTACGCTGTTAAATCTGGATTGGATAATTTTTCCCGAATCCGCTTCGATTTCTCCCAGGATTATCTTCATCAGCGTGGATTTACCTGTTCCGTTCCGACCCACGAAGGCAATCCTGTTTCCGTCTTCTATATGGAGAGAAAGACCTCTGAAGAGATATTTTCCGCTGTACTGTTTGGATATGTTTTGCAGTGAAATCATTTTTAGTCAAGTTGGGATCAGTAAAAAAGTTTTGGTAATGCCTTGAAAAACAGGAAACGCCGAAAGTCTATCGCAGAGGAGCTCCGGGCCCGACTGGAAATCAAACAGGGGAAGCCCCCTTTTCCCATAGTTTTACAGGTGCATCATGATTGGTGCCGTTCTCAAGCGTGCCAATATGGATTATTTATACGCAGGCGTCAATGGAAAAGTTCAGGAAGGAAGGGCCCCGTTTCATCAATGGAGCTTTCGGGAGCTTCGTATGAGATCGTAGGCCGCCTTGATATCCCCGGTTTTTTCAGTGGCAAATTTCATCATCTCATCGGGAAGACCTTTGGAAACGAGTTTATCAGGATGATACTGTGTCATGAGACGCCGATACGATTTTTTGACTTCATCGTCAGAGGCCTTTTTAGAAAGCCCCAACACACCGTAGGCGTCCCTGAGACGGGTGTCATCCGCGCTATATTGCCGGTCGAAGCCCGCGGTACCTCCCGCACGCTGTCCTGCCTGCATCATTTGTATGATGCCCTCGAAATCCGCCCTGGGATAACCTGTATGGTCGCAGACATAATAGAGGATATAGAGTTCCGAGTCATGAATTTCTCCGTCAGCCATTGCTGTTCCCAGGAGAATCTCAAGAAACATCCGTATGAGACTGCGCCTTCCATGGCACTCCCGTCTGAACTGCTCTAGGATATCGTCAAGCGGAAAATCGGGACGTTTGCCTTCATTAAAAAGATTGAGCGCAGCCTGCTGCTGTTCCGGAGTAAGCCGCATATTTCTCATGGTAGTACTCACCGCGGCGATCTCTTCCTCGGAAACCCTTCCATCCGCCTTCGCGAGGTGGCCCATTACAGAGAATGTTGCTGTAAAGAAGGCAATCTGCACCCGCTCGGGATTTCCGAATCCGAAATTCCCGCCGCCAACTGCTGTTTTGGCGTGGTCAAAGCTATGCCCTACAGCGGTGCCCAGAATCGCACCCAGAGGACCTCCGAAAAGAAAGCCCACCGAGCCTCCTATCAATTTTCCCCACCAACTCATCTCAATATTCCTTTCCGTTTGTTGAAACTGGGGTGCACCAAAGAGACTGACGGCGAGGCAAGTGCGAAGTAGATCAATGTGTCAGCAGAATAGCCCCGGGTTCATGTGTCCTGGTTTTTTATTCTGTATTTACATATAAGCTGAAACATCAAAAAGCAAGAGCAGAGCTTACAATGCCGCTTGTTCTACAGCCTCCGCTATCTTTTTGTGCACGCCGGGATTCATAAAGTCAGGCACTATCTCATGTTTGCCTGCCAGGGATGCAAGGGTTTCAGCGGCGCTGAATTTCATGGGATAGGTGATTCTTGGGGCACCCGCGTCAAGCGTGCCGCGTATAATACCGGGAAAGACCAGACAATTGTTTATAGTTCTGCCGTCCAGCGCTATCGCTGCCCCAGCTTCCAATGCGTCTCCAAGGTGTATCTCGGGAAGAGGATTGGCTAATGCGAAGATAATGGGGGCATTATTCATGCTTCGCACCATATCTTTTGAGACCAGATTTGATGATGAGACTCCAATAAAAATATCCTTTCCCCTCATAACCTCTTTTAAGTCACCTTTTTCTCCGGGTTTATTGGTAAGTTCAGCAATTGAATTCTTGTATGCGTTCATATGTTCCGGTCTGCCCATGTAGAGGGCCCCTTTTCTGTCGCAGATAGTTATATGCCTGAAGCCGTATTCCATGAGCATCTTTCCGGTGGCCACTCCCGCCGCGCCCGCGCCGCTGATGACGATTTTTACCTTTTCCTTTTGTCTGTCTACAAGCTGTAGTGCCTTCAGTAGCGCAGCCAAGATAACAGTCGCTGTCCCGTGCTGATCATCATGAAAGACGGGGATGTCTACTCTTTTCTGTAGCCTCTCTTCTACCTCGAAACAGAGGGGCGCTTTTATATCCTCTATCATGATGACGCTGAATGTCTTTGATACTGCTTCAAGTGTGTCAACGATCCTGTCCGCGTTGTCGCTTTCTATAAGGAGAGGTATGCAACTTACACCCGCCATTCTGTTCAGGATGACTGATTTACCCTCCATAACGGGCATTCCCGCAAGGACGCCGATGTCGCCGAGACCCAGCACGGCGGAGCCGTTTGTCGCGATGCATACGGAATTGCCGATGGATGTATATTCCCGTGCCTCTTCAGGATGTTCAATGATGTAATTGCACACCTGAGCAACTCCCGGAGTATAAATCATCCTCAGATCACTCAGCGTATCTACCTTTGCCGTCGGAGTTATGGCTATCTTGCCGCCGCGATGTAGATGCAGGACTTCGTCTTCGATGGAGATTATTTTATAACCTTTAAGGTGTTCCAGGTCGGAAATCGTGTCTGAAAACTGTTTTTCATCGTCGAAAAACATTATCACATCCCGTGTGATATATTGAGAGGTAAGATGTACTTTTGTAATGTCACCCAGCACGGCGCCATGCTTTCCAAGCTCCGTTGCAATTTGGCCAAATGCGCCGGGGATGTCCGGGATACGAACCCGTATTTTCCTTGTGATTTTGTATGAGTATTTTTCAATATCCGCCATTGATCGCTACCTCAAATCCCCTGAGTTTTTTCTAAATATTCCCTCGTTTTACCTATCCTGTAAGCGTCTATTACAGAAAAGAGCCAGCAGCAAACTATAAACAGTAAAATGGGTTTGTAATATATTGATGTATGATTCGCTGAGGCGGCCAGCGCTACATTCGATATGGTGGCCATATCGACCTGATCCAGCTGATTCTGTATCCTCTTGAGAACAGAGAGCGCTCTGACAGTGGCCATCCAGACAATGACCCCAATCCCTGAAGAGGCAAGAATCATTATAGTGACGCCCCTCCGGAATCGTTTCAGGTAAATCTGTCCTGCTCCCGGGAATGCAAACCCTGACAGAAGGGCGGCTTTTGCCGATATCTTCATGACGTTGCTCTTTCGGGATAATCAGGATTAAAATTGGCAACGATAATGTTTCTGGTCTTGTCCATAAGATCTTCCAAGTTGTCGTGAGTATAGTGTTCCGTGACAACAGGTTTTCCTATGACCAACTCTATACCCCCCGGGTTGAACGCGAGGGCTTTTTTCGGAAGAATCTTTCTGCTGCCATTTACTGTTACCGGAAGAATAGGAAGACCGCTTTCCACAGCCGTCGCGAATCCTCCCTTTTTAAATTTATGTATCTCTCCATCGGGTGACCTCGTGCCTTCGGCAAAAAACATGACACTAACACCCAGGGAAAGACGTTTTATCCCTGCACTGATACTTCTTACCGCCTTCTGCCTGTCGGAGCGATCTATAAATATGTTCCTCGATTTGTAGAGGGCAAATCCGAAGAGCGGCACCTTGCGGAGTTCCTTTTTGATGATCCAGCGAAACTGGATGCCAAGTTCTACTACGAGGGCGAGGATGTCAAAGAGCGATTGGTGATTCGATATTATTATATATGACTGACCTTGCCGGATATTCTCGTTGCCTCTGCTCTTAAGGCTTACCCATGTTACCTTCAGCATTAACCACGCCCACACCCTTGAAATAGTAAACGCAAGATTTCCCGTGGAACTCAGCGAGGCAGACACAACAATCGGAATAAATACTACAACGGTGGCAAATCCTAGCCAGAAGGAAACCCAGAGAACCTTGAATATGCGCAACAGAGCATTCATGGTATGCTTCACCCCTGAGACAGATGTATTTGTGGGAAACTCAGCCTGCCACGATAACGATATTTAGTCAAATAATATTTAAAAGTAGTAGGAGAGCTTATCATTTTTCCTGATATTTCTCTTTCCGACCAGAAGGGGGGGCGTCGAGGGTACGATTCGCGGGAAGGACAAGAGAGATGAAGTGAATGCTAAAACATTAAACTCTCTTGAGATTAAATGGTTTATGTTTTAGTATTAACGCCTTCTAAAAAATCGCCCGGATGATAACCGGAGAACATCAATGAAAGGAAGGAAAAATGATAAGAGATCTGGTAACAAAAAACAGGAGTTATCGGCGTTTTCACCAGGATTTTCCCGTGGATCTTGATACATTGAGGGAACTTGTCGATCTTGCCAGGCTGAGCGCGTCGGCAGGCAATAAACAGCCGCTGAAATACGTGTTGTCCTGCGACCCCGGCAGGAATGCGATAGTGTTTTCAACTCTTGCCTGGGCCGCTTCTCTGAAAGATTGGCCGGGGCCTTCCGAGGGAGAACGACCGTCTGCGTATATAATCATACTGGAAGATAAGGGATTGAGCAATCCCTATGTAAAGTATGATGTTGGAATAACGGCCCAGAGCATACTTCTTGGAGCGGTGGAAAAGGGGCTGGGGGGCTGTATGTTAGCTTCGGTAAAACGTGAACAGCTTCGGGGAAAGCTCATCATTCCGGACAGTTGCGAAATAGCGCTTGTCGTGGCCCTCGGCAGGCCGAAGGAGAAAGTAGTAATAGCGGAGGTTCCCCCTTCCGGTGATACAACCTACTGGAGAGATAGTGATAGCGTTCATCATGTGCCGAAGCGTGCGCTTGAGGATATTATTATTGGATAGAGGCGTCTAATGAAAACATTTGATTCGATGAAAAATGAGCTTTTCCATATAAACAGAGAGATCAAGACTCTTTTTGATGCAGCGGGGGAGCTTCCCGGTATATCGAGTCTCCCTTTCGATGAATGGGAAAAAATGAGCGGTTCCATAGAGGCGCAAGTAGATGAGGGTATACTGCGGATAGCCGTGGTGGGGGCCATAAAATCGGGGAAGAGTACGTTCGTAAATGCCTTTTTGGGCGGGGATTATCTCAAGCGAGGGGCTGGCGTAGTAACATCTATCGTGACAAAGACACGAAGGGGCCCAGCCTTGAAGGCGATTCTCGATTTCAAGACATGGGATGATGTAAACGCGGATATGCGGCAGGCAATGGTATTTCTCCCCGCTTTCGACAGGGGTTCCGGTGACGGGCAGTTCGACATAAGGCGTGGAGGGGACCGGAAGGGGTTGGAGAGGGCTCTAAAGGCGCTCGGCTCGGAGAATATCATTTTACAGGAGACTCTTGATGTCAACAACATGCTGCTTATGGCTTATCTTAAGGGGTATGAACACGTAAAGAATATAATCTCTCTTGATGCCAGGACGAGGAGATTTGATGGTTCGGAATTTGTCAGGCACAAGGATTTTGTGGGCGATGATTCTCTCGCGATCTATCTGAGAAACCTTGAATTGCGGATTCCTTCGGCAGAAGAACTGTATGATAACATTGAGATAGCGGATTGCCAGGGAAGCGATTCCCCCAATCCCCTGCACCTTTCAATGACCCAGGAATATCTTCTCCGCACCCATCTTATCATTTACCTCCTGAGTAGCCGAACGGGTGTGAGACAGGCGGATATAAAATTTCTCTCCATGATCAGAAAAATGGGGCTTATGGAGAACATATTCTTTGTCATAAACTGTGATTTCAATGAACATGAAAGCATAGAGGGGCTTACAGCTCTTGTCGGGAGAATAGAAGAGGAAATATCGGTAATAAAACCTGATCCCACAATATTTACGATTTCCACATTATTTAATCTTCTCAGGAAGATGAAGGATGTATCCCGCAGAGACAGAGCCAAATTGGAGCAGTGGCAAGGCGAAAAAGAGTTTGCTGGATTTTCAGATCAGGAGAGCGAGAGATTTGAGTCTGTATTTCGGGAGAAGCTTACGCGGGACAGATTTACACTTCTGTTGAAGAACCCCCTGGAGCGGGTTGCAGTTATGATGGCATCCCTGAAGGATTGGGCTGGTGTCAACAGCGACATTCTGACAAGAGATTCGAAGGAAGCCGGGGCTGTCTTTGAGAAGATGGAAAATGCCCGCAGACAGTTGAAGGATCTGAATCCGGTAATAAAAGACACCATGGACGGCGCATCGCGCAAGACAAAGAATGAGATCGGCAAAGAGGTGGATGGATTCATGGATATTCGCTATGGGCCCGTGATCAATAACATACAAGGGTTTGTGAGAAAATACGAACCCAATTATGAAAGAAATGAGAATGATCTTGAGGGAATGGGATTTTCTACGGCCCTGTATATGCTGTTCCAGGATTTTAAACATGACCTTGATTTTTTTATGGCGGAGACGGTCAATCCTCGGTTGATACAGTTTATAAGACAGGAAGAGAAGAAGATTTTCAACTCTCTCGACAAGACCTCCGGTTCGTATGATGCACTGGTTCGCGATACTCTTCAGAGATATAAAGAGACGGCAAAAAACCTGGGCATCTCTTCGGTAGAGTACACACCGGGGGTAAAGCGGGCAATCGACATCGAAGACCTGAGGAAGAGGGCCGGTCTCAATGTTCCGCCTCTCGTTTCACCGCTCCGGTACACTGCCAGGGTTCGTGCCGAGGCCGTCATGCGTCTGGGATTCTACAATGTTGCCAAGATTATAAAAAAACTGTTCAGACGGCAGATTCAAAACAAAAAAGAGGTGGGGATCCTCGCCTTGAGAGATGGCGTGAGGAGGCTAAAGCAGGAGACGGAGAGATCAATCATATTTCATCTGGGTGACTACAAAGAAAACCTTAAATTTCAGTACCTTTTCAAATTTGTCGATATGGTTTCCAATGATCTGAGGGATGATCTGTTTGATCGGTTTCGTGTTTTTACGATGGATATATCAGAAATGGCGGGACTCATCGACAGAGACCATGTCGACAAGGAAAAAATTCTGGCTGTACTCAGATCCGTGGGAAACGGATCTCAAAAAACGCTGGATCATGTAACCCGTTTGAAAGCTGAAATGGAATAGCCTGTTGATGTGTAACGACAGTGGGCTCTCGTACACACGGCATTGAATCACGACGCCCGTTCTGGCAGAGGATCCCTTTATTCCTAATACTCGATACCTGCACGGTTTTTTATGCCGGAGGCATAGTGATGTTTTATCTCTTTTACTTCGCTTACCATATCGGCCATCTCGACAATCTCAGGTGGGGCATACCTTCCGGTGAGGATCAGGGTCAGCTCCATGGGTTTATTCTTAATCAGCTCCAATACGGAGGCCAGCGATATCAGTTTAAAATCAATGGCCACGTTAATTTCGTCGAGTATCACCATGTCGTACGCATTGGAAGCAATGATTTCTTGTGCGCTCTCCAGCCCTTCCTGTGCCAGTTCGATATCCACGGGCGCGGGGTTGTCCCTCATGACAAAGCTGTCGAGACCGAATTGCGCAACGGTCAAACCGGGAAGATGCTTTTCAGCGGCAAGCACCTCGCCATATTTTCTCCCCTTCATAAACTGGATCATATAAACCTTGAAGCCATGGCCAAGTGCCCGGAGGGCCTGCCCGAGCGCCGATGTAGTTTTCCCCTTTCCGTCCCCGGTCAGGACCATTACAAGGCCCCGGTCTTGTTTCTTCGTTCCTTTTTCGATATGGTCGCTCATCCGGCAACACCTTTCAATGGTTGCTTCCACGCCCTAAGGTTTCCCTGGCAATGACAATCCGTTGAACTTCCGAGCTTCCTTCATAAATAGTGGTAACTCGCGCGTCACGGTAGAGACGTGCTATTTTATAGTCCGACATATAGCCATATCCCCCGTGAATTTGAAGGGCCTTGTACGCGGCCCTGTTCGCCAGCTCAGAGGCAAAGAGTTTTGCCATGGACGCCTCTCTTGTGAAGGGAACCCCCAGGTCTTTCCGGTTGGCCGCTGACAGTGCAAGCCAGTATGCCGCTTCAATCTGGGTGGCCATATCGGCTATCATCCACTGTATCGCCTGAAAGGCGCTGATCGCCCTGCCGAATTGCCTGCGATCTTGAGAATAGCTGACGGCCTCGTCCAGGCATGCCCGCGCAATTCCCAGTGATTGTGATGCGATTCCGATGCGGCCACTGTCCAGAGCGGTCATGGCAATCTTGAAGCCCTGGCCTTTCTTTCCCAGTAAATTTTCCTTTGGAACTATACAATCATCAAAGATAAGTTCAACCGTGTCTGATGCGTGAAGGCCCAGTTTCTCTTCTTTCTTCCCGATGGAAAAGCCAGACATCCCTTTTTCGATGAGAAAAGCCGATAGCCCTCGATTGCCCTTTTGAGGGTCGGTGCGCGCGATCAGATTAATAACATCGGCATAACTGCCGTTGGTGATGAAGATTTTTCTCCCGTTGATAAGATAATGGTCATCTTTTTCCTCGGCACTGGTTACCATGCTGCCTGGATCAGAACCGGCATCCGGTTCCGTAATCGCGAAGGCGCCGAGTTTTTCACCGGAGGCAAGAGGTAGCAAGTATTTTTGTTTCTGTTCTTCGTTGCCGAAATGAAGGAGAGGTTCCGTTGAGAGGTTCGCCACGGACATAGTGACGGCCGTAGAAGCGCAGGCATAAGCAATTTCCTGCAGTGCGAGTGAATAACTCACTGTTCCCGCGCCGGAACCCCCATATTCTGGAGGAATCATCATACCCATAAGGCCGAGCTCACCCATTTTCCTGATTACTTCCGCGGGGAATGTTTCATTCTTATCCCGTTCACATGCATAGGGTTCGAGCTCTTTTTTCGCAAAGTTCCTGGCCATCAATCTGACCATTTCCTGTTCGCTTGTCAGTTGAAACAAGGTGTAGTCCTCCTATGGAATATAGACAATAACCAGAAGCTCAGTGGTCTCTTTTGTGGGGTTGCTCAATTTATGATGGAGGGCGGAATTAAAATGAATGTACCCGCCATCTTCCAGTTTTGTCACGTTATCCCCAATTTGGATTGTAAGGCCGCCCTTTAAGACATAGACGAACTCTTCACCTTCGTGGTGGTACTCAACACCCTTATGCTGTGTTTCAGGATCAATCGTCACAAGATATGCCCTCAGATGCTTATCTGAACCAGGACGGGACAGGGAGGTATACGCGTAGGAATCCACCCGCTTTTTGTGACTCTTGACCCGTCGTCGGGAGGCTTTTTTTTCTTCCACGCTCTCAAGCTGGTCAACATCTATCTTGAAAATATGACTGAGTTGTATTACCAGTGACACGGGGGGGACAGTATCGTCAGCTTCTATTTTTTTCAATATATCGGGAGGATAGCCTGTCTCATGAGCCAGTTCCTCCAGGCTCAAGCCCTGTTTTTCCCGCAATGTCTGTATTCTCTGGCCAAAAGATCCCAGATTTTTTTCTTTTTTAGGCATAATATTACTCCATTTCGATAATCATGGTGACTGCTTCACCGCCACCCAGGCAGAGCGAAGCCTGTCCCATCTCAAGGTTTTGCCGCCTCATTTCATGGATGAGTGTTGTCAGAACCCGGGCGCCCGACGCGCCAATCGGATGACCAAGTGCAACCGCACCGCCGTTTACATTTACCTTTTCGTGGTCGATACCGAGGGTTCTCATGATGGCAACGGTTGATCCCGAAAAGGCCTCGTTGATTTCATGCAAATCAATATCGGCTATTTGAAGGCCCGCCTTCTTAAGTGTCTTCGGAATAGAATTGATGGGAGCCATGAGGACATGCTCAAGCTTGATTCCGGCTGCTCCGTATGCATAAATTTTCGCGAGAACAGGAAGACCCCGCTCCTGCGCTGTTTTGCGGGATGTTACCACAAGGGCCGACGCCCCGTCGCTGATGATGGCGGAATTCCCGGCGGTCGCGTAGCCCTCTTTCTGGAAGGCAGGGTTCATTTTAGAAAGGAGTTCCACGCCGGTAAACCTGGGGCCTTCATCGGTGTCGATGATAATGGGTCCCTTTCGTCGATCCTGAGATGCGACGGGCACGATTTCCTCGACAAAAGTTCCCTTTTCGACTGCTTCAGTTGCCCGTCTGTAGGATTCACAGGCAAATGCATCCTGATCCTCTCTGCTGACCTTCCATTCTTCTGAAATAATGTCGTTTGTGAAACCCATATGAAAATCATTAACGACATCCCAGAGTCCGTCGTGAACCATATGATCAATAAGACTGCCCGTTCCCATTCGAATCCCGAGACGCGAATCGGGGAGATAATGCGGTGCCGCGCTCATATTTTCCATGCCTCCGGCTACCACAAGATCCGCAAAACCTGTCTGGACATACTGTGCCGCCAGCATCACTGCCATAAGACCGGAACCGCATACCTTATTGACGGTGATCGCGCACTTCTCGAAGGGAATATCCGCCTTGATGGAGGCCTGTCTCGCCGGGTTTTGGCCGTATCCGCAGGGGAGAACCATACCCATAATGACCTCGTCGATATCTTCCTGCTGAAGGCCTGCCCTTTTTATCGCTTCTTTAATGACAACGGCGCCGAGCTCTGTAGCCGGAATTTTACTCAGGCCGCCCTGAAACGTTCCGAGTGGTGTTCTGCACGCACTTACAATCACCACGTCACTATCATGTTGCATATAACTTCCCTCCTCAAATGTTCTAGCTACTCGTTCGATGATCAGCCGAGAAGAATATTACTCCCACTTCTCTGTCACTCCCGAGAATGAAATTACACTATGGCCTTTATCAGGCTCTGTCAACTTTTTTGTGAAAATCAACAGGGGCTAAAACTTCACGAATTTTTTCTTGGCATCCATTACTTTTGCCAGATATCTTCTTGCTTCATCGTGGGGCAGTCTTGTTTGAAGAGTCTTGAATACCTGGAGCGGGCCGATCTCGTTTATGCGTTGCCGCGCGAGGTTCCTGTCGGGGTCAAAGGTGCGCAGGACATTGCCGGCGCCGGTGTTATAGGCGGCAATGACACAATATTCCCTGGATACGGGGTGTTGAATATCACTCAGGTATTTGTAATACAGGAGATGAAGGTAAGCGGTGCCATATTGAATATTGTTCCCGGGATTAAGGAGAAACTCCCTGGAGGGCAGGCCATCAACATTATTCAAAAACCTGTGAGCGTCTTGTCCTGCAGTCGTGGGAACGATTTGCATGAGTCCAAATGCTGGAGCGTTACTCACAGCGTATGGATTGAAATCGCTTTCGGTCTTAATAATGGCATAGACAAGGTTTCTGCTGATGGAAAGATCCTTTGCGAAACGTTCAACGAGCGGCCTGTACTTCAGAGCCCGTATTTCACAGTGATCTTTTACCATCGGGATAATCACACAAGGTACGTCTTTGGTTTTATCACCGGCTTTGATTTGCCTGGGCTGAAGCCTGTTTTTGATGAGATAATCGGCGAAACATCCTGCCCGCCAGGACCATCGAATATTTTTGCCCTCGTGGTCATTTACTTCACCATAGAGAAAAGGCATTTTACCCAGCTTCACAGACCTGGCAGAATAAATGTCCACGGCTCGGGGATCGTCAGGGGTAAGCAGGGTTGTAATGATGGCATTTTTCAGGCTTTTTAATGGATCTTTCCGGTCCAGAGTTTCAACAGTGATTATCCCCCTGTCAAAATCAACCGAAGCACGGGAAAGGTAGTTCTGAGTGTATTTGACATATTCCCTGGGTCCGGGTTCTTTTATTTCTTCTTTTCCCCAGACACCTCCGACAGCTTTTCTGAATGTTTCAACAAGTTTCGCAAACTCTTTCTGAAAGTGCTTTATATCCCGATCCAGCGCCTTCGGGTTCGCGGCATACCGGACCGCCTTTTCCGCGGCCATTCGCTGGGCGGACGCAATATCCCCGGTAGCCGCTATCCTGGCTACGCGGGCAGCATCCCACGCGGAACATCCCGTAAGGATTAGAATAACAAGAAATGCCAACGATAAATTTTTCATAAGCCACAAATTTTTACTGACGGAGGTTATCCTGGAGGCCCGTTTCTGTCCGTTACGACCCGTTAATGCTCAAATTGACTTGAGTATGTACCAGTTACACTATTTTTATCAAAGGAGACACACCATACGTCAACGCCTGAAAGTACTTCTAAAAACAGAAAACTGCTTGATGAAATACGGGATGTAATGATATTGTACAAAGAAAAAAATGGTTGCTGTCACTGTTTTGTCGAATGTGAGGCCTGACCCCGTAATCGTACCTCCCCGGTCACTACCAGTTTGTTCCTCTCCTCCTTCGCCTTGTAGAGCGCCTCATCCGCCTGACGGTAGAGCCGCTCATTATCGGGGATGTCGGTTCCGAAACCGACAACAGCGCCCGCTGAAACGGTGACATACGGGTGTACATCGCTGTATTCGTGTTTAATCTTCAACGCCTCTATCCCGACCCTGATCTCCTCCAGGAATTCAATAGATTTTTCCTTGTCCGAATCGGCAAAGACTATACAGAATTCTTCGCCGCCGGTCCTCATGCAGTGATCCGTGGGCCTGTTGAGCAGTTTTTTGAAGACGTTTGCAATCTGGGAAAGCACCTGATCTCCCGCGGGGTGGCCGTAGCTATCGTTATAGTTTTTGAAGAAATCTATCTCCATGATTACCGGACTGTTTCAGAAGCACGTTCACTTCTGTCCATCTATTTTAACTTCTACAACACGGAGAGGCTCCACGAAACTCTTGGATATCTCACTCCCTATGAAGTATATTACGACAAAGAACTATTAATAACTATAACAAAACAGGCTTCTTACTCTATGCACCTTAAACAGCCCTGTTTTTTGTCTTGACTATGGGGATAGGCTTAAAACCTCGCAAATTACCAGATCAGGATTGCGTGTCCGGGTAGGATTTCTCTACATGAAATTCACGGGGTCCACATCGACTCTGATACGCAGACCGGGTTCTCTGGTGTTTGCCAGTATGTTGCCGGCCAGGGTGTGGAGAGTTTTTATGTCGTTTCCTTTCAGGAGCATGTGCCACCGGTAACGACCCTTGACTCTGGACAGGGGGGCCTCCGCGGGTCCCAGCACGGAGATCTTTCCTCCTGCCTGCCGGGCAAGATCTCGGGCAACGGTATTCAGATTTTTGACACAGCCAATGATCCGGGCTTCATTTGTGGCTGATATTGTGAGGTTTACCATACGGCTGAAGGGCGGGTAGCCAAGCTCCCGGCGCGTCTGAATCTCGTTATTATAGAAGCTGATATAGTTGTACTCCTGAGCCCGCTTTATTGCGTAGTTGTCCGGGTTGAAGGTCTGTATGATAACCCTTCCCGGCGAATCTCCTCTTCCTCCTCTGCCTGAAACCTGTGTCAGTATCTGGAAGGTCTTTTCCGCGGCCCTGAAATCGGGAATGTTCAGGGAGTTGTCCGCTGATACGACCCCGACCAGGGTGACCCCTGTGAAATCATGACCTTTTGTGATCATTTGTGTTCCAACAAGAATATCTATCTCACCGCTGTCGAGGGATTTTAGAATTTTTTCGTATGAGCCTCGTTTTGAGGTGGAATCACTGTCCATTCTCTTTACCCTCGCGCCGGGGAAGAGTGTTGTTATTTCCTCCTCCACCCTCTCGGTGCCCATGCCATAACTGTTTATGCGGGAACCCTCGCATGAGGGACATACCGGGGGGGCTTTTACGCGAAAGTTGCAGTAGTGGCATCGAAGAGAATTGTCGTTTCTGTGGTGTGTCATGGAGACGGAGCAATTAAGGCATTTGAATATGTAGCCGCAGTCGAGGCAATAGAGAAAGGTATGGAACCCCCGCCTGTTCAGAAAAAGGAGTGTCTGTTTGCCGGCGTCGAGCGTTTCCCGGATCGCGTCTATAAGGGGTCGGGAGAAAATGGGCGCGGTTTTTCCTGATCGGCCTTCTTCTTTCATGTCAATGATATCTACGCGGGGGAGATCCCTTCCGGCCACCCGCTGGGTCAGTTCGAGGAGCTTGAAAGCTTTGCTTTTCGTGTTGAAATATGTCTGGATACCGGGTGTCGCCGAGCCCAGAATCACCACAGCTGATCTATGTTTTGCCCTTACTATCGCTAGGTCGCGCGCATTGTACGCGAGATGATCATCCTGTTTGTATGAGGAATCATGTTCTTCATCTACCACGATAAGCCGCAGATTCCTGACCGGGGCGAATATGGCCGATCTCGCTCCTATGACAACCCGGGCTTCACCCCGCTGTATCCTCCGCCATTCGTCATATTTCGCGCTTTTTCCAATGCCGCTGTGCAGTATGGCGACCGCGTTTTCGTCAAATCTGTCTCTTATCCTGCTCCTGAGCTGGGGTGTCAGGCTTATCTCCGGCACGAGGTAGATGGCGCTGCCGCCCAGGCGGATGGTTTCTTCTATCGCCCTGAGATACACCTCAGTTTTTCCGCTTCCGGTGACGCCGTGGAGCAGGCAGGGAAAATACCCGCGGGATTTTATCCCCAGGAATATTTCATCGAGGGCCGACTTCTGTTCGTTATTCAGGATTATGTGTGTGTTCTGCTGCCCGATATGAGGAGTTTTGCCCGGGCTTCTGTAGATCTCCCTTGTGGATATATGTATCAGGCCTTTTGTTTCCATGCGTTTTATCGTGGCCTGAGCATTTTTGAATTCTTCGCAAAGTGACGGCAACCCGACCTCGCCATGTCTTTTTAAAAAATCGCAGACAGCTTGCTGTTTTTCGGTCAATTTGATTTCCGGGGGGAAGGGAGATGTTATGCTTACTCTTTTTTCTTGCTTCTTTTTTACAGCGGCCTTCCTGATTCTGTCTTCCAAGGTTACATATTTCAGAGATTGAAGTTTCCTGAGATCATCAAGGATATTATTTCTTCCGGTGCCTTTTTTCAGTTTATTGACAGAAAGACCATGAGGATGATTGGTCAATATCCCGATTATACCGCGCTGCGCGTCGGACAGACCATCCTCTCCCGGCTTCCGGTTATCGGAGAGGGAGACCCACAGATTGTTTTCCACGTCTATCCCGCCCGGAAGAGACGCCTTCAGGGCCTTCCCCAGCGGATACATGTAATAATCCGATGTCCACCGGTAGAATTCGAGGTCTTCCGCGTTAAAAAGGGACTCCGTGTCCAGCAGTTCGATAATATTTTTAACGGATTTTATTTCTGTTGAGGGAGTTGATCCTACGATATAGCCTGTCACTTTCCTCTTGCCGAACGGCACGAGAACCCTCTTGCCGATGGTTATCTGCGCTTCCATTCCATCCGGCACGGCATAGGTGAAAGGCTTTGCTGATGGTATGCTTACGACTACATTGACAAACATCGATCATTCCTTGATGTTGAGAAAATTTGTGACAGGGGAACAGGCATTTTCCCCCTCCGGCAAACTGAAGAGGGCCTCGGGCAGATTTTCATTTATGGTGATGTTTTTAAGCATGCTGACAACCCACAGAACATCATTCCTGTAATACTCTATCCTTTCAGGGAGCCAGAAGCGTTTGCTCGCCTGGTGATAATCCATGTATTCAGCCCTCAAAACGATCCGTTCTCCGCCGGACATTCCCACTCCGACGAATCGCAGGGGCAGTCTTCTCTCTCTCTCTATCCACAGCCGGCTTCCTGGCGCTGCCTCAAGGCCCCTGCCTGCAACGAAGACGGGTTTCCCGTCAATCCTGTCGATGCTGACGGCTTCGGTGTCCACGCCAAGGAAATTGAGGGCATTAAGCAGATCGTTCACTGACTTCTGAAAAAATATGGTGGGGAAAACGGTGTCTAATCTTCTTTCATCGGCATTTGCCGTTTCAACACCCAGATTAAGTGTCTTTTTCCCATCCTGTATCAGGATATTATCCCCATGCGGAAAAGCCCTTTCGGATCTAAACGCGCCCCCTTTCTTTATCAGAAGATGTTCCCTGACCTCTGTCTTTTCGGACAGATCGTCATATATCACGGTTTCCACGTCGACTCTTATGGTATGAAGACCGCTGTATTCCTTCAGGAATGGTTGCAGAATCTGTCTGGCAGAGGGGATATACGCGAATCCCGCATGGACGAAACCCAGGGATACGACCAGGATAAAAACTATATGGAATGAGGATCTTTTCATTTAGATAGGGGCTTTGCCTGGACGGTGTCTTTCCGTGGAGATTGCGGGACAATAACAAAACGTATGCTGTGCTCGGGGGTAAGAGATAAGACCCTCAGGGCAGTTGAGGTTTATGTGGAGGCGCCTATTCTCCCCGCTGTTTTTCCTGTTTTTCCTGTTGTGTTTTGCAGGTTATACAGAGGGTGGTAACCGGACGCGCCATCAATCTTTTTTGCGATATCTTTTTCCCGCACACCTCGCATATTCCAAAGGTGCCGTCATCAATGCGTTTAAGGGCCGATTTAATTTTCCCTACCAGTTTTCTTTCCCTGTCCCTGATCCTGAGCTCAAAGTTCCTGTCGGATTCCTGAGATGCTCTGTCTGTTACGTCGGGGAAACTTTCAGAGCCTTCGGTCATTTCGGAAACGGTCTTACCCGCTTCGCCCATCAAACCTTCCATTCTCTGTGTGAACAAATCCTTGAAATATTCGAGTTGATCCGGTTTCATTTAAGTCTATCTCCGCTTCCTTAAATTGACGGAATCCATATATACAATGAATCTATCTTTGTAAAGAAAAAATTACTCGTCGTCTTTATATGCATTTATTATTTTTTTTATTATATTTGTTGTTGACGCCGGATGGTCCGTTGAAGACTCGTTGAATTGTGGAATAATAACAACCCTCCCGCCTCTTTTTTCCACTGATTTGCGTCCGATAACGGTGTCTTCGCTCCAGTCCCCTCCCTTAACCAGTATGTCGGGTTCGATATATTCTATCAGTTCGAGGGGAGTGTCTTCATCAAAAATGGTTACATAGTCCACCATATCGAGGGCTGCCATTATGTATGCCCTTTCATTCTGAGGGACAACAGGTCTTAATGATCCCTTTATGGATTTTACCGATGAATCGCTGTTGAGGGCAAGTACCAGGATGTCGCCCAGCCCCTTCGCCTGGTTGAGGTATTTTACGTGGCCGACATGGAGAATATCAAAACAGCCATTGGTGAAAACTATTTTTTTCCCCTCGTCTCTGAGTGTTTCAAGCCTTTCTCTCAAATTTTTCCCGGATAATATCTTGTCCATAGACACCTCTCTTTGTGTCAGGCCCTTGCCAGAGTGAGCACTGCCACCTCTTTTGCGCCGTTTTTCATCAATATTTTCGAACACTCCCTCGCCGTGCTGCCTGTGGTATAGACATCATCTATCAGCAATATCTTTTTGTTTTCGATTCCGGTTTGATCTGTTACTTCAAAGGCGCCCCTTACATTTACCGCCCTTTTTTGTCTTGAGAGGCCGACCTGCGATTCTGTATGGATCACCCTCCTGAGAGTGATAAAGTCAATGGGAACGGAAAACCTTTTTGATATCTGTCTCGCGAGGATAAGTGACTGGTTAAATCCTCGCTCCCTCAATTTCTTCGGATGAAGGGGAACGGGTATGATCAGCGAATAATCCCCTGTCGCGAGGGAGTCGTAACAGGCTTTTGCCATCATCCTTCCCAGTGCTTCTCCAATCGACACCTTCCCATTATACTTGAACAGGTGGATGGTGTCCAGCAGGGCTCCCTCGTATTTTCCCAACGCCCTGGCCATGGAAAAGGGAGGGGTCGACAGGATACACTCTTCGCAGAGATGATTTACTCCATCAGTTTCTGTAAAGGGCAGACCGCAGGAGGAGCACAGGGGGGAGGCTACAAAATTTATCGTGGAGAGGCATTCAGGACAGAAGGGGTGCTCTCCATCAGCGATCAGCGCTGTTCCGCATGCCCGACACTCCGGGGGAAACAGTATGTCGGCAAGACCGGAGACTATCTCTTTTGCCTCACATATCATCATTGAGAACGGTCAGTTTCTGTACAGATTCTCCGATGGTCATTCTGGGCGCGTCCGACCACAGCCCCTCAATATCGTAAAACTCCCTAACCGGTTTGTAGAAAATATGTATTATCACGTCACCATAATCCATAAGTATCCAGCTTCCGGAACGTTCTCCCTCGATTCCAAGGGGGAATATCCCCGCCTTCTTCAGTTTCTGCCCGATATGAGAGGCAAGCCCCTGTATCTGCCGGTCTGAATTTCCGCTGCATATAACAAAATAGTCGGCAAAGGACGACACATCCTTAAGTTTGAGAATGACAAGGTCTTCAGCTTTTCTGTCCAGAGCCGCGTTAACACACTGCAGAGCGAGTCTTTTTGAATCTAATGAAATATCTTTAATGAAAGTTACCTCCCTGAACTGTCAGCTCAATCAAACGGATTTTCCAGCATAATAGTTTCATCTCTTCCAGGCCCCACGGAAATGAGGGACATTTTTACCCCGGCTAGGTCTTCCAGCCTTTCGATATATTTTCTCGCGTTAACCGGCAGCTCATCTATGGTTTTTGCCTCGCGTATGTCTTCCGACCACCCATCCATTGCTTCATAAACGGGGTGGCACTGGGCGAACAGTTTTGTGTCGGGGGGGACATACTCCGCGAATTCCTCATCCTTCGTTTTGTACGCGACGCATATCTTTATTTTGTCGATTCCAGTGAGAACGTCCAACTTGGTAAGGGCTATACCGGTTATTCCGGAGATTCTGACCGATTCTTTGACAAGTACCATGTCAAGCCATCCGCATCGGCGCTTTCTCCCTGTCGTGGCGCCGAACTCTACCCCCGCTTTTTGAATCCGCTCACCCATTTCTCCGGTCAGCTCCGTTACGAAAGGGCCAGCTCCGACCCTGGTTGTATATGCCTTGCAGATACCCACGACGGCGTCTATCTTTGTGGGCCCTACGCCCGATCCGCAGCAGGCGCTGCCCGCGGATGTGTTGGAAGATGTAACAAAGGGGTAGGTGCCATAGTCAATATCAAGATGGCAACCCTGCGCGCCCTCAAACAGAACATTCCCGCCTTTTTTGATTTTCCTGTCAATTATGAGGGATGTGTTTGCAGCGTATTCCCTGAGACGTTCTGCATATCCGGTATATTCATCGAATATGGCCTCATATTCCACGGGCTTGTCGTTGTAGAATTTTGTCAGGTAGAAATTTTTTTCTTCGATGTTTCTGCGCAACATCTCACTGAAGGTTTCTCTGTTAAGAAGGTCGCAAAACCTGATGCCTGTGCGGGTGATCTTGTCTTCATAAGCGGGGCCGATACCCTTTCCCGTTGTCCCGATCTTTACCGCTCCCTTGCGCCCCTCGCGGGCGCTGTCCAGACTCCTGTGATATGGCATGATGATATGGGCGTTTTCACTGATATAGAGTTTTGTGTCGGGGGGAAAAAGGTTTTTCTCCTGGAGTTCATCGATTTCCCGGATCAATACCGCGGGATCAATAACCATGCCGTTGCCGAGGATACATGTCTTGTGATTGTGAAGGACGCCTGATGGGATCAGATGAAGTATGGTTTGTTTCCCCTGAACAACCAGAGTATGTCCCGCATTATTGCCTCCCTGAAAACGGGCTATGACATCCGCTTCGCGCGCGTAAATGTCAACGATCTTTCCTTTCCCTTCATCGCCCCACTGGGTCCCGACAACTATTACATTTGCCATGGTCTTTCCTTCGATTTAAATTTTCCAGCCACTGAACGTGACTGTCTACATCTCTATCCTTGTAACGGATATTATATTGGGCAATGCTTTCAGCCTTTTCAGGGTGTCTCTGGAAACAGAGCTGTCGGTACTTAACACGACAAGCGCCTTTCCGTCCACCTGTTCGCGTCCCAGGTGGAGCCTTGCGATATTAACATTGTCATTTCCGAGAGTTGAGGTTATGTTTCCTATAACGCCGGGACGGTCATGGTTATAGAGCATCAGCATATAGCCCTCGGGGATTACATCCAGCATGAACTTGTTTATCCCGACAATCCTAAGATCCTGTCGCCCGAAGATGGCTCCCGCGGCGAATGATTCTTCCTGGTCGGTTTTCACTGTAACGGAAATCATGTTTTTGTAATCCTTCATCTCACTGTTTTTTGATTCTATGACCTTGATCCCCCGTTCATCTGCTATAACCGTGGCGTTAATATAGTTGACGTTATCTTTCAGCACAGGAGTAAGAAGCCCCTTCAGGAAGGATATGGTAACAGGGGCCACGTTGTGTTCAAGGATGGCGCCGCTATACTCAATGGCGACCTCTTTTATCCCTCCGGTAACAATCTGTGCCTCAAAATTGCCGAGTTTTTCCCCGAGGGTCAGATAAGGTTTTATCAGGGCAAGAACTTCCGCGCTGACAGAGGGAAAATTGACGGCATTTTTTATCTCTCCGGTCGTGAGGTAATCAACTATCTGCTGCGCGATGGCTATGGCGACATTTTTCTGGGCTTCATCCGTTGACGCTCCCAAGTGCGGTGTACAGATGATATTGTCCAGGGAGAGCAACCTCGTATTTTTAGTTGGTTCTTCCTCAAAAACGTCAAGGGCGGCGCCGGCGACTTTCCCTGATACGATGGCGTCATGGAGGTCATTTTCATCAATTATCCCACCCCTCGCGCAGTTGATGACGAATACGCCATCTTTCATCTTGTCGAAGGAAGTTGCATCGATCAGGCTCCTTGTTTCATCCGTCAAAGGGGTATGGACAGAAATGAAATCGGCTTTTTCCAGGACCTCATCGAAGGAGGCAAGGCAAATCCCCATCTTCTCCGCTGCTTCACGCGAAATAAAAGGGTCATAGGCCATCACATTCATCTTAAGACCCTGGGCCCTGTTGGCTACTATGGAGCCCACCCTTCCTATACCAACGATTCCCAGCGTCTTGTTTGAGACTTCGGAACCCATGAATTTCTTTTTCTCCCACTTTCCCGCTTTTGTTGAGGCGGTGGCCTGGGGGATTCTTCTGGCCAGAGAAAACATCATCGCTATGGCGTGCTCCGCCGTGGTAATAGTATTGCCGCCGGGTGTGTTCATGACCACGATCCCCTTCTTGCTTGCCGCTTTGACCGCCACGTTGTCGAGGCCTATTCCCGCCCTGCCGATAACCTTCAGGCGCGTGGCCCTGTCTATTACATCTTCTGTGACCTTGGTGGCGCTCCTTATGGCCAGGCCGTCATAGTCTTTTATCATCTCTTTAAACTCATCCGGAGTGAGATTGGTTATTACGTCAACCTCAATGCCGGGGGCGTTTTTAAATATCTCTATGCCTTCCTTTGCCAGGGTATCACTTACCAGAACCTTTTTCATTACTCGTTATTATCCTTTCCTCGTATTGTTGTTATTGCCTGATTGGCCGGGCGGCTTTTTCAAATGCTCTTCATCCTTTGCAGACATGCCGATTCCAGCCCTTCAACGACTGCCCTGACATTTGATGCCTCCACTGTGGGGCCGCACCATAGGCGAAATCCGGGAGGGGCGTCCTTGTATGAACCTGTGTCATGGGCGATGTCTTCTCTGCTCAAGCTGCCGGCAACATCCCTGATAAAACCTGATTGATCTTCCATGGACATTGACTGGAATTTCCTGTCTGTAATCTTCAGACAGACGGATGTGCTGGATCGAAGCTCTTCAGACTCGGCGAGAAAGGCAACCCAGTCTGTCTGACCTACCCACTCCTCCACCACTTTCAGGTTGGCCATGCTCTTTTCAATAAGACCGGGCAGTCCGATCTCTCCCGCCCACGCGAGCGCGTCCAGGTAATCCTCCACACAGAGCATGGATGGAGTATTTATCGTATCCCCCCTGAAGATGCCGCTGTTTATTTTGCCGCCCTTTTTAAGACGGAATATCTTCGGCATTGGCCAGGGCGGATCATAAGATTCCAATCTTTCCACTGCCCGTGGGCTCAAAACCAGTATTCCGTGAGCGGCTTCTCCTCCGAGGCACTTCTGCCAGGAATACGTGAGGACATCCACCTTTGACCAGTCTATAGCCATGGCAAAGACCGCGCTGGTCGCGTCGCAAAGGGTCAGACCCTCCCTGTCATCGGGTATCCATTGCCAGTCGGGGATTCTAACGCCGCTGGTGGTGCCATTGGCCACAAAGATCACGTCACTCGACCAGTCGATTCCCCTGAGGTCGGGAATTTTCCCATAATCTGACTCAAGAATAGTGGGACTGAGCTTCAGTTGTTTTTCTATATCTGTTGCCCACCCCTTACCGAAGCTTTCCCACGCGAGCACAGTTACCGGTTTGGGACCCAGGAGCGCCCACATGGCTCCCTCGAATGCGCCTGTGTCCGAGCCGGGCATTATACCCAGGAGATAATCCTCCGGTACGCCGAGAACCCTTCTGCTGTCGGTTATCGCCTTTGCCAGCTTTCCCCTTCCGAGGGCGCTGCGGTGAGAACGGCCCAGGGCCGCGTCCTTCAATACATTAACATTCCACCCCGGTCTCTTGGCGCATGGACCGGAACTGAAGTTTGGATTATTCATAATAATCACCTCCCTGACTTGTTGGCAATCCGGCCTCATACCAGAATTGTCGTTTTGTGTCCATCCATAAGTGAATTTTTTCTCGGTTTTCATGTTGCCGGTTTGCGGGGGCAGTGATATCAGAATCGCTGGAACGGTTTTTCTCTGGGCGTATGTTGAAGCAAGGGATTTTGGGTTGCGCAAACCGGTTAAATTGGTTAGAGTTTGCCAGCTTCGTGGTAGAGACAGATAAAATCGGAGGGCATTCTTCATGAAAAAGACAAAGACCATTTTTTTCTGTCAGAATTGTGGTCATCAATCCGCAAAGTGGCTTGGGAAATGCCCTTCCTGTGGCGAGTGGAACCAGTTTGTCGAAGAAGAAATTAGAGATGTTTCGCCGGGAGACTCTCCGGAGGCATGGTTTAATGAAGATCCCGTCTCCATCGACACTATCGAGGCGGATGAGAGGGACCGACTCCAGACGGGTATTGCCGAAATAGACCGGGTGCTGGGAGGGGGTATAGTGGGCGGTTCCGCCATACTTATAGGGGGTGATCCCGGAATAGGGAAATCCACTCTGCTCCTGCAGGTCATGCAGAAGCTTGCCGCAGGCGGCCTGGTGGCCCTCTATGTGTCGGGGGAGGAATCGGCAACCCAGATTAAACTCCGGGGCAAGCGGGTAGGGGCTTCTTCAAGAAACCTGATAGTGCTTGTCGAGGTATCGCTCGAGAATATCCTGAAGCAGATAAAGAAAGTAAAGCCCGATATCGTGGTTATCGATTCCATCCAGACGGTTTACTCGTCAGTGCTTACCTCCGCTCCAGGCAGTGTAAGCCAGATAAGGGAAGCATCGGGGAGGCTCATCCTGATGTCAAAAAAGACGGGGATTCCAATATTTCTGATAGGTCATGTGACAAAGGAAGGCGTGATAGCGGGGCCAAAGATATTGGAACATATGGTGGACACAGTCCTGTACTTTGAGGGGGATTCAGGGCATGCCTTCAGAATCGTAAGAAATGTAAAGAACAGGTATGGCCCCACCAATGAAATCGGTGTGTTTGAGATGAGAGAAAGCGGTCTTGTCGAGGTGTCTAATCCATCGGCCCTCTTCCTGTCGGAAAGACCGGAAGGCGCGGTCGGCTCCGTGGTTGTGCCGAGTATGGAGGGAACAAGGCCTGTACTGGTAGAGATCCAGTCCCTGGTGAGTGAGAATACCTTTGGCATACCCAGAAGAACGACTATCGGCGTGGACCGCAACAGGGTGTCCCTTCTCGCGGCCGTTGTGGATAAGGTATGCGGACTTCACCTGGGGAATCACGATATATTCATCAATGTTGCCGGCGGTGTGAAGCTGAACGAACCGGCGGTGGATCTCGGCATAATCTCATCAATGATGTCAAGTTTTCTCGACAGGTCGATTGATTCCGTCACCGTTGTCTGCGGCGAGGTGGGATTGACGGGAGAGGTGCGCGGCGTCGGCCGGATGGATGAGAGAATCAAAGAGGCGTCCAGGATGGGATTCAACCGCTGTATCCTGCCCGGCGGGACCGCGTCTCGTGATGTTCTGCCGGAGACAGGGATGAGCCTTATTAAAATCGACAGTATAAAGAAATTGCCGGAGCATCTCTTTTGACAAATCCTTAAAAGTCGTAAGCAAGTCTGTCGGGTGGGACCTGTAAAAATTCTTGACAATCAACGTAATAAAGTATAAAAAGCCCTTTGGTCAGCTCAAGGTGTCTTTGGGCCCATAGCTCAGCTGGAAGAGCCACCGGCTCATAACCGGTAGGTCCCTGGTTCGAACCCAGGTGGGCCCACCATTTTAAGAGGGATATGCAAAATTTAGAAAAGCACAGATGGCAGCAGAAACGGTTACATGAATTTTCCTAAGAAGTGCACCAGTATTTTGGTGCACTTTTTTTTTGCATGCATGTCGGAAAGGGGAAGGTTTTTGAAAGAGCAGATACTTTTTTTGGTTGAACTTCAAAACATAGATCTTGAGATGGAGAAACTATTGCTCAAGAAGGGGGATTTACCGAAAGAAATCAACCGGCTTGACGAGGAACTGGAAGCCGGTGAAAGGGAGATGGAGGAGGGCGAGCAAAGGCTGGATAAACTGAAAGACGATCATAAAGCAAAAGAAACCGCCATGAAAAATAGTGTCGAGAATTCAAAAAAGGCAAAAGGCCGCCTGCTTGGGGTCAAAACCAATAAAGAATATGAAGCGATATTGAAGGAGATAGACGCTATAAATGAGAAAAGCAGCGGGATCGAGGACGAAATAATTCATATACTGGAGGAGATTGACAAAGTCAGCGAGAGTTTAAAGGTAAAAGAGAGTGAGGCAGCCAGTTGCCGCTCCAGATGTGAAAACGTGAAAAGGAGACTGGAAAAAGATCTGGACTCCATTGGCTCCGAGCTGGAAGGTGTGCTGAAAAAAAGGGACAGGGTAAGAAGCGGGATAAAGGCAACATTCCTCAAAAAATTTGATGCCATAAAGAACAGGAAGAATGGACGCGCGGTTGTGCCTGTGTGGAAGGAGATCTGCTCGGGATGTCACATGAATATTCCTCCACAAATGTATAACGAATTGCAGAGGAGTGAGAGTCTGATGTCATGCCCGCACTGCGAGAGGATGATATACTGGGAAAGCAGGGATGACGATGCCTGATGAAGAAGCAGTCATCCTGTATACCGATGGGGCATGCCGTGGGAATCCCGGCAATGGAGGGGCCGGAGCAGTTTTATTTGATAAAAATGGGCGCGTAGTTGCAACGGCGAAGAAATTTCTGGGTATATGCACAAATAATGAGGCGGAGTATGGCGCCCTCATCATGGGGCTGAAAGAAGCAATCGAGTCGAAGCACAAAAACATCCGGATTTTTCTTGATTCCGAGCTCCTGGTAAGGCAGATAAATGGTAAGTACAGGGTAAAGAACAGCCGATTGAAAGAGCTTATGAAGGATGTAAGGAAACAGCTTTCAATGTTTGATGGATATGCAGTGGAACATGTGCCCAGGTCTCGGAACAAAATGGCAGACAGGCTGGCAAATGAGGCCATAGATGATGAGCTGGACATGGTTTGAAAGTATGTTATATGCGGTATGTCAGAGCAGATTGGATGATCGCGGGTCCGCCGCAGGTGGTGGACTGGAGGAAAGTCCGGGCTCCGCAGGGCAGGATGGTCGCTAACGGCGACTGGGGGCAACCCTAAGGAAAGTGCCACAGAAAATATACCGCCCCGATCTTTTTCGGGGTAAGG
>CAZSYH010000001.1:0-89029 GCA_964610735.1 uncultured Syntrophaceae bacterium | reverse complement strand
GTTTGAAGTAGCGCATTGCCCTGAAAATTATGTAAATTCACTTACAGGAAGAAAAGTGGATTCCTGTTCGAAAACGATGGGGTGAGAAAAAAGATATAGGGCAACGAGAAACACGTTCCGCTTAAAGACCAAGCTATCTACTCACAATTTATTAACATTCTGGACATAGCTAAAACGGTATATCTAGTCACTCTTTTTTGTTTACTTTCTTTAACCTCTTGTGGGCAAGGAGAAGAGGGGAGGGATGATATGAAATCTCCAGAACATGCTTATACAAATAAACTTATTGGCGAAAGTAGCCCGTATCTGCTGCAGCATGCTCACAATCCAGTAAATTGGTATCCGTGGGGAAAAGAAGCTCTTGATAAGGCCCGGAAAGAAAACAAACTCATCGTTATAAGCATTGGTTACGCGGCTTGTCATTGGTGCCACGTTATGGAGCACGAAAGCTTCGAAGACGAAGAAGTCGCCAAATATATGAATGATCATTTCGTGGCTGTTAAAGTCGACAGAGAGGAAAGGCCCGACATTGATCAGGTGTATATGAATGCCGTGCAGTTGATTACCGGTAGCGGAGGATGGCCTTTAAATTGTATCGCTCTGCCTGATGGTCGACCTGTGTATGGCGGCACGTATTTTCCGAAAGCGCAGTGGATCAGTATGCTCACGCAGGTATTAAATTTTGTAAAACAAAATCCTGATAAGGCACAGCAGCAGGCAAAGGCACTCACACAGGGAGTGCAATCCAGTGAAATGGTGTACTTGAATACTGAAAAAACAGAATTTACCATAAACGACCTGGATCGTATCTTTGCCGCCTGGAAAAGCGATATAGATTACACAAACGGGGGACACAAGGGAGCACCGAAATTCCCGTTGTCTGTTGGATATCAGTTTTTGCTTCACTATCATCATCTTACACAAAATGCAGATGCACTGAAGGCGGTTACAATAACCTTGAACAAGATGGCTGATGGCGGGATCTATGACCAGATAGGTGGTGGTTTTGCGCGATATTCTACTGATGAGTATTGGAAGGTGCCTCACTTTGAAAAGATGATGTATGACAACGCGCAGCTCGTCAGTCTATATTCTGCCGTTTATCAACAGACCAAAGATCCCCGTTACAAAATCATTGTAAGGGAAACCCTGTATTTCATACAGAGGGAGCTGACATCGAAGGAAGGCGGTTTTTATTCTTCATTTGACGCCGATAGTGAGGGAGAAGAGGGGAAGTTTTATGTATGGACGAGGGATGAATTGAAGAAGGTATTAGGCAATAAGGCCGATTTGATTATTGACTACTACAGCGTGACAGAAGAGGGAAACTGGGAAGACGGGCAGAATATCTTATTTAAATCCGAGAGCGATAAAGAAATAGCGGACACCTATAACATTACAGAAAACGAGCTGGCGAAACGAGTTCTGGAAGCAAAGAAAGTATTATTAAAAGAAAGGGCTGGGCGGATTCGACCGGGGCTTGATGATAAAATTCTCACTTCATGGAATGCCCTTATGCTGAAAGCGTATGTCGATGCCTATCGGGTTTTTGACAATAAAAAATATTTAGATGTCGCTTTAGGAAACGCCAAATTTATCACTACAAAAATAAAGACTTCCGATGGTAAGTTAAACAGAAACTATAAGAATGGAAAGGCGTCTATAAACGCTTTTCTAGATGATTATGCCTTTACTGTTTCTGCTTTTATCTCTTTGTATCAAGCTACATTTGATGAAAAATGGTTACAAGACGCGCGACAGTTAACGAACTATTCCGTTGCTCATTTTTATGACGAAGACAGCGGGATGTTTTATTATACGTCCGATATTGACCCGGCATTAATAGCCCGAAAGATGGAAGTCACCGACAACGTCATTCCTTCTTCAAATTCCGAGATGGCAAAAAATCTGTTTGTACTTGGACGGTATTTTTACAACGACGAGTACATCCGGAAATCAAAAAGAATGCTTAATAATGTAAAGCAAAGCGCTTTAGCGGGGGGTGCTTATTATTCAAATTGGGATATTTTAATGGCCTGGTTTGCCAAAGGGCCCCACGAAGTAGCTATTGTAGGAAAAGAATGCGAAGCCAAACGAAAAGGGTTTGATAATCATTACCTGCCCAATGTTATTTTATCGGGTGGAAAAAGTGAGGGAACATTATCCTTGCTTGAAGATAAACTGATAGAGGGACAAACGACGATTTATATTTGCCGGGACAAGGTGTGTAGATATCCTGTGACCGAAGTAAAAGAGGCGTTGGAACAAATCTCCAACTGAAAATATATCACTTGGGAACCAGGCCGGACTCAAAAAAGTTAGCAAAAAAAAGGGGTCAGGTCTTGCCTCTCCTGCGGCAAATCTTACACTCTCCGCCTTGTGTTTAAAGGGATGTCAGAAGGTATAGCCTATTGAAAAGTGAAACCTGCCGCGGCTTTCGCCTTCTCTGGGGTCGATTTTAATTCCGTAAAGTATACCGATGGGGCCGATTGGGGTGATGTATCGCAATCCCGTCCCTATCGACGAGCGGAAGTTGCCTGATCTGACTGTTCCAAGAGAGTCTTCAACGGTCCCTGTGTCAAAAAAGCACGGGATTTCGAAATTGCGGCCAAGGTGAATTCGGGCTTCCAGGCTGCCAGAGAGAACCGCGCTCCCTCCCCGGGGATCGCTGTTTTCATCGAATCTGAGCATATTTTCACTGAATCCCCGCACATCCCTGGTCCCCCCAAGAAAAAAAAGCTGATCATCGGGAATCTTTCCCACGGAACCATATGTTTGTATATAACCGCATCGGCCAAGCAGGGCGAACGTCAGCCTTTTAAACGGTGTGAAAAAATAGCGCGTATCGAGACGGTAACGCAAAAAATCATCCAGAGAGTCCCTAATACCTTTTGAGATATCGACGGAGAAAGTGGAGAGCACTCCTGTCTGCGGGCGGATAAAGGAATCTCTGCTGTCATAGCGTATAGACGGTGTAATGACAAGAAGGCTTCTGGGCGCGAATTCATCGTCTTCATTTGTCTTAAGGGCATTTTCTTCCCCGTCACGAAGAAACTGTTCCCGCCTTTCGTAACGAAACCCCAGGCCGGTTGTTGTGTGTGTAAAGAATTTGCGGGAAAACATCAATGAAGAGCCGTAGACCTGTGTTCCAAAATCCTGATTGAATTCCTCCCGCCGTTCCGTAAACAAGGCCAGTGTTGCGGAAACGTGTGAACCGAAAAGCCTGGGTTCGTTCAGACCCGTGTCCGCACGATACCCTATCTGGCTTATTTCGCCGCCTATCCACGTATTTTTGTTTGTCCCGAAGAGGTTGTGATCGCCCGCCTTTGAATGGGCAAAGAAGCCGCTTTCGGACTCATATCCTGCACCTGCTTCAATGAAATAGGGTTTCTTTTCCTCAACCTCCACGAGAAGATTCACGCGATCTTCTTCTTCCTTGAGGCCTATTGTCTTGAAGCGGACACTCTGAAAGATGTCCATGTTTCTGATATTACGCTGTCCCTCAAGCATTCTTACCAGCGAGAGAGGTTCTCCGGTTTCAAGCCCAAGCTCATTTTGCAAAATAGATTCGCGGGTCCTGAAATTTCCAGCGTAATAGACATTGCCCATCTCAACATAGGCGCCCTCATTAACGTTATATGTGACCCTGGCTTCTGATTTGTCGGAGCTTATAAGCGCCTCGCCTTTGACGGTAACATGAGGATATCCCTTTTCGGCAACAAGCGCCGCAATGGCATTTTCGTCACCTCTTATATTATATTTTCGAAAAGGCTCCCCCTGCTTCAAGGTAAGGGCGTTCAGGGCCACTGCTCCTTCTACGGTGCTGAGCCCCGTAATCTTCAATTCCGATACGATGGTTCGAATTCCCTCGTTAATGGTGATGCTAATTGCGACATCCTGTTTATCATAACTCAGGTTGAGGTCCTTCTTTACCTCCGTATCCATGTATCCTTCCGTGAGATACAACGATTTTATGGCAAAGAGGTCCGCCTCCAGAACTTTCGGTACATATAAGCCTTTACCACGAAAGCCTGCGATATGTGTCAGCATCTGTTTAAGAATCTTTTCCTCCTCAATGGAGTGATTTCCTGAGATCCGAATCGATCTCACGATTGAACAGGGCCCTTCTTCAATGATAAACCGTATCACTCTGACTGGCTCAGCATTATCAGTGGCCTGCAGGTTGTCGATTGTTACTGTCGCTTCCAGGTATCCTGCCTCCTCATACATTTCTTTGAGCTTTTTGATACTCTTCTTCAGCCCCCGGTTATTGATATTCCCCTCCGTGGAAAAAGCGAGTTCTTTTCTCAATGTGCGATCCCGGAAATTATCGTTGCCTGAGAAATCAATTTCGTATCGCAACCCTTCAGCAATCGTCAGTGCAACGACAACGTTACCGGATTCCTGGTTCTTTGATACTGTGTGGCTGATCTGAACATCAAAACAACCTTTGTCCCGGTAAAACTGGACAAGATTTTTGATGTCCTGTTTTAAATTACCTTCAATGAAGCGCCCCCCGCTCGCGGGAAACAAAGTATCCCGCCAGGCCTTCATTTTTGCCATGACCATGGCGTCGGAATATCTCTGATTCCCATTAATATCGAGCCTGTCAATCCGGTAGTAATGCCCCTTCTCTATTTTTATATGGACAACGAAACTTCCGTCTTTCATATCTTCATCTGACGTTACGGAAACACGAGGGTCTACGAATCCCTCCTGTTCATAACGGTTTTCGATTAGCTGTATTTGCCGGGAAAGATCGTCCTGAGTAAAAACGTCACCGGGGTACATTGTCATGACATTGAAAACATCGCGTTCAAAAAGAGGATATACTCCTTCAAGGATAATGCTTTTGACGTATCGAAAAGGTTTCAGTTGAAATCTGAGAACCATGCGGTCCGGCTCTTCTTCAGAATCAACGCCGATTTCCTGAAACCGTTTTGACAATTTCAGGGCATCGATTGACTGTGCCATTTTATCCGCGGAGAAATGATCTCCCTCCTTAAGAAAAATAAACTCCCGCGCCATTTTGGTCAGTTCTGAAGGATCGCCGGGATAGTCAATAATCTGTACGGTAATCTCCGTTATGACCGGCCCGATTTCTGATGGCAGATAACCTGCGATATCCTCTGAATTTGCGTACAGGGGTGTGCCGTGTATGGTTATGGCGCAGAGCAGGGCGAACCATACGAGCCAGGTCAAAAAAGTTAGTTTCTTTTTTTTAAGCATTTTAATCTCGACAGTGTTAACGAAATTCCAGCCTGAACATCAGTTCTCCGCCGAAAACTCCCCTTGAATCCTGGAAACCGTTCAGTAATATATTTTCAAGAAATTGATATTCGGCGATGGCACGCTGGATCATTTCCCCGTCTTTTGTTCCCGCGGTATACTTGACGGTCATTCTCTTTGTGAGTTGTTTGCCTATCGTAACCTTGATACTCTCCGTTGCCCTTTTTTCTTCCCGAGATTCCGTTTCAACTTCAAGAATATCCAGGCCCGTTGACTTCTTGATATCTTCTCCGAAGGTCGTTGCGATCATCTCTGTCAGCATTTCTTTCGTTGACCGGCTCCCTCCCCCCTCCGGCCCAGTGAACTCCCGTGTGGTTTTGCCGAGGAGCAACAGTGATACAATATCGCCATCTTCTTCCGGCGGATCAGAGGTGAGGTTGAACGCGAGCTGATCCGGTGTTCCGGATATATCAAGAAATATCTGCCATTTTCTTACCTGCACTTCCGTGGCTATATCAATAGTCGGCTCAATTTTATAAGGATTCAGGAAGTCGATGACCCCTCTTTTTACATTGAATGTCCTTTTATAATATGTGACAGTCCCCGAATTCACCTCGGCGCGGCCTTTGATTGCGGGATCGTTGATCGTGCCCGTAAACAGCAGATCGGGGCTGACTTCAAGATGGGCGAGATTGTTGTCTATGAGCAAGGGATTACGCCGTTTGACGGATACATCGAGTTCCATATTTTTCATAAAGGGATAGGCGATTTCACGGGGAGGCGGCTTCACTTCACGCTTTCTTTCTTTTACAAGCCCGACAAGACTCAGATTAACATCTTTGTAATAGGTTCCTTCGAGAAGGACTATTTCTCCCTGAGCTTTGGATTGTTCAGGATTCCCGGAAATCTTAAGTTTCGCGTTCAGGAGCAAGTCCATCACATCGGGAAGCCGGAGAGGAAGAGCGGCGGCCGTTATAGTGATGTCTACTTGGCGAGGGGTAAGGTCTTTGATATCGATTGTACCGTTCACGTCAAAGTTTCCTGAATCAAGCTTCCCTTTAATATCTTTGATGGTCATCGCTTGGGGGGTAACCTCGACAAGGCCACTTACATTATGAAGTTTCTGTAAGAGCACAGGCACAGTAAACCCGATTTCTTCCAGGGTGAGCCGGGTCTGGATGTCAGGAGCGGACCACGTTCCTTCCACCCGCGCCGAGAGCAGTACATTTCCCGTTATGTCGTCAATATCTTCGATAAACGGCTGGGCGATCCGCAGGGGAAGCTTCCCGTCGGTTGTGAGTGAAATCGGACCATCAGGTTTTCCATTTCCTTCTATCTCAATATATCCGTCTCTGAGCAGTTCAAGACGGCAGGGGGAAATGATGAACTCGTTGTTCCCGTATCTTGCCTTAAAGTTTTCGGTATGGAGCAGTTGAAGGTCCTTGAAAGAGAGTGTGAATTTGGTAAAATCCGCGGAGGCCTCAATGCGGTTGAGAGAATCCGCGTTGCCTTTCACATTCAGGGTGCCTGTGGCGACCCCCTTCAAGTCCTCTCTCCCCGCGATTTCGAAGTATGGGGTGAGGTTGCTTTCTTTAAAATCAGCGGAAACCTGGAAATCTTTTCGTGTGAGGTGATATGACCCATCAAAATCGAAATTCAGTCTGCCAAAGGCCCTTGCGAGGCCGTTGCTAACATCAAGGTTAACCGTTAAATCTTCAAATGCTCTGCCTTCTATCTGAATGTCATGAAGCATGGCTGTTCCGCTCAAACTGGGAGAATCAAGCACGCCTTCACCCGAAAGATTAAGGACTATTGTTCCTTCGGCGGTTTTCTGATCTTTGAGTTTGTCGATGGAACGGAGCGAGATTCCTTTGGCCGCCAGATTGAAGTTGTAAGATTTATCAAGTGAGAACCATCCGTATCCTTCTATATATTCTCCCGGCACGACATCAACTCTGAACGGCTTAATGTAAAGTTTCTTCCCGTCTAATCTGGCAGACAATTCAAATTGGCTGAGCTTCTGGACGCCAAAATCAATGCTATTGCCCCCTATTTCGATCGTGCCCGTTGGTGAATCCAGGATGCCTTTGCAGTGACCGGCGAGAGCTATCTTCCCCTTAACCAGCTCGGTGAAGTCGCTCAGAAATATTGATTTACTTTGAAAATCTAATTGAAAGGGGGGATCTGCAAGGACCGCTGTATTGTCGAAAAGCTTAACTGTTCCAGAGGCTTCCATGTCTGAATTTCCATTGTGAAGGGTGAATTTCTGTAACCGTAAAAGACCCGAATGATCAAGCTCGACTGTTGATTGAACATTCCCTATCCCGAAGTCTTTATAGCTAAGTCGTTCGCCATCCATACTGCATTCAAAGACAGGCTGGGTGTCTGTTCCCGAGAGAGTTGCCGCAAGATGTGCTTCTCCTCCAATTCCGACTAATCCCATCGATGACAGGGTATCCGAAAGATTCGGGGCATCCAGTTCGATATGTGCCGCTATGGCCCGCGAGGCAAGATCAAAGGTGCCACCCGCGGCCGCTGTTATTTCACCCGCCCTGGCGTCAAACTGTTCAACTGTGGCAATGCCTTTGTTAAGATTCGTTGTGACAGAAGCCTTGATATCCATGGGTATGGCGTGTGTTCCGACGGCAACCTGTTCCGCTCTTAGCTCTGCCTTAAGACGCCCCAAGAGTGTTTGAGGGGACAGGCCGGTTCCTTCGAGGGAAAATGACGAACTCACGATACCCGTTACATCGCTATCTTTAAGAATCTTTCCGACATTAATACCGTTTCCCTGAAATGATACTGTGTATGTTATCGCATCGAGGGCCGGGGTTGAGTCAATAAACCCTTCGGGAAAGGCCTTTCGAAAGTCCATCTGGCCCCTCATCTCGAAATTGCCGGAGGCGATGTTTCCCTGAAAAACGTCAAGCGTCAGCACACGGTTTTCTAATCCTGTATTTAGTTCCAGATTGTCAAAACCGGTATCCACGGCGGGTGTGCTGATGAACCCGTTGGCGATATTGATGGCAAGAGCGCCATTCTCACGGGTGGAATCTGCACTGCCCGAAAGATTTACATTGTCGATTGCTGTTTGAAAATTGTTGTCGGCCATTGAATATCGGGCCGAGCCTTCGTTGATTTTAAGGCTTTTGATAACGATGTTAAAGGGCAGGCCTGCAGTTTTACTCTCAGGAGTGGATCCTTCAACAGTAAAAGCTTTTGTGAGATTCAGGCTGCCGTCCTTTTCGGTACGAATTATCACCCTGGGCTTTTCAATAATGACCGATGATAAGACAATATTCCCCTCACGTAACGCGCTCCACAGGAGGCTGATTGAAAGGTGGTCAAAGCGGGCCAGATCCTCTTCCGATGGCCCTTTCAGGACGCAGCCTGTTACTTCAAAATCACCTTTGATCAAAGAAAAACGGAAGTGTTCCCACCTGACGGAACCGGGAATAATTGCATTAATTCGATTCTGTATAAACACCTGAACCGGGTCGGTTTTCAGGGTAAGGATGGCCCCGCTTATCAATATAAAAACCACTATGAAGCATATGGAAAAACCAATGCCGATATGTTTGATTAACTTTACCATTGTACCATCTACATGTCAGATCTCTTCACCTGACATTCTATGTTATTTTGTCAAAGGGTGGATTGAAGAAAAGCCCGGACAAGATATCTTCTCCGGGCTTTTTGTGTCTCAACAATGTGGGTGCAAACGTTGAGACACTAATGTAAAGAAGTATTAGACGCATTTCACTAGTAAGATTTTCTGAATTTTGTTCCCCGGCATTTATGACAGGGCGGGATATGCCCAGTATTCAGCATTTTCATGCTGTTTCCGCATTTCTTGCACGTAATGGTTCCCGGGGTTGTTACCTCCCCCGTTTTGTAATCCAGCCCCTCTTCAAGCTTGCTTCCCCACTCTTCTAACGTACCGCCAACCGTGTCCAGTATCTTGGCAAGGGCACTCTGGACACCGGTTGCCACCCGATGGGGTTCGAGCATCTCAAGGGCCGTTTTCCCCATTTTTGAAGCGGCATTGCTGGCGGCTTGAAGATCACGTATCAAATAAGCCTTTAACCGATCCCCCTGCTCACTTCCGAACTCACCCGCCGCAACCATCTCTGCCTTTGCCTTCTCAATGGCCGCTTCTGCCGTCTCGGCTGTTTTACCTCGCGCCTTCTCAATAAGCTCCTTCGACCTTAAAGTCAATTTTTCGTACAGACCGACCTCTTTCTGTTCCTCTACGTTTCCCTGCTTTTCAGTCATGTCAAACCTCCTTGACGGATTTACAAGATCTTTGCCTGATGCCATCTGAGTTTTCGAATAGATTGCCCTGCAGTTTAACATAATTAGAACATAATGCAACATGCGTATTGATCCAGAACGAATGTTACCCAAAAGGTGATTTTGGTGCCGGGGTGGGGGGTCGATTTGACCCCAAACTCCGGCGAAGAATTATGTGCATTAGTCAATTATCAGATTTTTGGGTTTGTTTTTTTTCACGGATAAGATATTATCGCACCCATGAAAAATCAATGTAATCCGGGGATGCGCTCTGCAGGGTGCTTGCCTGAAGTGGAAGCGAGGGGGAGGCGGCCATGGAAATAAAGATAAATAATGCGGTTATTGCCCTTGTTCTGGGAGACATAACAAAAGAAGAAACGAACGCCATAGTGAATGCCGCGAATTCAGGATTGAAAGGCGGCGGAGGTGTGGATGGTGCCATACACAGAGCTGGAGGCCCCTCCATTATGAAGGAATGCAGGGAGATAGGCTACTGTCCCACAGGTCAGGCGGTGGTTACCGGAGGGGGAAACCTCAAAGCCGGATATGTTATTCATACGGTGGGCCCTGTTTACAGCGGGGGTAATAGGGGGGAGGCAGACCTTCTGAAAAGTGCCTATCTGGAGAGTCTTAAAAAGGTTACGCAGAAGGGGCTAAGGAGCGCGTCTTTTCCCGCAATAAGCGCGGGGATATATGGTTATCCCCTGGGAGAGGCGGCATCCATTGCCCTTGAAACTGTTATTGATTATGTGAGAGACCACGAAGAGATAGAGCTGGTTCGGTTTGTCTTGTTCAACCAGAATATATATGATGTATTTTCGGGTGAGCTGAAAAAAATGATTTGATTCGTGCAGGGTGATAATATTATGAATTTTTCTTTTGAACAGGGTCCTATAAGACCTCCGAGCGAGGCGAAAAGCCTCCTGATCAGGGTTACAAGAAACTGTCCCTGGAACAAGTGTGCCTTCTGCCATACATATCGCGGAACAAAGTTTGAACTGAGATCAGTGGAGGAGGTCAAGGGTGACATACAGGAGGCCAGGGATATAGCGGATCAAGTGCGGGAGATATCGTGGAAACTGGGGCAGGGGGGAGCCGTTACACGCTCAGTCATCGACCGTGTTTACGGGAGCGACGCGATTTACAGCGATAGTTTAAGACAGATAGCAGCGTGGCTCTATTTCGGCGGTGAATCTGTTTTTCTCCAGGATGCCGATTCAATTATAGTGAAAACAGGGGATCTGGTTGAAATATTATCTTTCATAAGGGAAAGGTTTCCTTCTGTCAGCAGGATTACTTCATACTGCAGGTCGCATACCGCCCGCCGGAAATCTATTGAAGAATTGCGCATGCTCCGCGACGCCGGCCTGACAAGAATCCATATCGGTTTGGAAAGCGGGAGCGACCCTGTCCTGAAGTTCATCAAAAAGGGTGTCACTGCCGCTGACCATATAGAGGGTGGACAAAAGATAGTGGAATCGGGCATATCTCTTTCCGAGTATATCATGCCGGGCCTTGGAGGAGACAGATGGTCCCGCGAGAATGCCCTGGAAACCGCAAGGGTCATCAATGAGATAAATCCGGATTACATAAGGTTAAGGTCCTTGCAGGTAAGAAGAGGCACCGACCTTTACAGGATGATGAAGGACGGGGGATTCAGGCCGCTTGGTGATGAGGATGTGGTAAGAGAAATAAGGTTGTTTATTGAAAATCTTGAAGGCATTGAAAGCAGAATAGTCAGCGATCATATACTTAACCTTCTGGAGGAGGTGGAAGGCAAGCTTCCAGAGGACAAAGAGAAGCTTCTTGACATCATTAACAGCTTTTTCGCGATGTCTGAAGAGGACAGGGGCATATACCGTCTTGGCAGGAGAAAAGGTATATACAGAAGTATTGATGATCTTTCGGACGCGAGGACTTATAATGCCCTCAAGTCTGTGTTGGAAGAGTACAAAAGAGAGGGTTCCGGGAATCTAGACAGAGATTTGTATAGGATAATGCACAGTTACATCTGACGGCTTTTTAAGAGTGCTGCCACTTTGGCGGCTGCCTATTTTCTTGACATGACAAACCGATAAATATAGCATGCACAATTTCTTACACCTCTATTTGGAAGGGTAATAATGACAACAGGCAAAAAGATAAATAAAGTTCTGGTTGCCAACAGGGGCGAAATAGCCCTGAGGCTGATTCGGACGATCAAGGAACTGGGGCTCGGGTCTGTAGCCATTTACGAAAGCCCTGATAAAGAAGCGCTTTTTATCAGACTCGCGGATGACGCTATCAGGATAGGCGATGGGCCGAGAA
Source organism: uncultured Syntrophaceae bacterium (assembly GCA_964610735.1). GTDB lineage: Bacteria > Desulfobacterota > Syntrophia > Syntrophales > UBA2210 > UBA2210. Next base: position 77,200 of record CAZSYH010000001.1, on the reverse strand, counting down.
AGGATTATCTTGACATTGACAGGATGATCTGGGCGGCCCGCAAAAGCGGCGCCGACGCGATACACCCCGGATATGGATTTCTTGCGGAGAATCCCGATTTTTCCAGCGCCTGTGAAAAGGCCGATATAACCTTCATCGGTCCCCCTCCCGACGTTATACATAACCTGGGCGATAAGATTATTGCCAGAAAAATCATGGAGAAAGCGAGCATACCAATCACACCGGGTACCGGGAATCTTGCCTCCGGTGAAAAAGGGATAAAAGATGCCATTGACTTTGGTGAAAAACACGGGTTTCCCCTTATGCTGAAGGCATCCCGTGGTGGAGGGGGGAGGGGGATACGAAAAGTTGAAGACAAAAAGGATCTGTTGGTCCAGATACCTCTGGCAAAGGCGGAAGCCTTACATGCCTTCAATGATGATAATATTTATATAGAGAAGTGTATCGAGAACCCCCGCCACGTGGAGATCCAGATATTGGCGGACCAGCACGGGAAAGTCATTCACCTCGGCTCGCGGGATTGTTCCATCCAGAGGAGACACCAGAAGCTGATAGAAATAGCGCCCGCGGATCTTCCGGTTGATGTCCTTGAATCTATGTGTGAGACGGCCGTGCTGGCGGCCAGGGAGTCCGACTACATAAATGCGGGGACTGTAGAATTTCTGGTTGACCCAGCCACTAATAAGTTCTGGTTTATGGAGATTAACACGAGACTTCAGGTTGAGCACACGGTTACCGAGATGCTGACCGGTGTTGATATCGTGCGAGAACAGATAATGATAGCGCAAGGGGAACATCTGCAGATTCCCGAAGTGCGATTTCATCTTCTGGGCAAGGCTATTCAGGTAAGGGTTAACGCGGAAGATCCAAGAAACAACTTCATGCCGGAAGGTGGAAAGATGGTGGAGGTGTACCAGTCTCCCGGAGGTCCCGGTATAAGACTGGATGGTATGGCGTATCAGGGGTACAAGATTCCAACCGAATATGACTCGCTTCTGGTGAAGATGACCGTCCGTGGACATAACTGGGAGCAGACTGTGCAGCGTCTCAAGCGGGCGCTGAATGACTTTTTGATTGTCGGCCCGAAGACGACGATACCATTCTACCTGGCAATCTGTGATGAACCCGATTTTCGTAAGGGAGAGTTTAATACATCTTATCTGGACACACATGCCGAGGTGTTTAACTACCCGGAGAACAAGCGGGAGATTGCTAAGCTCTCGCAGTTGATCGCGGAGATTCATGCGAAGAAAGTTAACCCTTACGCGTATTAGTAAGATAGAAGTTGCTTTCTGCAAGAAAGCAACTTCGTTATCGCACTTATCCCGCGCAGCGGGGCTAGTATCTGAAAGGAATAACCATGGTGCAACAGCAGGCCATTGATGAAAGAATTGCCCCTCGCGATTTGCGTGAGGGCGGGGTACGACATGTTCTCGATAAGATCAGGGCGGGAAATGGATATTACATAACCAATACAGAGAGAGACCTCTCTCAATCCGATTTCAAAAACCGCATAATGCCGCACACCCAGATTCTGGTCTCCAAAGAGAGGAATGATTCCGGGTACCTTTCTCTTGAGATAACGGGAGGAGCATCGGTTCATGTGGATATGCTGCGCAGACAGATCAATCCCTTGGAGAAGCTTCAGATACTCAGTTCATTAATGCCCGATACAATGTTCCAAACGCTCTGCAGGGGCATCAATCTATTCGGTTACAGGCCTTATCCCGAAAATGTGATTCGCTTGACAGTCCAGAGTTTCGCCCGCTACGTACATATTTGGAGGGTTTTTGATTTTCTTAATTATGTACCCAATATGACTGCGGTGTTCGAAGGGGTGAAGGAGGCCGGATGCATACTGGAGCCTTCGATATGTTTCTCAACGGGGCCGGAGCATACCAACGAATTTTATGTTCAAAAGGTGGGAGAGATACTTGATGCTGCCGGTGAGGATATAATCCTCTGCATAAAGAATCACGGTGGCCTTGGAACTGCCAAAAAAATTGGAGATCTGACAAAATCCATCCTGGACAGATATCCGGATCTCATTATTCACTACCACGGCCACAACACGGATGGGAATGATGTGGGAAGAGTCGTTGAAGCTGTGAGAAACGGGGCGAAGATTGTGGACGCGGCAGATCACGCCTTCACCGGTTTCTACGGGCCTCCCCCCATATTGACGGTCATCGATACACTGAATGAATATGGACACCGTGCGCTGGGTATAGACAGGCAGTCAATTATTGATACCTCGAATAAACTGCGTCCGGAGAGAGAGCACTACAAGGATCTTGAATCTCAGTTTCTCGGATTTGATCCCACGGTTCAGACCCATAAACTGCCGGGTGGGGCGACGGGATCGAGTTTTGAACAGGCAGTCAAAGGTGGGTTCCTGCATTTGATGCCTGAAATCCTCCAGAAAGAGTTGCCACGTGTTCAGGTTGAGCTTGGTAACTGGTGGAGCGTGACCCCCGGTTCGCAGATTCTGTGGACCACGGCCGTCAATAATGTTCTTGGAGGTAAGAGATATAAAGGCGCGAACGATGACCTGAAAAATCTGATGCTGGGAAGATATGGAGACCTTCCCTTCTACAAGCCGTCCGATGACATATATGAGGCGGTATTCGGACTGGATTGGAAGAAAATAGTGGAAAAGGAAAAGGGTTATCAGAAGATAGAAGATATCGATCTGGATGTGGAGAGAAGGGTACTTGAACATCGTCTTGGGCGGATGGCCACGGATGACGAGTTTGTGCTGTATCTGCAACACCCCAATGATGCGGTGAATTTCTTTAAATTTGAAGAGAAATATGGCAAGACATGGGTATTGCCTCCCCATGTGTGGTTTAAGCAAGGTGGCTTCAATCTTGGAGAAAAGTTTGAATTTTCTGATGCCTATGGAAAACACCATATTATAGAAATAGGTCCGAAACAAAAAACAAAAACAGGAGATGCCGTTACTTATCTGACCATAAATTATCATCCCGAACCCATATTGACAGAACTTGAACAAAAAGGCGAGGGGAAGGAAAGAAAGGTTACACTTTCAGCCAAAGAAATAGAAAAGCTCGCGCAGTTGGGAGATGTCAGATCGCCCATAAAGGGAACGGTGAGCGAAATTCCTGTTACAGAGGCGGAAGATGTTTCGGCAGGACAAATATTGATAGTCCTTGAAGCTATGAAAATGCTCAACAACATAATCTCTGAAATAAACGGGGTAATCTCGGATGTGGTGGTATCACCCGGAGATGAGGTGGATGTGGGCGACCCTCTTATTGTAGTCGAAAAAAGAACCTGACAATTTTCAATCTTTCCTTGACATTTAAGACAGATATGGTAGTTTCACTCAGGTGATGTTGTCATCGGGGGTGCTGTATATAATCTACGGGCACTTCAGGGTTCCAGGAAGGCCGGCAGGATTTTCTAAAGGTTTGCGTTGGAAGTTGAGTGAAAGGATCCGGGATGGGAAATAAATATTATACCATTCTTGCCATTCCCCAGGGGAAGGGGCCAATAAAAAAGTTGAGGATTTCGACTAAACTTCTATCGTTCATCTCCATTACAACAATAACCGCTTTATTATCGATCTGTTACCTTTCTTATAATTATATGGACACCAGGGGCAAGGTAGAAGAACTGGCCAGATTGGAGCAGATAACATTTCTTCAAAGAGACCGCCTTGATTTTCTTGCGAGCAAGGTTGATGATTTTGAGAAAAAAATGATGAACCTGGCCCAATTCGATAAAAAAATAAGAATTATGACAAATCTTGACAATGATAATAATAACAGCCCGATGCTGGGTATCGGGGGACCAGTACCCGAAGAAGAGAGGCCTGTTTCGCATGCAGCAGAAATGGAAGCCGCCCTCATTGATAGAATACATAACAATGTAGATAGACTGCTTGACGAAGCCGCTCTTCAAGAGGACAGTTTTACAGAACTGCTCAATTTTCTTGGAAAGCAGAAATCAATACTTGCCTCTACACCTTCCATATGGCCTGCGATAGGCTGGGTAACTTCAGAGTTTGGATACAGGGTTTCGCCTTTTACGGGAAAGAGAGAGTTTCACAGGGGTATCGACATAGCAACAGAGATTGGTAAAGACATTGTGACTCCCGCGGATGGTATTGTGGAAAGCGTATCTCAGGAAATAGGTATGGGAAACATGGTTAGGATAGACCATGGAAATGGTGTTGTGACGACCTATGGGCATATGTTAAAAAAAGGTGACGTCAAAAAGGGACAAAAGGTGAGAAGGGGAGATATAATCGGGTATGTGGGTAATTCCGGGAGAAGTACCGGTCCTCATCTTCACTATGGTGTTTGTATAAATGATATTTACGTGAATCCACGGAGGCATCTTTTTTAATGCGGACGGGCTCTGCCCACTACCTGTCAGTTAGGCTCTCCCGGTAATATTTTTTTGCCGGGTTTTTTGTGGTGTGATCATGTTGAATTACATATTGAAAAAAATTGTTGGAACTAAAAATGACAGGGAAATAAAGCGTCTGACCGTTATCATGAAAGAGGTAAACGAGCAGGAACCTTTGATGGAGAGTTTAACCGATTCCGAGCTCAGGGCAAAGACACCATATTTTAAGAGTAAACTTGCTGAAGGAGCTTCTCTTGATGATCTCCTCGTGGAGGCATTTGCCGTTGCCAGGGAGGTTTCGAGGAGAACTCTGGGAATGAGGCCGTTTGATGCCCAGGTCATAGGCGGTATTGTTCTGCATGAGGGCAAGATCGCGGAAATGAAAACGGGTGAAGGAAAAACCCTAGCTTCGACCATGCCTGTGTATCTGAATGCGTTAACCGGCAGGGGTGTGCATGTGATTACAGTGAATGACTACCTGGCAAATAGAGACGCAAACTGGATGGGGCCCATCTATGAATTCCTTGGTCTTTCTGTCGGGGTGATTGTCCATGGAATAGACGACACCGAAAGACGCAATGCGTACAATTGCGATGTAACGTATGGCACAAACAACGAATTTGGGTTCGATTATCTGCGTGACAATATGAACTTTCAGCTTGAGAATTATGTCCAGAGAGAGTTTCATTACGCGATAGTTGATGAAGTGGACAGTATTCTTATAGATGAGGCGAGAACACCTCTTATTATCTCCGGGCCGTCTGAAGAATCTACAGACAAATATTACAAGGTTAATCAAATCATTCCGCGACTGAAGAGGGACCATGATTATACCATAGAGGAGAAGAGCAGGACAGTTGTTCTTACGGAAGAGGGGGTTGCCAAATCCGAAAAACTGCTGAATGTTCAAAATCTGTATGAACCTAAGAATATGGAAATCCTTCACCATGTAAACCAGGCCTTGAAGGCACATACCCTGTTCAGGAAAGACATTGATTATCTTGTCAAGGACGGCCGCCAGGTTGTTATCGTGGACGAATTCACTGGGAGGGTAATGCCCGGCAGGAGATACAGCGACGGTCTCCATCAGGCGCTTGAGGCGAAGGAAAAGGTTAAGATAGAAAGGGAAAACCAGACACTGGCCTCCGTTACATTCCAGAACTATTTCAGGATGTATGAAAAATTGTCCGGGATGACCGGAACAGCGGATACAGAAGCTGCAGAGTTCAAAAAGATATACAATCTCGATGTGATTGTTATGCCCACAAATATGCCGATGATAAGGATTGACAACACTGATGTTATCTACAAGACGGAAGAGGAGAAGTTCAGCGCCGTTATTGAAGAGATAAAGGAGCTGCATGACCAGAATCGGCCGGTCCTGGTAGGGACTATTTCTATTGAAAAATCTGAGCTGCTCAGTAAATATCTTTCAAAAAGAGGAATCAGGCACAACATCCTGAACGCCAAGAATCATGAAAAAGAGGCGGAAATAATAGCTCAGGCCGGACAGCCGGGGTCTGTTACAATATCCACCAATATGGCGGGGAGGGGGACCGACATAAAACTGGGCGAAGGCGTGGCTGATCTTGGTGGTCTCCATATACTAGGCACGGAGCGCCACGAGAGCCGGCGTATAGATAATCAGCTGAGAGGCAGGTCTGGAAGGCAGGGAGACAATGGGTCGTCACGGTTCTATCTATCACTTGAGGACGATCTCCTCAGGATATTTGGAGCCGAGAGGATATCGTCCGTTATGGACAGGATCGGCGTTGAAAAGGGACAGCCGATTGAGCACAATCTCATCAGCAAGGCAATTGAAGGCGCCCAGAAACGGGTGGAGGGACAGAATTTTGATATAAGGAAACACCTCCTTGAGTATGATGATGTAATGAACCGGCAGCGGCAGGTTATTTATGAACAGCGCAGAGATGTTCTTGGTGGAAGTGATCTGTGGCCGACGGTTGATGATATGCTACAGGAAGTTGTCGAGGACTTGGTCTACGATTCTCTGGCCGAAAAGGTCCGGCCGGACGAATGGGATCTTAAGGGTCTGAGTGACATCATATACAAACAGTTTTCCTTGAAGTGGAATCTTGATGATTCAAACCGGGAGAATATGAACAGAGAAGATGTCATCACGGGGATAATATCTGACGTAACGGCACTGCTGCGCGACAAGGAAAAGATGTTTGGCAAGGACCTGATGGGGTACATAATGAAGGTAATTATGCTTCAGACCATTGACTCTCATTGGAAGGATCACCTGCTCAACATGGATCATCTCAAGGAAGGGATAGGCCTGCGTGGCTATGGGCAGAAGGATCCCGTCAGGGAGTATCAAAAAGAAGGCTACGATATGTTCATGGAGATGGTGTATCGCATCAAGGAGGATTCTCTACAGAAACTCTGTATAGTGCAGGTACAGAGCGATGAAGAAGTGAAGCAGATTCAGGAAAAGCAGAAAAAGGATTATGCGATGAGCAGGGGGAGAGACGATGCGGCCCCAACCACCGTCACAAGAAAGAGCGAGAAGATAGGCAGAAATGCCCCCTGTCCCTGCGGCAGTGGTAAGAAATACAAGCATTGTTGCGGCAGATGACAGCGATGGAGATGACCATGAATGATAGTTTTCAAGTTCCCGGATTTCTTGGAAATGGAGTGGCCTCCGGCATAAAGGGTGGCGGAAACAGGGATCTTTCCCTTATATTTTCAGAGGTTCCTGCCAGGGCTGTGGGCGTATTCACCACCAACCGGTTTAAGGCGGCTCCTGTTATTCTCGATATGGAGAGGATAAGAAAAGGTATCGCCCAGGCCGTCATAGTGAACAGCGGTAATGCCAACGCGGCGACCGGCAAAGAGGGCGATAAGGATGCCGCCACCATGTCGAGAGTTGTTTCCGAAGCGCTGGGTATAGGGGATAAGCTTGTCCTTGTCGCTTCCACCGGTATCATCGGTGAGAAGCTTCCCATAGAAAAGATCACCCGGTCAATTAAACCTCTTGTCGAGGGCTTAAACGCTGATGGCCTCTCTTCTTTTGCGGAAGGTATTATTACTACCGACAGGTTTCTTAAGATCGAGCACAAAAGATGTTCTGTTGGTAGCAAAGAGGTTACCATTTGCGGAATTGCCAAAGGGGCGGGAATGATAGAGCCTAACATGGCGACGATGCTCTCTTTCATAATGACGGACGCCGATATCGATCATTCCTGTCTGACCAGGGTCTTTAAAAAATCTGTCGGTAGAAGTTTTAATGCTATAACGGTAGATGGGTGCATGAGCACGAATGACACAGCCATTATGCTGGCCAATGGCGTTGCTGGTAACGGGCTTATCACGGAGACTTCCGGTAATCTGATGAAATTCAGAGAGACTCTGTTCGGTGTTATGGATTCTCTCGCGAGATCCATCGTGAAAGACGGAGAGGGCGCGACAAAACTGATAGAGATTATCGTCGAGGAGGCTGAGAATGTCGGAGACGCGAAAAAGGTAGCGTATGCCATAGCAAATTCCAATCTTGTAAAGACGGCATTCTTCGGTGAGGATCCGAACTGGGGGAGAATCGTATCAGCGGCAGGGTCAACGGGGGTGCCATTCTCAACCGATTCGCTGGAACTCTACATTGAGAATGTGCCACTGTTTATCAATGGCAGGGGAATTTCGGGGAAAGAGGCTGCCGGGATGATGAAAAGGGATAATATACGTGTTCTGGTGCGACTTGGTATGGGGAAGGAGACATTCAGCGTATATACGTCTGATCTTTCCCACGAGTATGTGGACATAAACTCTTTTTACCACAGCTGATCCCGGCTGATTTGCCTTGATTATTTGTACTGGATATGGTATCCCGCTCCAACTTACCAACTTATTACACTCACCCTCTGATTGTCAGGGAGTTGCCTGAGATCAGGTCCTTTGACAAGGTGATGAGGGTGGAGGAAAAAACAAACAAGGAGAATTGTATGGCACAGGTATCAATGAAGATGTTGCTGGAATCGGGGGTTCACTTCGGACATCAGACGAACAGGTGGAACCCAAAGATGAAGACCTATATATTCGGGGCAAGAAATGGCATCTACATCATAGATCTTCAACAGACGGTGCAGATGTTTGACACGGCTTATAATGCTGTAGTTGACACAGTCGCTTCAGGGGGAGATGTCCTGTTTGTGGGCACCAAGAGACAGGCGCAGGAATCCATCAAGACAGAAGCTGACAGGGCGGACATGCCCTATGTCAATCATCGCTGGCTCGGTGGAATGCTTACGAATTTTATCACGATAAAAAAGAGTGTTGACAAATTGAACAAGCTTGATTCCATGTTCGAAGACGAGAGCATCAACGCGTTTCCCAAAAAGGAGATACTGGGTCTGCAAAAGAAAAGAGATAAGCTTCAGAAGGTTTTGGGTGGTATAAGAAATATGAATGCTCGTCCGGGTATTGTGTTTATTGTTGATCCCAAAAGAGAGAGTATCGCCGTCAAAGAAGCCGGAAAACTGGGGGTTCCCATCGTGGCAATTGTTGACACCAATTGTGATCCGGACGATATAGATTATATCATTCCAGGTAATGATGATGCCATAAGGGCCATAAAGTTGTTTTCCTCCAAAATTGCGGAGGCCGCTCTTGAAGGAAAAAGGAGACTGGAAGAACTTATACGGGCCCAGAGCGATAAAGAAGAAGCGCAGGAGAATGAAAAACAGGATCTCCCGGAAAGCGTTCAGAATATCGAAGGAGAGGCTCTTAGGGGTGGCGCTGAAGATGTAGAGACACAGGAAACTGAGGAGGTAGAGTAAATTGGATATTACAGCATCTATGGTAAAAGAGTTGAGAGACAAAACAAACGCGGGCATGATGGATTGCAAAGAGGCGCTTTCCGCCTCTGAAGGCAATCTTGAAAAGGCCGTTGAATACTTAAGAAAAAAGGGACTCTCTGCCGCGACAAAGAGATCTTCAAGGGCTGCGAAAGATGGGATGGTTGCCTCTTACATCCATATGAACGGGAAAATAGGGGTTATAGTGGAAGTAAACTGCGAAACAGATTTTGTTGCCAAAACCGACAATTTCAGGGCGATGGCAAAGGATATTGCCATGCACATTGCGGCTGCGAATCCCACATACCTGAAGCCCGATGACATTCCGGAAGAGGTTATGGAGCGGGAGAATGGTATATATCGGGATCAGGCCCTGGCTGAGGGAAAACCCGAGAAGATTATCGACAAGATTATTGATGGCAAAATTAAGAAGTTTTACGAGGAAGTGTGCCTCTTAAATCAGAAATTTGTGAAGGACATGGATATTACGATTCAAACGCTGGTGAACAATATGATAGCTACTACAGGCGAAAATATTGTGGTGAGAAGATTCTCAAGATTCCAGCTGGGTGAGGATGTATAAAGATCATAGGTTGAGAAGTAAAGTTAGCTTTTCAACAAGATAAGATTACAGACAGTTTTTATTCCCGGGGCTGGAAAGTGGATAAACCCATATACAAGAGGATACTCCTTAAGTTGAGTGGAGAGGCCTTGCTGGGAAAGGGCTCTTTCGGAATCGATACTAATGTACTGAAGTTCGTGGCGAAAGAGATCGGAGATGTTCAGGCCCTCGGTGTCCAGATAGGCATTGTTGTCGGCGGTGGAAACATTTTTCGCGGAATGGAGGCGAGCACCAAAGGGATTGACAGGGTGTCCGCCGACTATATGGGCATGCTTGCGACCGCGATGAACAGCCTGGCTCTTCAGAATGCCCTTGAGAACCATGGAATTCCCACGAGAGTCCAGTCTGCCATAGGGATGAAAGAGATAGCGGAACCTTTCATAAAGAGAAGGGCTGTGCGACATCTGGAAAAGGGAAGGGTGGTAATCTTTGCGTGTGGCACCGGAAGTCCTTATTTTACCACAGACACGGCGGCTTCCCTGAGGGCCATGGAAATTCAGGCGGATGTCATACTGAAGGCCACCAAGGTGGATGGGGTTTACGATAAAGACCCTTTAAAAGAAAAAGATGCCAGAATGTTTAGTAAGATAAGTTATACTGAGGTCTTAACCAGGAATCTTAAAGTAATGGATTCAACCGCGGTTTCTATGTGCAGGGACAACAACCTTCCCCTTGTCGTGTTTAACATTGAAAAGACAGGAAATATCAGGGGTGTTATTTGTGGGAAATCCGTAGGCACAGTTGTAGAGGGCGAGAAATGACGAATCTGATATTTGAAGGATTAAAAGAGACCATGGAGGGGCACATACAGTCTCTCGAAAAATCGTTTAACAAAGTGCGTACAGGCAGGGCGTCAGTGGCGCTTCTTGACGGCATCAAGGTGGATTATTATGGGGTTATGACACCACTCAACCAGGTTGCCACGCTGTCCACACCGGAAAGTCAGCTTATTCTTATCTCCCCATGGGATAAGGGGGCGATAGGCGCCATTGGAAAGGCTGTGCAAAAATCTGAACTGGGACTGGTTCCAAACAATGACGGTAAGGTGATCAGGATCAATATTCCTCCTCTCACAGAGGAAAGAAGAAAGGACCTTGTAAAGTTAATAAAGAAGATTACGGAAGAGTACAAAATCAGGCTCCGAAACGTGAGGAGAGATGCAAACAATGATTTTAAAAAACTGAAAACCGACGGCGACATATCAGAGGATAATATGCATGATTACCAGGACAGAGTGCAGACGATAACCGATGATTACATAGATAAGGCAGACAAGATTCTTGCAGCCAAAGAAGTGGAAATTATGGAGATATAGGGTTGTCAATAATGAATAAAAGGGGCCTGCGGGCCCCTTTTTTATGCATAGAGCAGGAATCTTGTTTTTAAGATACATGTTGAAAATGCAAGGGTGCTGTGGTACTTAATTTTAAAACGGGAAAGAGATGTATGCATAGAATTATCAAGGAAAAACTCCCACGTCATATAGCCATCATAATGGATGGTAACGGCAGATGGGCAAAGAAAAACCTGTTGAATAGAATAATGGGTCACAAGAAAGGAGCCGAGTCGGTTCGCCTTGTGGTGAAAACCTGTCGTGAACTGGGCATACAATATCTCACCCTCTACGCATTTTCGGTTGAGAACTGGCAGCGTCCGGAAAGTGAAGTAAGGGCACTGTCATCGCTTCTTGAGGGATATCTCCGTCTGGAGCTTCAGGAGATGAAAGAGACCGGCATAAAACTGATTGCGATAGGGGATACCGGCAGACTTCCCAAAACAGTCAGGGATGTACTCTTCGATGTCATTGAACAAACATCGGAAAACAGGGGAATGGTCCTGAATCTTGCCCTGAGTTATGGTGGACGAGACGAGATTGTCGATGCGGTGAAGAGGATATTAAGGGATAGCAAATCGATTGATATTGATGAAAACGCGATTACAAAAGACTTTTTTTCAGGTTACCTGCACACCGCGAATATACCCGATCCGGATCTGCTGATAAGGACGAGCGGGGAATACCGGCTGAGCAACTTTCTTTTATGGCAATTGGCCTACGCGGAACTTTATTTTACAGATGTCTTATGGCCAGATTTCTCAATGGATGATCTGATAAAAGCCGTAGTAGATTATCAGCGAAGAGAAAGACGCTTTGGATTAATAAGCGAATAGATGTCGGAGGAATAGCAACATGAACTCCCATGTAAAAAGATGGATTACAGGAATCGTAGCGGTACCCTTACTCTTTGTGGTTATCCTGTATGGTTCTCCCCTGATCTTTTCCCTGCTTATAACCCTGGTTATTGCAGGGGGTGTATTTGAATATAATTCCATGGTCTTTAAGGGGAAATACTGGTGGGAAAAAACCGAGGGATTGGTCATAGCTTTTCTTATGCCCTTGGCGGCATATTTCGGTGGTGCCCAGTTGGTGTTTGCCACGGTTACTTTTTCGTTCATCATAGTTTTTCTGCTTTTTCTCATGAGGATAAAAAACGGTCTGGCCGATCTTGCGGCGCTTGCCAGGGTTGTGTTCGGCTTTATGTATATACCCTTTCTTATATCGTATATTATTCTTCTAAGATGTTCTGATAATGGTATTGCCTGGGTCTTCTTCGTTATAGCTGCCGCCTTCGCAGGCGACAGCAGCGCTTTTTATGCCGGAAGATCCATGGGGAAGACAAAACTGATACCCGCGGTCAGCGCGGGGAAAACAGTAGAAGGAGCAATCGGGTCCATTGTCGGCACCGTTCTCGTGTGTCTGTTGTTCAAGGTACTGTTTCTTCACGACCTTTCTATTATTCATGCGATAATCCTCGGTTTTATGGGGAGTATTATCGGTCAGTTGGGAGATCTTTGCGAATCGGCCGTTAAAAGAACTTCCATGGTTAAAGATTCCGGTTTTTTCCTCCCGGGCCATGGGGGGATATTGGACCGTCTGGATTCACTTATTTTTATGATTCCCTTCGTATACTATTATAATGTGTTAGTGATTACATGAAAAATATATCCATTCTGGGATCAACGGGCTCCATAGGAGTGAATACTCTTGATATCATAGCCCGAAATCCTTTCAGATTCAAGGTGGTTGCCCTTGCCGCAGGTAGAAATCTTTCCCTTTTCAAGAAACAGATAGACGAATTTGGACCGGAGATTGTCTCCGTTATTGATGACAAACACGCCGGCAGGTTACGTGAAATGCTCGGGCATCCTGCTGTGCCGAAGATACTGTCGGGCGAGGGCGGATACAGGGAAGTTGCTTCATGGGAAAAGACGAATATGGTCGTATCGGCCATATCGGGCGCGGCGGGACTTCTTCCGACGATTGAAGCTATTGACGCGGGAAAAGACATCGCGCTTGCCAACAAGGAAACGATGGTTATGGCTGGGGAGATGGTCATCGCCAGGGCCGCATCACGAGGAGTTAATATTCTTCCTGTTGACAGCGAACACAGCGCAATTTTTCAGTGTTTGAAAGGTCATAACAAAAAAGAAGTCAAGAGGCTCATACTCACAGCCTCGGGAGGACCCTTCTTAAACCTTCCCCTGGAGCGGTTCGCGGATATAAAACTTGAGGACGCGCTCAGGCATCCAAACTGGGAGATGGGCCGGAAGATCACCATAGACTCCGCGTCCATGATGAACAAAGGACTTGAAATCATAGAAGCCCGATGGCTATTTGACATGGATATAGATAAAATAGATGTCTGTGTCCACCCGCAGAGCATCGTGCATTCAATGGTGGAATATGTGGACGGTTCTGTCATAGCCCAGATGGGGCTGCCGGATATGAGAGGACCCATATCGTATGCCCTTTCATATCCGGAAAGATTGCAGGGCGCGGTGGATACACTGGATTTGTGCTCTGTCGGCGCCCTGGAGTTTATGTCTCCTGATCTTGACAAGTTTCCCGCCCTGAAACTTGCATATGAGGCTGCCGGGAAGGGTGGGTCAGTGCCCGCGGTTCTGAATGCGGCAAATGAGGTAGCTGTGGAGGCTTTTATAGAGGGAAAGATACGGTTTGTGGATATTGCTCTCATTGTAGATGAGGTCCTTGATTCCCACCGGACAAAAGAAATTAACCGGATTAAGGATGTTCTCGATGCGGACCGCCGGGGGCGTGCTAGGGCCAGGGAAATTATTGAGAAAAGGATGATGTCTTAATGGGCTTAAGTATTATATCGGTGATAATTCTGTTGGGAGTGTTGATTTTTGTTCATGAACTGGGTCACTTTCTTGTGGCAAAGTGGTCCGGTGTTGGCGTGCTGAAATTTTCGCTCGGGTTCGGTCCCAGGTTGATTGGTAAAAAAATGGGAGAAACGGAATATGTGCTATCCGCGATACCTCTTGGCGGGTACGTTAAGATGCTGGGCGAGTCAGAAGATGAGGAAGCACTGTCGCTGGATGAGGAGAAGCGGTCATTCCAGAAACAGGCCATTCTGAAAAAGATAGCGATAGTGGCGGCAGGCCCTCTCTTCAATTTCCTCTTTGCCATTATTGCTTTTGCCATGGTGTACGCTGTCGGAGTTCCCGTTTCCACATCCAGGATTGGAGACATACAGAAAGATGGCGCGGCGTTTGAAGCGGGTATGCGGAGCGGGGATGTTATCGTTGCGATAAATGACACGGAGATCTCGCGCTGGTCGGAACTGGCGAGTGTTGTTAGCGGGAGCAAAGGTGACAGACTCAGAATAAGCGTGGACAGGGGGAATAAACTTCTCAATATATACGTGACACCTGAACTTGTAAAATCTAAAAATCTCTTTAGTGAAGAGATCGATACCTATCGAATAGGGGTAGGTATATCCGATGAAACGTTTATGGAAAGACAGGGCCCAGTGGGTGCACTTTATTCCGGGATTGAACAGACATGGGGCTGGACAAAGCTTACATGTCTCGGTATGGTCAAAATAATACAGGGCGTTGTCTCTCCAAAAGAACTGGGCGGACCGATACTGATAGCGCAGATGGCTGGCTCGCAGGTAAGGAAGGGCTTCTTACCCTTTATATTTCTTATGGCGGTATTGAGCGTGAACCTGGGGGTGTTGAATCTGCTGCCAATACCTGTCCTTGACGGAGGACACCTGCTTTTCTTTCTGATAGAAGCTGTTACAGGCAGAGAGGTTAACGTGAAGTGGAGGGAAATAGCACAGCAGGCTGGATTTTTTCTCTTGATGCTCCTGATGATATTTGTCTTCTATAATGATATAGCTCGAATACTAAGTAATTAAGTGCCGAAGTACAACGGCACAACAACTCGAAAATCGAAACCCAACATGATTACATTAGCTATTGATACCTCTGCCAGGACGACGAGCGTTGCGTTGCTTGAGGATGACAATGTCTTGGCCGAGCTTTTCATGAATTACGGGAGAAACCATGCGGAAACACTTTTGCCGGCAATCGAGAAGCTGTTTGTCTCTGCGGGGATCAAAGTAGAGCAGAAGGTGCCCTTTTCGGGTAAGGTGCCCTTTTCAGGTATAGATCTGTTTGCCTTTACTGCGGGGCCGGGCTCCTTTACTGGATTGAGGGTGGGCGCGAGTACCGTTAAAGGTTTGGCATTTGTTCTGCAGAAACCGCTTGTCGGTGTTTGTACCTTGGACGCGCTCGCCCTGAACGTTTTGGACCTCCCGCTTAAAGAGGTTGCTGTATGTCCTGTACTGGATGCGGGAAGGGGAGAAGTATACACGGCGCTCTATACCCCCTCCGAAACCGGGATATATAAAAAGACGTTGAAGGAATGTGTTGTATGTCTGGAAGAATTCCTGGATTCAATGGATGGAGAAGTCATATTCCTGGGTGATGGAGCTGAAAAATATCGCGATACTATCAAAGACGTATTGCCGGGCAGATCGTTCTTTGTACCCTCACATTTTAACCACGTAAAGGCTTATGCAGTGGGGCTTTTGGGGCGGAAGAAGTTTTATGCTGGTGATATATCAGAGATAATGACCATGACTCCCGATTATCTCCGTGCTTCTTACGCGGCAAAGGATTGACGTTTCTATGGTCGCTTGAAGTCAACGATAACCCTGTGCGAATGTGTTGACACAGACCATTTTATCTAATATAGACCGAATTGGCTGGCGTGTCTGGTAAAAAGAAGTGGTTTGAAGCCGACGCCAATGACAGGTGTTTCTATGAATAATAAAACTTTTCCTATTATCCCTGACGGGTTTTTCTTCATCATACCGCTCGCCGTTCTGGCGATAGTGTTGATTTGTCTCAAAATTACATGGGCGGGTGTCTTCTTCCTTGCCGTTACTCTTTTTGTGATTTGGTTTTTCCGTAATCCCAACAGGGTAACCCCTGAAGACGAAAGGGCTGTAATATCACCGGCAGACGGCAGAGTTATAAAGATAGAAGAGCTGGAAGAAAAAGAGATGCTGAATGAGAGGGTCAGGAAAGTGAGTATTTTTATGAGCATCTTTAATGTCCATGTGAACAGGGCGCCCTCTTCCGGTACTGTAAAGAAAATCAGCTACAGGAAAGGCAAGTTTTTCCCCGCCAGTCTTGACAAGGCGTCGGCGTTCAATGAGAGGAATTCGGTTCTTATCGAAGCGGTGGATGGGAAACAGATACTTACCATACAGATAGCGGGAATAATTGCAAGAAGGATAGTCTGCTGGGTTAAAGAAGGTATGGAGATTCGAAAAGGCTCACGTTTCGGACTCATCAAATTCGGTTCACGACTCGAAGTTTTTATGCCTCTCAACTCCACAATCCACGTAAAGGTTGGAGACAAGGTAAGGGCAGGAGAAACCAAAATAGGATATCTGATATGAAGAAAAATCCAAAGATAAGTCATGATAATATGAAAAAGGGTATCTATATTCTCCCTAATCTTTTCACAACAGCGAGCCTCTTTTTCGGGTTTTATTCGATAATAGCCTCAATAGGGGGAGATTTTTCAAGGGCAGCCGTTGCCATAATAATATCCTGCATCCTGGATGGTCTTGATGGAAAGATCGCCAGGATTACAAATACTACCAGCAAATTCGGCGCCGAGTATGATTCTCTATCCGATCTTGTCGCGTTTGGCATGGCGCCGGCGATCCTTGCCTATTCATGGGCGCTTATATCCTTTGGAAGATATGGATGGCTTGCCGCGTTTCTCTTTGTGGCATGCGGGGCGCTGAGGCTTGCAAGATTCAATGTGCAGATCGGCATTATAGACAGTAAGGTATTCAACGGCCTGGCCATTCCTGCAGCCGCGGTTGTCATTGCCACTGCTGTTCTCTTCTTCCATTATCTGGGCGGGGAAGGGCAGTTTAATCACGGATCTGTCCTGGCGGGCACAGTTGTCCTGGCTTTGCTGATGGTAAGCAACGTAAAATACTATAGTTTCAAAGACCTGAATTTCTTTTCGAGAAAACCCTTCATGACCTTTGTTCTGATCATATTTATGCTTACTGTAATTGTGCTTGAACCGCAGGTTATGCTCTTTGTGATGGCTCTGGCTTACAGCCTTTCTGGTCCTGTGTGGATGTTGTTTAAGGTTGCCAAGAAACAGAATCAGAAAAGAATGGAAAGATATCATCATAAAATATGATGACCATTTGCCGATTAGGGGTAGTCAATTAAGGAAGGCTTCGAAAGGATTTCGTATGAGAAAATATAACGTTGCTGTTGTGGGTGCGACGGGAGTTGTCGGAACAGAAATGATAAGCACGCTGGAAAAAAGGAATTTCCCGGTAAAAGAACTTATTCTCCTTGCTTCGGAACGCTCGCTGGGCAGGGAACTGACCTTCAGGGGCAAAGATTATCCTGTCAGGGTTTTAAATGAAGATTCATTCAAAGGGGTCGAGATAGGGCTGTTTTCTGCCGGAGGGAGTATCAGCGAGCGATTTGCGCCTGTGGCGGCGAAGGAAGGCTGTGTGGTTATAGATAACACCAGCGCCTTCAGAATGGAACAGGACGTCCCTCTGGTTGTTCCAGAGGTAAATCCTGAAGACATCGGTGCATATGGCATAAGGAGGATTATAGCAAATCCCAACTGTTCGACCATACAGATGGTTGTAGCACTAAAGCCCATTCATGATGCGGTCGGGATAAAACGGATAGTGGTGTCCACGTATCAGGCAGTGTCGGGTTCCGGTAGGAATGCTATTGACGAGTTAGTAGGACAGACCAAGGCGCTTCTGACCCTGAATGAGGTCGAAACAAAAGTGTATCCGCACCGGATAGCATTCAACTGCCTTCCCCACATAGATGTATTTCTGCATAATGGCTATACGAAGGAGGAAATGAAGATGGTCAATGAGACCAGAAAAATTCTGAAGGCCCCCTCCATGGCTCTTACCGCTACAACAGTTAGAGTGCCGGTTTTTTACGGCCACTCGGAATCTGTCAACATTGAAACAGAGAGAAAAATCACCCCAGACGAGGTGAGAGAGATACTTTCAAACGCTCCGGGAGTCACCGTAATAGATAATCCGGATCTGTCGGAATATCCCCTTGCCAGTGATGCAGCCGGGAAGGATGACACCTTTGTCGGGAGAATCAGAGAAGATGAATCCATCCCGAACGGGATAAATATGTGGATTGTAGCCGATAACATAAGAAAAGGGGCCGCCCTGAACGCGGTACAGATAGCGGAGATACTGATAAAAGAGAATTACTTGGACTGATGAGAATAACGGGAGGACGCGCGCGGGGCAGGAAGATATACGCGCCGAAGAGCGACAAGATCAGGGTAACTTCCGACAGGGTCAGGGAGTCACTGTTTGATATTCTCCCATCCATGGAGGGGGCGTTATTCCTGGATATATTTGCGGGTACGGGTAGTGTCGGCATTGAGGCTCTCAGCAGGGGAAGCGCCTGGATCACTTTTATTGAGAAAGAGGCGCTTCACGCAGTGGCGCTTAGGAAAAACCTTAACCTGTGTGGATTTGATAAAATCTCTGAAGTGATGGTATCTACTGTGGAAAGTGGGATTAGCGTTCTGTCGGGACGTAGCCGGTATTTTGATGTTGTATTCGCTGACCCTCCCTATGACAAGGGTCTGGCAGCAAAGACACTCTGTCTTCTGGGAGAGTGCGATCTGATCTCAAAGGATGGTGTTCTGGTTATAGAGCACGCTTTCAGAGAAGATATAGTGGCTGGGAATGAATTTGTTCTGACCGATCAAAGGCGGTATGGGGATACTGTACTATCTTTCTTGAAACCAAACAGGGGGTAAAAATGGGAAAATCGGCGGTATATCCCGGTTCATTCGATCCCATAACAAACGGTCATGTGGATATAATTAACAGGGGACTGGGTGTATTTAACAAGATAACTGTCCTTGTTGGATATAACCCGAATAAGTTGACAACACTGTTTTCCGTGGAAGAGAGGATCTCCATGATCAGAGAAGTCGTTGGAGATAATCCCAGGATCGAGGTCGATTCTTTTTCCGGTCTTCTTGTAAATTATGTGAAGGATTCGGAGGCGTCCTGTATATTAAGGGGGCTCCGCGCCATGTCTGATTTTGAGTATGAATTTCAACTGGCCCTTATCAACAGGAAATTAAGGAGAAATATAGAGACAGTGTTCCTGATGACCGGATCCAAGTGGTTTTATTGCAATTCGAGTCTCGTAAAAGAAGCCGCCTCTTTGGGGGGATCTGTGAGGGACTTGGTTCCCAACGTTGTTTTAAAAAGACTTAAGGAAAAATTTCCGGATATGCAAAACAATAATTAGGGAAGACAACAAAAGAGACGCTTGTAAACAGGGAAAAATTATATGAAATTTGCGAAAAGAGTGGAGAGAATAAAACCTTCACCAACGCTTGCCATTACCGCAAAGGCAAACGCGCTCCGGGCGGAGGGGAGAGATATTATAAGTTTCGGCGCTGGAGAGCCGGATTTTGACACACCCGTTAACATCAGGGAAGCGGCTGTCAGCGCAATACGAGATGGATTTACCAGATATACTCCTGTAGGGGGGATAGATGAGCTTAAAAATGCCATCATTGAAAAATTCCGGCGAGACAATCAGCTCATATATAAAAAATCAGAGATAGTTGCGTCCTGTGGCGCGAAGCACGTACTTTATAACCTCGCACAGGCCCTGTTTGATGAAGGTGATGAGGTTATTATCCCGTCGCCTTACTGGGTTTCCTATCCGGATATTGTTCTTCTTTCCGGCGCTGTGCCCTCAATCCTTGAGACAAGTGGGGCGAATGGTTTTAAAATAACGCCTGATCAACTTGAGCGCGTGATCAATAAAAAAACAAAGGCCCTTATCTTGAATAGTCCCTCCAATCCAACCGGATCAACATATACTTTTGCGGAGCTGGAGGCACTTGCGGAAGTTATGGTCGAAAAGAACATACTTATAATCTCGGATGAAATCTATGAGAAAATTGTATATGACGAGTTTCCCTTTTTCAGCATTGCCATGGTCAGTGAAGACGTAAAAAGACTTTCAGTCGTTGTCAACGGTGTCTCAAAAGCCTATGCCATGACAGGGTGGAGAATAGGATACGCCGCCGGCTCGGAAGATATCATTTCAGCGATGACTAAGATCCAGAGCCAGAATACATCAAACCCGGCATCAATTTCCCAGAAAGCTGCGGTTGAGGCGCTAAATGGAGATCAGGGCGCGATAGGTGAAATGGTTGAAGCATTCAGTGAAAGGCGTAACTATATCGTAGATGCCCTTAACAAGATGGAGGGTGTAAGTTGTATGAACCCCGATGGGGCCTTTTATGCCTTTCCCGATGTGTCTTCATTGTATGGAGGAGTTTATGATGGCAAGACGGTAACAGGCTCGGCATCTCTTGCGGAATACCTTCTTGATGTAGCAAATATCGCGGTGGTTCCAGGTATCGCTTTTGGCAGCGATGATCACATACGTCTCTCGTACGCCACGTCGATGAAAAACATTCGGGAAGGTATCACACGCATTGAGAATGCCGTAAAAAACTTAAAATAGAGATGTAAAAATGGTTCCAGGGATAATATAGTAGCGTCTATTCTCATACTTATAGCCATAGGGGTAACATCTATCTGTTATCGATTTAAAAGGATGCAGAAGAGATTTGACGATCCACTCCTTGATTTCTTTTTTCGTTTCTAAACAAAGCAAATCTTTCCCTGAAGTCAGACTTGCTAATTTTAAAGATTACAAGTCCGGTCTGGCAGGGAATATGTTTTTTGTGAGCCGGTAAAAATGGGTTGCTGGGGGTGTCCTGAGTTTTAATATGTCTATAATGGGTGCAAGAACAAAAAAAGACTTTTTTATAGGTTTTGACTTGACTTGAATTTTTTATCCCATTATAAGAGAGGGCTTTCAGGGCTTGTACTTGTTATTATAAAACAATAAGGGAGGAGAGGAATTATGAAAAACTATTTCGGAAAAGTTCTTATCGTTGCAACTGTTCTGGTGTTTGCAGTATCCATGATACCGGGAGCCGGATTTGCGGCTGATGGTACGATAAAACTGGGTGTCGCCGGCGCTCACAGTGGAGACCTTGCGTCCTATGGCATACCTTCAGTGAGGGCCGCCGAGCTTGTGGTCAAAGATATTAACGCAAATGGTGGGATTCTGGGTAAGAAAGTGGTTCTCCTTGTGGAAGATGATGTATGCAAACCGGAAGTTGCCACAAGCACGGCTACAAAACTGCTCTCTCAGGGTGTTGATATTGTTATGGGACACATCTGCAGCGGCGCCACCAAGGCCGCTCTCGGTATATACAGAGATGAAAATATTATCTGTGTGTCACCATCCGCGACAAACCCGGCTTTGACACAGAGCGGTGACTATCCCAACTTTTACCGTACTATTGCCTCGGATGACGCCCAGGCACGGCTTGAAGTGGATTACGCGCTTGATGTCTTGAAAGCCAAAAAAATTGCCGTACTGCATGACAAGGGCGATTATGGCAAGGGATTGGCGGAGTTCGCGAAGATCTTTATAGAGAAAGACCCCAGAGCTGAAGTGGTACTGTATGAAGGTGTCACCCCTGGCGCTGTCGACTATTCAGCGGTTGTTCAGAAGATAAAACATTCAAAAGCGGATGCCGTGATATTTGGCGGTTATCATCCAGAGGCGTCAAAGATTATTATGCAGATGCGCAAAAAGAGGATGAAGACGGCCTTTATTTCTGATGATGGCGTTAAAGACGACACCTTTATCAAGGTTGCAGGCAAATACGCGGAAGGTGTCTATGCCACAGGCCCGAGAGATACATCTTCGAATCCTCTGGCGATTGCCGCTATCGAAGCGCATAAAAAAGCATATGGTGCTGATCCGGGCGCGTTTTTCCTCAACGCGTATGCCGCAACACAGGCCATTCTGAACGCGATCGAAAAAGCCGGGTCCACCGATTACGACGCGGTGTCAAAGGCCCTGAAGACCGAATATGTTGAGACAACACTTGGAAAGATCAGATTTGATGATAGAGGAGATGCCATAGGCATCGGCTTCTCTATATATCAGGTACAGAACGGCAAGTATGTCGAACTGAAATAGTACAAAAGGTACAGTGATATTAAACTGTTATCAGGGGGCAGGCGTAAAAGCCTGACCCCTGATTTGTTGATATTCAGAAACGTGAAACGGGTAAAGTTAGGGGATAGATTTATCTAAGATGGATTATTTTCTGGAGCTATTTCTGGGCGGGCTTACCCGCGGGAGTATTTACGCTCTTATTGCCCTCGGCTATACCATGGTGTATGGCATTATCGAGCTGATAAATTTTGCCCATGGTGAGATCTATATGATCGGCGCATTCACCGCGCTGATTGTAATCTCGGTTCTTACCCTGATGGGCATGAACGGGATAGCCATGCTCGTAATAGCCGGGGTGGTTGCTGTTATGTATTCCAGCGCCTATGGCTATACCGTTGAAAAGATAGCTTATAAACCATTGCGCAACGCGCCGCGTCTTTCAGCTCTTATCAGTGCTATCGGGATGTCACTGTTTCTCCAGAATTATGTGCTCCTGGCGCAGACATCCGATTTCCTGCCTTTCCCAAACCTGATTCCCGACTTTGAGTTCATGGAGCCGTATGCGCACATCATCGGTTCGACGGAGATTGTTATTCTCATAACGACGGCGGTCGTTATGATTCTTCTTACTATCCTGATAAAATTTACGAAGATAGGCAAGGCGATGCGGGCGACATCCCAGGATAAGACGATGGCGATGCTGGTGGGCATTAATGTAAATCGCGTTATTTCGGTCACGTTTGTGGTTGGCTCGGCGACGGCGGCGATAGGTGGAGTGCTTATAGCTTCTCACGTCGGAATGATTAATTTCTATGTCGGTTTCATAGCGGGAATAAAGGCATTTGTCGCCGCGGTGCTTGGAGGAATCGGGAGCGTTCCCGGGGCTGTTCTCGGCAGTTTTATACTGGGTTGGACAGAAAGTTTTGCTACCGGGTATGTCTCGAGTGATTATGAAGATGTCTTCGCCTTCCTGTTTCTTGTGCTTATCCTGATTTTCAGACCCGCGGGCATTTTGGGGCGATCCGAGAAATATAAAGTATAGCAAGGCAATCTATTTTTTGCAGGGTTTTGGAAGTTGATTAAATTTGATGAGATAAAAAGAGCCTTTCTGGTTTCCGTATGGTTCATCTTTTTGACGTTTCCCATTATGGTGATTCGCGTCAATCCTGTGGAGCATATCGTGGAATGGCGCTGGAAGAATATGGTGCTGGTTGGTATCGTGAGCTTTTTTCTTTCGTTTGTCTGGGATTATCTTATGAAGCGAAAGGAGCTTGGCTCTAAGAAGGCCGAGGCCGGAGAGGAAACAGACAAGATTCCCCTGGCCCAGAGAATCCTGGGAGAGAAAAGGATATATCTGCCCGCGCTGGTCATCTTTGGAATATTCACAATTAGTTTCCCCTTCATTTTTTCAATGTATCAGACAACCATCATGGTAACTGCGTTGATCTACGTTATGCTTGGTCTTGGTCTTAACATTGTCGTGGGTCTCGCGGGTCTTCTTGACCTGGGATATGTCGCCTTTTACGCGGTGGGCGCTTATGCCTACGCCCTGTTGAATTATCACTTCGGACTCAGCTTCTGGATAGCGCTTCCCATAGGGGGCGCTCTGGGTGCCACCTTTGGAATACTGCTGGGCTTCCCTGTGCTCCGGCTCCGCGGAGATTATCTTGCCATCGTTACACTGGGATTCGGTGAAATTATACGCATTATTCTTGAAAATTGGAATGAATTTTCTTTTGGACCCAGTGGCATAGCAAATATTCCGAGACCTTCCATGTTCGGAATAGATCTGTCGGTTCACGGCTCTACGACATATATTTATTACATTATGATTGCCCTGTGCGTCTTTACTATCTTTGTCGTAAACCGTCTGCAGGACTCCAGGATCGGCAGGGCATGGATCGCGCTCAGAGAGGATGAGGTTGCCTGCCAGGCCATGGGGATTGACAAGGCAAAAACCAAATTGACGGCATTTGCCCTCGGAGCGACGTGGGCAGGTATGGCCGGAGTTATGTTTGCGGCAAAAACTACCTTTGTAAATCCAGCAAGCTTTACCATCTGGGAGTCTATCATAGTACTGTGTATTGTTGTGCTGGGTGGCATGGGATCCATAATAGGGGTTATCGCCGGGGCGCTTGTGCTGATACTTACGCCTGAATATCTGCGCGCGTTCTCTGAGTACAGGATGCTGGCGTTCGGCACACTGCTCGTCGTAATGATGATATTTCGTCCCGGTGGAATTATACCCAATGTGCGCCGCACATATAAATTTGAGGGCGTGGAACGTGCGGATAAGATATGAAATATGTACTGAAAGTCCAAAATCTGGGTATGAATTTCGGTGGCCTGAGGGCGCTTGATGATCTTGACCTAGATGTATGCAAAAATGAGATCGTCGCTCTTATCGGGCCCAACGGCGCCGGAAAGACCACCTTCTTTAATTGTATAACGGGAATATATCCCCCCACAGATGGTGATGTGTTCATATTCGCTCGGGACCGGGACATGCCCGAGAGAATAAATGGCTTAAAACCGAACAGGGTTACCGAAAAAGGCCTGGCCCGAACCTTTCAAAATATCCGTTTATTCCCCAGCATGACAGTCCTTGAGAATGTAATGATCGGACGTCACTGCCGCATGCACGCGGGCGTGTTGGGTGCAGTACTGAAGGGTAGATCAACTGTAATGGAAGAGAAAAAGGCGGTGGAGGACAGCTATGCCATCCTGGAAAAGATAGGACTCGCCCAGTTTGTGGACGAGTTTGCCAAGAACCTTCCATATGGAGCACAGAGACGTCTTGAAATAGCTAGGGCAATGGCCACAGAGCCCTTTCTGCTCCTCCTGGATGAACCCGCTGCCGGCATGAATCCTAACGAAACACAGGAACTTGATGAACTGATAAAGCAGATTCGCGATAAAGAGGGGATTTCCATACTCTTGATAGAGCATGATATGAAACTCGTTATGAGCCTGTCTGACAGAATATTTGTCGTTGATTA
Organism: uncultured Syntrophaceae bacterium; assembly: GCA_964610735.1. Lineage (GTDB taxonomy): Bacteria > Desulfobacterota > Syntrophia > Syntrophales > UBA2210 > UBA2210. The sequence goes on along the minus strand of CAZSYH010000001.1, from coordinate 51,956 downwards.
TGGGAAAAAGATTGCGCAGGGCACTCCGGAAGAGATAAGGAATAATCCTGTCGTAATAAAGGCCTATCTCGGAGAAGAGGTTGATGCTTAAGCTTAAGAACGTACAGACTTTCTATGGTAATATCCAGGCGTTGAAAAGTGTTACCATAGAGATCGCTGAAGGGGAGATCGTCACCCTCATAGGCGCGAACGGAGCTGGGAAAACCACGACGCTCATGGCTGTCTGTGGTGTGGTCCCGCCGAGATCGGGTGAGATATCTTTTATGGGCGACCCGATAACCGGCATGGAACCAGACAAGATCGTCTCATTAGGCATCTGTCAGGTGCCCGAAGGCCGCCGTATCTTTCCCTATCTGTCGGTTGCTGAGAATCTTGATATGGGTGCCTTCTTGAGAAATGACAAGATGGAAATAAAGAGGGATATGGAATATGTGTTTGATCTTTTTCCCATCCTCGCGGAGAGGCGTCATCAGCCCGGGGGTACATTGAGCGGAGGAGAACAACAGATGCTGGCCATATCAAGGGCACTTATGGCCAAACCCAGGCTCCTCCTCCTTGATGAGCCTTCGCTGGGGCTTGCCCCCCTTATTATTAAAAAGATATTTGAGATAATAGGCAAGATAAACGCGGAGAATAATACGACCATCTTTCTTGTGGAGCAGAACGCGAACCTCGCTCTCAAGGTAGCCGCCAGGGGTTACGTCATGGAAAACGGTCGCATAACACTCACAGATTCCTCAAAGAATCTTCTTGCCAATGAAGAAGTAAAGAAGGCATATCTCGGCCTTTAGTCTTTTCTCCTTTCAGCGTTCCGACCCCTTCTTTCTGAAGATCAGCCTGACAGGTGTATTTTCAAAACCCAGTTCTTCATGTATCCTGTTGGCCAGAAAGCGTTCATAGGAAAAATATACAGCCTTTGCTTCGCGAACAAAAAACACAAATGTGGGCGGTTTTACAGATATCTGGGTTGCGTAGTTTATTTTATTGGGCCTGTTTCTGTAGCGTGGGGGAGAAAGCCTTTCGGTAAATTCCGCAAGCTTTGTGTTTAAGAGAGAGGTGGAAACTCTTTTTGTATACTGATCATAAACATGGTCAACAAGGTCGAGTATCTTTGTAAGTCTCTGTCCGGAGAGCGCCGACACGGTGATTATGGGTGCAAAATCCAGGTATTTAAGGCTATCTTTTACATGGTTTACATGTACACCGATCGTGGAATTGTCTTTTTCAATAAGGTCCCATTTATTCAGAATTATAATACAGGCCGTGCCTTTCTCATAGGCCAGACCAGCTATTTTTGTATCCTGCTCAGTGACACCCTCCTGCGCGTCTATCATAATAAGAGCTATGTCACACCGGTCAAGCGTCTTTATCGCTTCTATAACACTGTACCTCTCCAGCTTCAGACTGACCTTGCTTTTTTTCCTTATCCCGGCGGTGTCTATCAGGAGATATTTCCTGTCATTCAGATCAAAGGCGGTGTCCACCGAATCCCTCGTGGTTCCAGGTATGGGATTGACTATCGTACGCTCATAGCCGAGAATCTTGTTTATCAGTGAGGATTTTCCGACATTTGGTTTTCCGATTACGGCTATTCTTATTCTTTCCTCTTCGTCTTCTTCAACAGGGATTTCCGGAAGATGTTCTACGACGTCATCCAGCAGATCGCCCACCCCAAGCCCATGCTGGGAAGATATGGGATAGATCCGATCCACACCCAGCCTGTAAAAATCTATTGTCAGTTCCTCCTGCCTGAGATTATCTATTTTGTTTGCAACGTAGAAGACGGGTTTTTTTGTTTTCCTGAGCAGGTCCGTAATCTCGATGTCCGAAGGGGTAAGACCCTCCCGTCCATCCATAAGAAAGATAATGGCATCAGCTTCCTCGATGGCCAGGTTTGTCTGCTCACGCATCTGCACAAACATTCTTTCACTGGTCACGGGTTCAAACCCCCCGGTATCGATTATCATAAATGTCTTGCCATTCCAGTTGGAATCCGTGTAGTTCCTGTCTCTTGTGGCCCCAGGCTGGTCTATGACAATAACCTTTCTGGTTTCAGACAGCCGGTTGAACAGTGTTGATTTTCCGACATTGGGCCTTCCTACGATTGCTACTATTGGTTTCATTTATGTTTATCCCCTATTCATTCGGATATCCGAATTCTCCAAGCATTCTCGGATCCTGTGCCCAGTCCTTCTGCACCCGGACAAACAGCTCCAAGTATATTCTGGTACTGAAAAACCTTTCCATTTCCAGCCGCGCGGCGGTTCCTATCTTTTTAAGCATGCCGCCCCTCTTGCCGATGATAATGCCTTTCTGAGAGTCTTTCTCCACATTTATAACTGCCTGTATATGTATCAGACCCTTTACCTCATTCTCCTTGAAAGACTCAACTATGACGGCGGTTGAGTAGGGCACTTCATTGCGCATCAATATGGTTATTTTTTCTCTGATTATCTCAGCCGCTAAAAATCTTTCGGAACGATCCGTTATCATATCATCGGGGAAATACTGCGGTCCCTCCGGCAGGATATTCCATGTTATATCCAGGAGCCTGTCAACATTGAATCCCTTCAGCGCGCAGATGGGCACAATCTCTTCAAATGTGTGAATATTTTTGATATTGTCAATCAACGGCAACAGCTTTTCCTTGTCGACAAGGTCAATCTTGTTAATCACCAACACGACGGGTATCTTCGTCTTTTTGAGTAATTCTATGATAAAATTATCGTCTTCACCGATCGGCGTCCCGGCATCGACAAGCAGGAGCAGCATATTCACATCACTAAAGACGCTCATCGCGGCCGATACCATCTGGCGGTTGAGCGGTGTTTTCGCGTTGTGTATCCCCGGGGTGTCCAGAAAGACAAACTGGCCCGCCTCGGTATTCCTGATCCCCATGATTCTGTTTCTGGTTGTCTGGGGCTTATGCGTGGTTATAGCTACCCTTTCACCCACCATGAAATTCATGAGAGTGGACTTTCCCGCGTTTGGCTTTCCTATGATTCCTATAAAACCTGATTTAAACAAAGTGGACTCCTCAATCAGCAGAACGGGGTCAAATAATCCTTAACGACCATCTTTCCTGCTTCGCGTTTTCTCTGACCTTTATTTCTGTCAGGTTGAATGATTCTTTCAGTATCTTTATATTCCGGTTTTTCATGCCTCTCAGGTTCGACACATCCTGGGGAGCCACTGAGAACACAACATTCGTATCTTGCAGATCTTCTGATTTCAAAAGGTTCGATGCCATGTCCAGGAATATGGCTCCCTCCACGAGTGACCGGAATGCCGGGTGAAACGGGCCGGCAATGATATTGTCGTCTGTTTCCATTTCCTTCGTTGTGTGAAGCCCCAGTCTTATAACCGGTATGTCGGCTTGTTGAAACCTCAACAGGGCGTGTTTACAGAGTTCAACGGCGTCGTCCAGTGTCGGCGGCTGATACTTACCCTCAAAATATGACTTTGCCAAGAGAGTATCTTTAAATACAATAGTCGGGTGAATTCTCACGGTATCAGGCCGGATCCTGATGATCTCTTCTACTGTATATTCAAACCGCTCCCGGGTATCGCCGGGGAGACCGACCATCAAATGTACACCGGTTTCTATGCCCTTTTTCTTTAAAAGTCTTACCGCAGCTCTTACATCTTCCGACGAATGTCCCCTTCCTGAAAGAGACAGCACCTCGTCAACCATCGATTGAGCGCCTATCTCCACAGTGGAGACATTGTATCGTGTCAGAAGCTTAAGCCTGTCATCATCTATATAATCGGGTCTTGTCGATATCCTTATGGATTTTATCATGCCCGCGTTTACATAGGATTGCGCGATATCCAGCAGCTCAATCTGATGGCCCCGGTCTATCCCGGTAAAATTTCCACCATAAAAGGCAATCTGATCGAATTTTCTTCCGCTGTTTTTCAGATGCCGGTCGCAGATATTCCGGATGGTATCCTCTGTAAGCCTGTCAGGATAGTTCCCGGCGGCTATCCTCTCGTTGCAGAACACGCAACGGTTGGGACATCCGCTGTATATCACAAATATAGGGATTATCAGTGGTTTCATATTTCTTCCAGTTTCCGCAGCGCTTTTCCGGCCGCGTCCTGTTCGGCCTCCTTCCTGTTTTTTCCGGTCCCGATTGTTGAAACGATATCTCCGATGGATGCCTCTATCTCAAAGGTCTTGTCGTGATCCGGGCCGGACTCGCCTGTAATTCGATATTGGGGCGCTAATCTGAACCTGCCCTGGCTGGTCTCCTGGAGGAGTGATTTATAGTCCAGGTACATCGGGCTTTCTATCCATTCATCGACAAGAGCTTCGAATGTTACTCTTATAAACCGGAGCGCGCTTTCGTATCCCCCGTCAAGATAAATGGCGCCTATAATTGCTTCGACGGCATCTCCGAGGATGGAATCCTTGTCCCTTCCTCCGGAATTTTCCTCCCCCCGGCCGAGAAGCATGAAGTCGCCTATCCTGTGCTCCCGCGCCAGTCCGGCCAGCGGTTGCTCGTTGACCATGGCAGCCCTTACCTTCGAGAGCTGTCCTTCGGCATAGTCGGGAAATTTGTTTATCAGTATATCGCTCATGCATAGTTGCAGAACCGCATCTCCCAGAAATTCCAGTCTCTCGTTGTCTCTCCGCGCAGGACCAGAATTCTCGTTGCCATAAGAACTATGGGTAAGAGCCATGTCAAGCAGTGAGATATCGCGGAATTTATAGCTCAACACCTCCGACATGCTTTCAAGATTCTCAATCCGTTCTTCGTCCATCCGCTTCTATCCTTCCAATAACCTTTTCCTTGATCATATGGTCACCGGTGACCTGCACAATGTGATTTGCAAGAGACATGTCGCCTCCGGGGATAATTACCGGCACATAATTGTCTGAAAACCCCTTTATGTAACCCGTTTCTTTGTCTCTGCTTCCCTCCACCATAACAGAGAGCTTCTTTCCTGTGAACCCGCTGTTAAATCCTATCCTCTTCCGGTTGCCTGTGTCTCGCAATATAGCGGCGCGTTCTTTTCTGACTGATTTCATGACCTGATCGGGAAAAGAAAAGGCAGCCGTTCCGGGGCGCTGAGAATAGGGGAAAACGTGAAGATAAGCAAGTTTCAGGCTCTCAATAAAATTGACAGTATTCTGAAACTCTTTTTCCCCTTCACCCGGGAATCCGGTTATAACATCTGTACCTATGGCGATTTCCGGGATCGCTGCCTGCAGTTTTTCCACAAGGACGCTGAACAGGTCTGCATCGTAATGTCTCCGCATTAGCTTCAGGATAGTGTCGTCGCCGCTCTGAAGCGATATGTGAAGGTGCCGGCATATTATCTTTGAGTTTTTTATGTGATCGATCATATCATCCGATATTTCCGTTGGATTAATAGAACTTATGCGCAACCTCTCAAGTCCTGTATGATGTTCTATTTCCCTTAGTAGATTGAGAAGAGTGGCAGGGGAGGGGAGATCGTGGCCATATTCACCAAGGTGGATGCCGGTGAGGATAATTTCCCTGTAGCCGGCTTCGGTCAAGCCCTGTATCTGCCTGATTACATCTTCCTGCGGAAGGCTTCTGCTTCGCCCCCTCGCGTAAGGTATGATGCAGTAACTGCAGAACGCGTTGCACCCATCCTGTATCTTCAAATATGCCCGGGTCTGCTCGGGAAACCTCGTTACAGGCAGATCTGAGAATATCCTTTTCAGACCGATATCGCTGACATCAATCTGTTGTTTTTCATCTGTAATGTTCTGTATAATCCAGGGAAGCTTCTCCTTCATCTCCGTTCCCGCGATCATACTGACACCGGGCAGTGCCGCGAGTTTCTGTGGTGCAGTCTGCGCGTAACATCCGGTTACGATAATCCGTGCGGAGGGATTTGTCCTGTGCGCCCTGCGTACAAGCTGTCTTGACTGGAAATCTGTCTTCGCCGTGACTGTGCAGGTGTTCACTATATATACGTCAGCCGGGGAAGTGAAGGGAACGACAGAGATTTCTTCCGCCTCCAGTTTTTCGATAATGCCCGCCGATTCATAATGATTCACCTTGCAACCGAGTGTGGCCACTGCAACCTTAAGCATCGCGCAGTCTCCTCTCAATCCATCCTCCGCCCAGAAGATAGTCCCCCTGAAAAAAGACCGCCGCCTGCCCCGGAGCCACTGCTTTTTGCGGTGTCTCGAATCTGACATGCACCCGTTTGTCCGGCAGGAATGTGACCTCTGAATCCACGCCCCTGTGGCGGGATCTTATATGTGTCTTTGCGTGCAGTACATCCGGGCCGACAGGATCTGGAGATATCCAGGAACAGTTCGTGGCGATGAGACCGTGCGCCAGTTGGTCTTCCTCTCTTCCCACAATTACTTCATTCCTTTTGGTGTCTATTTCCAGCACATAGTAGGGACGCTCGGAGGCGATATTTAATCCCTTTCTTTGTCCTATGGTCACCGAATGTGTTCCTTGGTGTCTTCCCACGATATTCCCTTTTTCATCCACTATATTGCCGGGCCGGGGAAGGGCGGCGGGATAATTTTCAAGGAAGTTTCTGTAATTATCGTCCGGTATAAAACAGATCTCCTGGCTTTCCTTCCTTGGAGGCAGGCCGAGGCCGGACGCCATCTTTCTTACCTCTTCCTTTGTCCTGTCGCCATTGGGAAATATCAGATGTTTAAGCTCTTCCTGGCCAAGCTGGAAGAGGAAATAGGACTGGTCCTTGCCTTTGTCGATACCCTTGAGGATGCGGAAGCAGTCTTCTCTTTCCGTGCCTTCAATGCGTGTGTAATGGCCGGTCGCGATGTGGCCGAGCTCCCTTTTCTGCGCCTCTTCCAGGAGATATCTGAATTTTATCTTCTTATTGCACACAATGCATGGATTCGGAGTTCTGCCCGCCAGATACTCCCCGGCGAAATAATCCACGACATTTTCCCTGAATGACGATGTGATATCCAGTCTGTGGAGCGGAAAGCCCAGCCTTTCCGCAACGGCTGCCGCGTCCGCCTCATTGCCTCCGGGAAACCCGTTTTGTATGTACAGCCCTTCGACGTGGTATCCCCGTTCTTTCAGAATTGCCGCGGCCACGGCGCTGTCAACGCCGCCGCTTATGCCTACAAGCACGCTTTTTGTCAAACCCTTGAGTTCCTCTCAACCATCTGAAGTAATTATTATTTTATCACCGGCACAAGGTATCCTATTTATTGAATAATATCAAGCGGAAGTAATGGCGGTATCCTGCCAATGTAGAAAATTATGTATTGAATCACAGGCGAGATTAGGGTAGACAAACTACTGCGGACAGGCAGCTCCTGGAATTGCTATGGGCGCGCCGGGTGCTGTGAGGAAAGCAATGCAGGTTGTGATCAAAAAAAGGGTGAAGGCATGACCTATATGCAGTGTACCGACCCTGATGTCAGGGTGGAGGAAGACTATGTTGTGGTTTCCGACGGTGTTGCGCTCAGGACGATTGATTTTATACCCCCGTGTGACACACCTGAAAGGCCGGTGGTTGTCTTTATCGCCGGTTGGATCTCGCTCATAGACGGCTGGAAGAATGTGTTGAAAAAGCTCACTCCCTGTTACAGGACATTGTATGTGGAAACCAGGGAGAAGTTCAGCGCCAGGCTTCCGGAGCGGGCGCATGTAGATTTTTCCATGCCCCGCATGAGTTTGGATATCGGAGAGATCCTTGAGTGTAAGGTCGTGCCGGGAAAGAGATTTTGTTTTGCAGGCAGCTCACTGGGGTCAACTGTTATACTGGATTACCTGAGCATGGGATTGAGGCAGTCGGAACAGTCTTTCATAATAGCTCCCATATGCGAACTCGTCTATCCCTTCTGGCTTCCCCTGTTGCTCAGGCCGTTGCCGCCGTCGCTGTATACCGCGATCAAGCCCCCCCTGAAGTGGTATCTGCGCAATATCAGGCTGGATAAACACAAAGAGCCGGAACAGGTAAAGAAGTACGAAGGCACACTGGATGCCGCCGAGCCGAGGAGGCTCAAGGCGAACGCGTTCGCGATAAAGGACTACAGCCTGTGGAATAAACTTCCGGACGTCAGGTCTCCGGTGCTTATAGTTGGCGCCCAGAGCGATGCCCTGCATGGGCTGGATGTTATGAACAGGATGGTTTCCCTTATGCCGGATGCGGATATGGAGATGATGTCCAGCAACAGAGAAACACACAGTGAGAAGATGGGGAAATTAATCGTTGATAGTATGACCGGTTTGAAAGGTGTGGAAAGGTGATATATGGCTTCAGATGTTAATGCGATTACGATAAATTATGAGGAAGACGGCATTATTATAGTCAAAGAGCTGGACAAGGTGATCCTGTCAAAAGGCGCGTGGTCGACAATTATATTCAGATATCAGGATTGGAACCGGACGAAGGGTGAGTACGGACCGGAACGTTTTACTATCCGTCGGTACCGCAAATTGAATGATGAATACCGCCAGCAGAGCAAATTCAATATTTCGAGCATAGATCAGGCCCTGAAAATTATAAATGCGCTTCGGAAATGGGTTGAGGTATAAGGGACGTATATGCTAGATTCGACTCGCTTAAATACTGTGAAGTTCAGGAGGCTGTAATTGTGGACAATCTTATCAATTATCTGTCGGCTCATCCGGTGGCCCTTATTATATTTGCCACCGTTGCGCTTTTGCTGATCTACTTCATTTTCAAGGGATTGCTTAAATTGATGTTGATAACGGGTTTGGTGTTTATCGCTCTTTTGGGATATTATTATTACACGGCGCCTGACAAATTTCCCGAAAATGTAAGAGAAATGGCCGAGCGGGTTGGAGACCATGGCGAAGGTATGATGGATGCGGGAAAGAATATCATAGAGAAGGGGAAAATCCTGGCCGATAAGGTTGGAGAATCGGTTAAAAAGGAGAAAGACGCTACGATGGATTGATTTACAGGAGATTGATTTCCATCGCTCTCGCGGGGCAGGCCTTGACGCACAATCCACAGCCGTTGCACTTTTCAGTATCAAACATAACTTTCATGGTTTTCCTGTCAATATACAGGGCGCTGGGTGAGCAGAATGCCAGGCAGGCGCCGCAGTGCACGCATTTATCGACATTCTGGGTAACGCTTTTGGAAAGCGGTTCAACATTCAGGCCCAGATCCTTGAGGTAGCAGATGGCCCGTTCAAAGTTCTTCTTCTTACCGGTAAGATCAAGTACCATCAGCCCTTCTCTCCGCGGCGAGACCCTTGCACTCATTATGTTGAAAGCAAGATTAAAATCTTTTACAAGGCTGTATACCACTGGTTTATCTACGATATCAGCCCCGTAACGAATAACTATTTTCTTTGAATACATACTGCACAAGCCTCCGAGCATCCGATTATCCTAATTCTATAAAAGAGTCAAGATTCTAATCAGCGAGCAGGGTGTCCCAGTCAAAGGATGTAAAAGTTTCACTGAGCGGGTGATCATCATCCACGATGTGGTGACTCAGGTTTTGAAAATTTTTTAAGGCGATCTCGCGGACCGGTTCCAGGGGCACAATATCATCCCGGTTGCCGTGATAAAGTATAACAGGCAACTCTATTTTCCGGTTCAGATAGGGTTTGAATTCTTCCAGGTTTATGGCCGGAGCCAACAGAATGAGCCGCTTGATTCGATGTTCATTGTCACATGCGTACATGGCTGCCATCAGTCCTCCATAGCTGGAACCGACCAGCACAATGTCCTTTTTGTCTGAAAGCATCCCGCGGAGTTTGGTCATTCTGTTCTCCAGGCTTCCTGGATAATCTTCTATAATCATATCGGGATACCTTTTTCCGAAGAAGACTCCCTTGGTTCCCTGACTGCTGCTTTCAAGGCCATGTATAAAAACCCTGATTGTACCCATATTATTATCTCCTTTTGTTTTTTCGCTATGCGGGATTCATACTATTCAAATGAAGATTTTGCAAGGATCAGACGTGACAGAATCTGTCGCGCGTATGGGAATCAGCCGGCATATTTTCGGCAAAGATATTGCTTTGATGCCGCTTACTGTGCTACAAGGCTTCCGAATAGAAAAGGGGTGTTTACAATGGTTGCGGTGACTCCGTTCAGGGCTGTGAGGCCGGCAAAAAAACATGTGAAGGATGTTGCATCTTATCCCTATGATGTGATTGATTCACGAGAGGCGAGGATACTGACGCGCAAGAACGCAAAAAGTTTTCTGCGCATCGTGAAATCTGAGGTGGATTTCCCGGATAATGGTGTCGGTTTTGATAGAGTGTATGAGAAGGCAAGGGAAAACCTGTACGATTTTCTGCAGAGGGATATCCTATTTCAGGATGAGAGGGAGTGCTTTTATATCTACAGACAGAAGATGGATGACCATGTCCAGTACGGAATTGTTGCCTGTGTCAACGTGGCCGATTACGAGTCGGGACTTATCAAGAGGCATGAATTAACGAGGAAAGACAAGGAGCTTGACAGGACAAGACATATAAGCAGTGTAAACGCTCAGACTGGCCCTGTATTTCTGACGTACAAAGCTTCGAAGACCATCGATATGATAGTTAAAGAGATAGTTAAGGGTAATCCTGAATATGACTTTACATCCGATGATGAAATAGCCCATAGCGTCTGGGTCGTGGACGATGAAAATTTTATTGAAAAAATAAACCGGGAATTCGGGAAACTGGATTCGCTGTATATAGCCGACGGTCACCACAGGGCGGCTGCGGCAGCTGCGGTTGCCAGAATGCGCCGGGAAGAGAACGAAGAGCACAGTGGGAGAGAAGAATACAACCGCGTAATGGTTGTGATGTACCCTCATGATCAGCTTAACGTTATGGATTACAACAGGGTGGTCAGAGACCTGGGAAGGCTTGATGAAGGGCAATTTATCAGGAAGGTGCAGGAACGATTTATCCTGTCGGACGATTTCAGGGAAAGATCGCCACAGAACCAAGGCGAATTCGGAATGTATATGAATGGTGTGTGGCGCAGGCTGCAGGCAAAGGAAGTGAACATGAATGAGGATGACCCTGTCGGGATGCTGGATGTGTCCATACTGCAGGACAGACTGTTACGACCGGTTCTGGGCATTTATGATCCGAGGATTGATGACAGGATACTCTTCGTGGGTGGCATAAGGGGAATGGATGAACTGGAAAGGCTTGTGGATTCAGGTAAATATGCGGTGGCCTTTTCCATGTGTCCTATGACTATGGATCAGCTTATGGAGATCGCGGACATGGGCAAAATAATGCCGCCTAAATCCACATGGTTTGAGCCAAAACCCCGCAGCGGGATATTTGTTCATCTGCTGAATTAAGAGGTATGCGAGCGTCGTGCGTGACTTGAACCCTGAAACGGAAGGAATACTGAGAGTAAATGATGGTCCGGGATCATAGATACCTGGTAGTCCTGGTTGCAGTGGCGGTTTTATTCGCAGCTGTGCCGTTCCTGTACGCGGATATCTATATGTATGTTGATAGAAACGGCACTACCTGTTTTACAAATCTTGTACCTCCGACACCCAGATATCAGGTACTTATAAAGGAAAGAAAGAGATTCTCCAGGTCGCGTTCGGCAGACAGATATGACGAACATATCAGGGAGGCGTCCAGGATGCATGGTGTCTCCTTTCCGCTGCTAAAGGCCATAATGAAGGTAGAATCAGATTTTAACCCGAAAGCTGTATCAAAAAAGGGGGCAAAGGGGCTCATGCAGATAATGCCCTCCAATTTCAATGCTCTCGGGATAAAAGACCCCTTTAATCCTGAAGAGAGCATTATGGGAGGAGCGCTCTATCTCAAGCAGTTGTTGAATCGTTTCAACGGCAAGATTCATCTGGCGCTTGCTGCTTACAATGCTGGTCCCGACAACGTTGACCGCTCCAGCGGGATTCCTCCGATAAGGGAGACAGAGAATTACGTAAACAAGGTTATGAAGTATTATAAGATATTCCGGGAAGGATAGACGTCAATACTCCTTAGTAGTTTTTTGCCTTTTACTGGACTCCTTGACTCCTTGACTCCTTGAACCCGCTATAATCACACCTGATTAATTGTCGACAATACGCTTATTTTACTTTAATTAACTACAACTAATCGGGAGATGATTCAATAGGTTAAAGTTCCGGTTACGTCTCCCTCAGCCTGCGCATCTCTCCTTTTATCCAGAAAAATATTATAGAGAACGATATGACATTTGAGACGGGTTGCGCCATCCACACACCGTCCAGTCCGAAGTAAAAGGGCATTATGTAAATCAGAGGCACCACAAACAGAAACTGGCGGCCGACTAACAATATCATGGCGGCCAGTCCCCTTCCCATGCCAAGCAGGATATTGATCCATACAATCATTGGCCCCACGAGTATCTGTGTGGCGATATACATCCTCAATCCGGGAACGGCGATGGCGAGAAGTTCAGGGTCACGCGTAAAGGCTTCCAGCAATGGACGGGCAAATATTTCAATAAGGAGAAAACTTATCCCTCCTATAAGCGCTGAAAATCTCGTGGTCACGCGCGCTATTTCTCTGATGCGGGTGTAATTGCGTGCCCCGTAATTAAAGCCTGTCATGGGCATTACACCATGTCCTACCCCGAAGAGTACCATCATAAATAACCCGTTTATCCGGAATCCAAGTCCCAGTGTGGCAATCGCCAGATAGCCGAAACTTCCCAGCTTATGGTTATAGATTACAAGCACCGCGCTCATCGCGATATTGGTGATAAAAGATGGAAAACCTACACTGTAGATGGGTATTATAATAGACCATCTCGGGATGATATCTCTAAACTTTACATGATACCCGGAGCGGAGTGAGAAAAGAAAGTACACGGAAAGAAAGAAGGTTGAGAACTGGGCTATTACAGTCGCTATGGCCGCTCCCCTGATTCCCATTTCCGGAAAGGGCCCCCATCCGAAAATAAGAAAGGGGTCGAGGATCGCGTTCAATACTGCCGATGTTATGATGACGAACATGGGCACATTCGGATTACCCTCCGCCCGGAAGAGATAATCCGACATCATCATAAAAAACAGAAAGGGTGTGCCGAATACAACAATCTCCAGATACCTTTTCGAGAGAGGAAGTATATTTTCCGTGGCGCCGAAGAATTTCAACACCGGCTCACAGAAAATGGTGCCTGAAAGGATGATTATTATTCCGAAGAATGCGGAAAGAAAGATGATCTGTCCCGCTGTCCCGTTAGCCCTTGAATTGTTCCCCGCTCCGAACATGCGGGAGGCAAAGGAACCCGCGCCCACGCCGGTTCCCATCCCTATGCTTCCAAACAGTATCTGAATGGGAAAACAGATGGTAAGCGCCGCGATGGCCTCCGGGCTGATCCTGGCTATCCAGAATGTGTCCACCACATTGTACATCGCCATGACAAGCATTGCCACCACCGACGGCAAACTCATTTTGAGAAGCAGGGAGACGATCGGATCTTTTCCCAGATCGAGCAGATTTTTTTCTTTATTTGTCTTCATATATCAGTGTAGGTTATGTGGCATTCGTATATCAATCTCAAATACGCGTTCGTAATACATTAAAAAAAGTGATTCGTAAACAAATGAAAAGGGAAGGGTACAATCTTATAGTTATACTGGGACCAACCGCTTCCGGTAAGACGAGAGTTGCTGCCAGACTCGCGAGGGATCTCGGCTCAGAAGTCATCTCCTCCGATTCGCGTCAGGTTTACAGGGGGATGGATCTGGGAACGGGCAAGGATATCTCGGAATTTCTGGTGGATGGTGTAGAGGTTCCATATCACCTGATAGATATCGTTGATGTCGGTCATGAGTTCAATCTTTTTGAGTATCAGAAGATGTTTTATCGTTGTTTTTCAGAGATTTCCGGCCGTGGGACTATCCCTGTTATGGCAGGCGGAACAGGACTCTATCTGGAAGCGGTAGTCAAAGGTTACCGCATGCTTGAGGTTCCGGAAGATCCCGCTCTGCGCGGGGAACTCCAGAAAATGGATATGGATACCATGAGAGAACGTTTCTTTAAAAGCAACTCCGCTTTGCACAATACGACAGATACACAGGAGAGGAACCGTCTTGTCCGAGCTATCGAGATCGCTGAACACTCAAAAATGCATGAATTTGTTGAAGAAGTGGAGCATCCCTTAATCAATCCTTTTATCATCGGTATCCGCTGGGAAAGAAGTGTCCTTCGTGACAGGATTACAGCGCGCCTGAAAAGGCGTATCGATATGGGAATGATCGAAGAAGTCAAAAACCTCCATGATCAGGGAGTGAGCTGGAAAAGGCTGGACTCTTTCGGGCTGGAGTATCGTTATGTGAGCCGCTATCTTCAGGGAAGGATGGATTTTGATGAGATGTTCAAGCAGTTGAACACTCGAATACACCAATTCTCCAAGAGACAGATGACTTGGTTCAGGCGTATGGAGAGGCGGGGAATTGTCATTCACTGGATGGATAATGCCGATTATGATTCGATCAAACGACTGGTTAGGGAACAGGTTGTATGACTATCCCCGGAAACATTGAGAAATATCTGGCGAATTACTCCGTCGGGAACAGATGGAACATCATTTCGGAATCTTTTGATGTAATTGATAATGTTGTTGTGATTCCCGCTCTTGCCGAATCAGGTCATATCTTCAAGACCCTTGCCAGCCTTTCCGAAAATCCGCGGACCGAGCTTTCACGTACGCTGGTTGTCTGCGTAATAAACAACGGGGACGTGGACAATGTTCCGGCGGATGAATTTGCCGACAATCAGTACACACTTAAGGTGCTGGGTAACAGGGAACAGTCGCCGGTGTTATTTAACGGTGTCAGGCAGAGCGGTTTGCGAATCGCGTATGTCGACGCCTCTTCGCCCGGGCTGGAAATGCCGGGTAAAACCGCGGGTGTAGGGTTTGCGAGAAAGATTGGCCTGGATCTCGCGCTGGAAATATTTAACTATGATAAGGATTGTCCGAAGCTCATCTTCTGCCTGGATGCCGACACACTGGTCGAGCCCAATTATCTCTCTGCCGTGCGAGACTTCTTTGAAAAAGAAAGGGCTACCACATCTGTAATTGCCTTTAAGCACCAGGACGCGGACTCTGCTGATGAACAGGCCGCTATCTGCTGTTACGAGATATTTCTCCGCTATTATGTTCTCGGTCTGCGCTGGGCCGGATCACCCTATGCCTTTCATTCCATAGGTTCCACCATGGTATGCACTGCGGAGGGATACGCGACTGTAAGGGGCATGAATAAAAGGAGGGCAGGGGAGGACTTCTATTTTCTTGACAAGCTTTCGAAGATCCGCAGGATGGGAAGGATAAAAACCACCACAGTTCACCCCTCTTCGAGGGTCTCTTGCCGTGTCCCATTCGGCACGGGCAAGAGGGTCATCAGTTTCATCCAAGGGAAGGAAAAGGATTACAGTCTGTACAACCCTCGATCCTTTGCGGTATTGAAGGAATGGCTCGGGCACATGTCATCCTGCAGCGACATGGATCCGGAGACCATACTGGCTCGTGCCGGGGATATGTACCCATCTCTCGATGTGTTCCTGCGCGTGAATCGATTCGGAGAAGTATGGCGCCGGCTCGTAGAGAACAGCGGCGATCATGTTCATCTCCTTAACCATTTTTTGCAGTGGTTCGACGGGTTCAAGACCTTCAAGCTGATCCGCCACCTGACGAACAATGGACTCCCTCCGGTGGATATGTTTGTTGCCCTGAGAGAGCTGATGGAAATGATGGGAAAGAAACTTCCAATTGAAGTCAAGCCTGGCTCCATCCCTCCGCTACAGGATCAGATGGAGACACTTGATTATCTCAGAAAGATTGACCGGTAAGGGCACCTTTTTCCAATCAGGCAGGCTATTGTTTCAGCTTCTCCTTGAGTCTTATTATTCTACTGTAGGATTCATCTATCCTTTTGTTTTTTATCTCCCCCTCGGCCACAAGCTTTTTTATTACGTCGATGGCCCGCCCGGCAATGTTCTCATCAAATGTGGAATTGTTTGCGAAGACAAGTATGTCGCAACCGGCGCCGATTGCCATCTTGATTGCTATTTCGAGTCCGTAAAAGGAACGTATTGCATTCATCTGCATGTCATCGGAAGCAACTACGCCATTGAATCTCATGTCATCCCTCAGTATTCCGCCGATTATTCTGTGAGAAAGGGTTGCCGGCCAGAGGGGATCGAGCCTGGCGTTAAAAATGTGGGCTGTCATTACCATGTCGCAGTTCCCTGATTGAATAATGGCCTCAAATGGTTTTAATTCATCTGGCGACCAGCTTTCAGTCACATCCACGAATCTCTTGTGGGAATCAGCCGTGGAGCTTCCATGTCCCGGAAAGTGTTTGATCGCCGAGAGAATACCGTGGGTGTGAAATGCATCAATGGTTACCATTGAGTGCCTAATTACCACCTCTGTATCAGCCGAAAAACTTCTCTCAATTTTTCCTATCACCGGATTATCCGGGTTTATATTTAGATCAACAACGGGCGCAAAATTCAGGTTTATACCGAGAGCGGCGAGAGTCTCCGCCGTTCTCTCAGCGTATTTTTTTGTGACTTCGGGGTCATCGATCCTCCCGAGATATCCCTCCGAAACAGTTGGCGGAAAGCCGAACCTCTCCTTGAGTCTGTTCACCTTTCCGCCTTCCTGATCGATTGCGATAAAAAGAGGGATGTAAGACGCTTCTTGTAATGCACTAACAAGGGATCGCACCTGATCAGGAGATTCGATATTTCTTACCGGTGACTGGGATGGCACATCATAGTCAAAGAGGATAACGCCTCCTATTTTCCTCTTTTTTATATCGGCTATCACTGGACTCTTGTCATTGACTGTAAGCCCACGAAAACCAACCATAATCATCTGGCCGATTTTTACATTGAGAGGTTCATTTTCACCGACTGCATCTCCCGAGAAAGAAAGGGATGGTGTCACAAGGATGCATACACATACAATAAAGGCGAAGAGATACATTTCCCGAAAATTCTCCGGCTGGCATAATGAAGCTTTTTTGTATACGACCATTCAAAAATTCCTCTAAAACTTTATTCAGCGCCCGCGTATGGAAGATCTTGATGCCAGAAAAAGGATTTAGAAAAATGAAAAACCCCGCTCGAAGGCGGGGCCTTTCACATTATCTTATCCCCCCGTTATAATAAATCGGAGAGAATCTCTAAATCTAATATCATGATATGGTTATACCCAATTTCCAAAGTGGTTTTGTATATATTTCTGATTAGTTAATCTCTACTTTACCGGACCCAGGGGTAATATGGTTTTTCCGTACATCTCATTCCACACCTGTGCCATGGCGGCGTAAATTGCCGAGAATCCGCAGAAGATTCCCTCATAGCCCGCAATATGTTTCACAGTTACACTTCCCGACGCGTCGCCCCAGGCCAGGAGGAAAAACAGCAGGGTCAGCGTAAAGAACACAACCTGAAGGGCCCTGTTTGCCTTTAACGTGGCAATAAACATAAGGAAGGTAAAGAGTCCCCACATGAAGAGATACGTTGCCATCGAGCCGCTCGTCGGACCGTTCCACCACCCTAACTTCGGCATCAGCACCAGAAAAACCAGACTGAGCCAGAAAAGACCGTAGGAAGTAAATGCCGTTGTCCCGAAGGTATTGTTTTTCTTCCACTCCATAATACCTGCGATTACCTGTGCCAGACCTCCGTAAAATATTCCCATTGCCAGTATCATCGAATCCATAGGATAGAAACCCGCGTTGTGAATATTCAGGAGTACAGTTGTCATCCCGAAGGCCATAAGACCCAGAGGCGCCGGATTCGCTGTTGTATCCTGTATCGTTACCAATTCTTTTTCCATAAACTTCTTTCTCCTTAAATTTTATTCACATAATAAAAAACATGAGACCTCAATCAGGAAATCGCGTATAATCTTCGTGTCTGTCATGCATATATCTTGATATTATGTGCAAATTCACCAAAAATCATCTACACTGGTTGCAATGAAAGGTCAAGCCTAACTTCTCTGCGTGTTGCAGTATTTTCTTGAAGTT
The DNA here is from genome assembly GCA_964610735.1 of uncultured Syntrophaceae bacterium. Taxonomy (GTDB): domain Bacteria; phylum Desulfobacterota; class Syntrophia; order Syntrophales; family UBA2210; genus UBA2210. The sequence goes on along the minus strand of CAZSYH010000001.1, from coordinate 33,986 downwards.
TTTTACTTTGCCATCAATTTTGATTTTTGCGAAATTGCCAATCTCCTCACGAAATTTCAGACTGCCTGACAGGATGTGGCATATCTTTATAATACTTGACAGAATCGGACGCCCGGTCTACAAGCAAACATAATCGATTCGGTTTTCGCTCCTTTTTAAGACTTTCTTTGATATCTGAATTAATGGAGGAATCTTATCATGGCGCAAAAGACGTTTTATAAGAGAGTTCTGGTTCCCGGGGGCATTGTAATGCTCCTGATGATCCTGTCGATCAATGTCTATAATATATGCCCCGCCATAGGTATTAACTATCCGGGCCTGAGCCGGATAATATCCAATATATCAGCCCTTTTCATGTTCATCAGTATATGGCTTGGCGCCTTTATCGCTCATCCCCTCGCCTACAGAGCGGGCGCAAGCATGAGGGAGAGGGTACTGGCGGGATTGATTACCCCTCTGATCTGGTCGGCAAAGATGGTATACGGTGCCGGGTGCGTATATTCAGGATGGGAACTGGTCTACTGGTGTTTTCACCCCCTGGTTGTGGGGGTTATAGGAGTTGCTTTACTTGATATGGGCATTTCCGAGATTGTATGCAGACTGGCGTACAGGGAAAAAGCCCCGACACCGGAAAGGGTTGTTCAGCCCTCCCTTGTGGTCATGCTCCTTGCAGGTGTTATTATTGTGCCGGTTGCTCTCTGGAATGGGGGAACCTTTTTGTTTTATATATTTGTGGATATATATACCGCGTTCTTCTACTGATCCGGGAAGTATTTAAAGGAGGGAACCAGGCATGGCGTCGTTTGAAGACAATCTGTTCGAAAGGAACATTTCCCGAAGGGAGATTCTCGAAATTCTGGGAGGCATGGCGGTTGCGGGGATGCTGGACATATCTTTTCCAATGAGTGCCTTTTCCGCTCCGGTCGGAAAGCCCAATATAATCTTTATTCTGAGTGACGATCACCGCTGGGATCATATGAGCTGTATGGGCCATCCCTTCCTTAAAACACCCAATCTTGACAGGATGGCGAATGAAGGAACCCTTTGCGAAAATGCATTTGTTACGTCCTCTCTATGTAGTCCCAGCAGGGCGAGTTTCCTCACCGGCCAGTATGCCCATACCCATGGGGTGAAAAATAATATAACCCCCTGGAGCAATGAAAACGTTACCTTCCTTGAATTGTTGAAAAGAGGAGGCTATGACACGGCATTCATCGGTAAATGGCACATGCCTGGCAAAGGGCTGCCGGATCTTAGGGGTGTGGACAGGTTTATCTCCTTTACCATTCAGAGAGGGCAGGGCAGATATTTTAACTGCCCACTGATAGTGGATGGTGTTAATACCCCTTCCAGAAAGGAATATATAACGGAGGAGCTGACCGATTATGCTCTAGATTTTATAAAGCAGAAGAGGAACAATCCGTTCTGCCTGTATCTCTCTATGAAGGCGGTTCACCACCGCTGGCTGCCTCCGAGGGATCTGAAGGGTACGTATAGTAATATAGCCGACCTTCACCTGCCGCCGGAAGCGGATAACTGGATCGGACTTGTAGACAACCACATCATTTATGGGACATTTGGTGGCCTGAAACAGATGTACCGGGGATACTGTGAGACCATCCTTGAAATAGACAGGGAGGTAGGCCGCATTCTCGATTATCTTGATGCCGCCGGGATTGCCGATGATACCGTTGTGATATACGCCGGGGATAACGGGATATACTGGGGGGAACATCGCCTTGTAGACAAGCGATTTGCCTACGAGGAGGTTATACGTGTTCCCTTCATAGTCCGCTATCCTAAACTTATTAGTAATCCGGGCCGGAGGCTGTCTCAGATGGTGTTGAATATCGACCTGGCGCCCACTGTGCTGGAATTGGCAGGGCTCAGGGTGCCGGGGAACATGCAGGGAACGAGTATCGCTTCTCTCCTTGTATCGCAGGATATACCGTGGAGAAAATCGTGGCTTTATGAATATTTTGTCGATTTTCCTTACACTGTGCCCCAAATGTATGCCCTTCGTACCAGAGACTACAAATATATCGAGTATCAAAGCGGATGCTATCCACCGGAACTTTACAATATTTTATCTGATCCCAAAGAGAAGAAGGATCTTTATGATACCGATCTGGCGGGCAGTATACTTCCGCGATTGAAGGAGGAATTGATAAGGCTCAAGAAGGAGACAGGTGTTCCCGGCATGTAGGCGCTATCCGGATATCTTCATGATATTGGATGCCGGTCTGTGGTTGATCAGTTCGTTTGCCATAAACTTCATGGCCTTTGATGTATGGCTGAAAAATGAGCGATAACCTTCGCAGAGATAGTTCAGCTCTCTTTCTCCCCCTGTGGTGAAGACAAATCTGTTCCTCGGGCATCCGCCGAAGCAGAGGCTGAGATATTCGCAATCCCTGCACTCTCCCGACAGTCTTTCCCATTTGTCATTCCCGAACCTGATCTGAGGATTTGACCTTGCAAGTTCGGCAAGGGGCATTTCTTTTATGTTGCCGAGCTTGTATTCCGGATAGACAAAGTGATCGCAGGCGTAGATATCTCCGTTGTGCTCCAGTACCAGTGCCCTCCCGCATGTCCTGTTAAAAACACACAACGCGGCGGGATAGCCCATCCAGTTTGCGAGCGTATAATCGAAGATCTGGACAAAGACCCGTCCAACATCATTTTGCACCCAGCTGTCAAAAATCCTGTTGAGAAACGTGCCGAATCCCTCCGGCGTCACACTCCATTCTGTTACAATATCCAAATATTTTCTGCCTTTATTTACGGTCCATTTTTCTGCGTTCTTCTGAAAGGGGGCCTCCTTCTTGAAATCCCTTTCTTCCACCACGGGGATAAACTGGATAAAGTTAAAGTGTTCCTTCAGGAAATCGTAGATATCAAGCGGATCTTCCGAGCTGATGTTTGTTATACATACAAGAGCATTGTAATCCACGTTGTGTTTCCTGAGGTTTTCTACCCCGGCCATAACACTGCCAAAGGAGCCCCGGCCCGAGCTGTCAACTCTGTAGCGGTTGTGGATATCCTCAGGGCCGTCGATGCTTACACCGATCAGAAAATTGTTTTTTCTGAAGAACTCTGCCCATTTCGAATCTATCAGGGTGGCGTTGGTCTGAAAGGCATTTGTTATTTCCTGGCCGGGCTTCTTATATTTTTCCTGCAGTTCCACCGCTTTTCTGAAAAAATCAAGGCCCATCAGACAGGGTTCTCCTCCCTGCCATACAAATTGAACGGGATATTCCCAGGGGCGGGACCGGATGTAATCTCTTACAAAAATTTCCAGGGTCTCACCGTCCATCTTCCAGTTGTGTGAAGGATCACACCCATCCTTTTTACAGCTGTAAAAGCAGTAAACGCAGTCAAGATTGCACAACGGCCCGCAGGGCTTTGCCATTATCTCGAAGGATTTTTCGTTATTCGCCATAGGAGAGCTTTCTGTGGAGCTTGATGAAAGGCACACCATACGCCTGTCTGTTGTTATGAATACATCAATGAGCACATAAAATCAAAAATCTTCCATCATGCCTTGTCGTTTCGCGAAGATGATGCTTGCAATCCCGACGGGTATCTTTTAGACTTTTGCCAGTATTTAATGAGGTGGAATTCATGTATCTACATGTTGATGGATACCTTAATTTTCTCGCAGTTGAAAAGGGCGTTTCTCTTAATACCCTGGAGGCGTACAGCAGGGACCTGAACCGGTATGTGGAGTTTGTAGAACAGGTGGGCATTAAGGATATCGGGGAGATCTCTTCCGACAATGTTATCTCGTTTCTCGGAAATCTGAAGGGGGGCGGGCTGGTTGCCAGTTCCATCAACCGGTCGCTCGCGGCTATCAGGGGATTTTACGGGTATCTCCTGACCGAAAAAGTTATTGATGAAAATCCTGTGGCCAACATCGAACTGGCAAAGGTGTGGATGCGTCTTCCCGACACACTAAGCAGGGAAGAAATGGCCCTTCTCTTAAAGCAGCCCGGCACAAAAACACCGCTTGCTGTAAGAGATACCGCCATGCTGGAACTTTTGTACGCGACGGGGATTCGCGTGTCGGAACTGATTTCTCTGTCCATGAGCAGCATAAACTGGCAGGCGGGTTATCTCATCGTTGTGGGAAAGGGAAACAAGGAGAGGATTGTTCCGATTGGAAGGATGGCTTTTGACTGCCTGAACCGGTATATCGAAAGCTCAAGACGTAAATTGTCTAAGGGAAGATCGATAAACGCCATTTTCCTGAATAGATCCGGAACAGGCCTGACACGTCAGGGGTTCTGGAAGATTGTGAAAAAATATGTTAGGAAAACCGGATTGCGAAAGAATGTTTACCCTCATACATTCAGGCATTCTTTCGCGACACACCTTCTGGAGGGAGGAGCTGATTTGCGCTCTGTGCAAGTGATGCTCGGTCACGCCGATATATCTACCACACAGATCTACACGCATGTCACTCGTGAGAGATTGAAGGAGATTCACAGGAAATATCATCCAAGAGGATAGGGATGGACTACTATCGCAGCTCTATAGAGAAGAAGAAAGAAACCAGAGAACCCCGAAGAGGAGGAAATAGATTTCCTTTCTGGGGGATAGTTCTTGTCGTGCTGGCGGCTTTTATTGTTGGCGTTGTATTCAGCGCACTGGAAACAAATCTTGGAGGTTTCTCCTGGTTGTCGAGGATGAAAGACACTATTCTTGTTGCTGTTGCTGGGAAAACTCCCCAGACCCGCTATATCGATATCGAAAAGAATGGAAAGGACTATGTGTTAAAGGAAGGAGACCGGTTCGAGATCTCGTATCGTGATGAATTTGTCATAAAGAAAGTAGATACGAACGCTCTCTTTAATCGGGGTATTACGGTTGATGTCGAGGGAATGGGAACCTCAAACGACCTAGAGGCGCTGTTAAATGGAGTTGAGCTGGTTGACAGAAAGATAGTGGATGACAGCAAGACTTTCGGAATCAATATCCTGTATCGGGGTAAGATCATCACATCCATCCCGATAGATGTAGTGATTACGCCCCAGGACTGGTTGAGATTTGCGAAGGGGTCTAAAACGGAAAAATCCCAAATAGATTATCTTGAACGTGCCGTCAGCATGAAAAAAGATGACATAAACGCGCGCAAGATGCTGGCGAAACTGTATATAAATTCTGGGATGACCGATAAGGGAATCCTGGAATACAAAAAGATATTAAAACAAGAACCCGGTGATCTGGGCTCTCTTATAGAGCTCTCGAAGATATACATACGCGCAAAACAGTATGAGAAAGCCATAGACATTCATCGGGAAATCATCAAAATCGACCCTAAAGATGATATTGCCTATGCGAATATCGCTTATTCCTATGCGCGATTGGGAAACTGGGACAGGGCGGCTGCCAACTGTACGGCTTCGCTCGAGCTCAACCCCGACAGCACCACCGTTCGTTATAACCTGGCTGAGGCGTATGAAAAGATGGGCAGGGACAAGGATGCGATTGCGCAATATGAACAAGTTTTGAAAAAAATGCCGGGTGATGTGAATGTTATGATCGCTCTCTCAGATGCCTGGCTCAGAGCAGGCAGGTATGATGACGCGATAGATCTATATAGAAAAGTTATAGAAAAACAGCCGGGAAACGCCTCCGCATATGCTAATATAGGATTTGCATACGGAAACAAGGGACTTATGGCAAAAGAGATAGCGAATTACAAGAAGGCCATCTCCCTCAGGCCCAAAGACCCTGCAATACATTTCAACCTCGCCATGGCGTACGAGAAGGAAAAACTGTATGACAAGGCGGCTCAGGAATATCGGAAAGTGCTGAAGCTCAAACCCGGTGACGCGGATGCCAGGCTCCGGCTCGCCGAGTATTACCTGATGCAAAAAGACTATGACAGGGCGGTAGCCCTATATGAGAAAGTGGCAAAGGCCCAGCCCAAAGATGCATCCATATACGAAAAGGCCGGTTTCGCGTATGGAGAATTAAAGAAATATAAAGAGTCTGGCGCTAATTATGAAAAGGCCATAAAGCATGGCGCGAAGGGCGAATATATCCACTATAATCTTGCCTTCGCGTATGACAAGATCGGAGAGAGGAAAAAGGCAGTCTCCGAATATGAAAAGTTTGCTTCGCTCAAGCCCACTATGGAGGTACTGACCATATTGGCGAATTATTACATGGAAGAGAAACAATACGACAAGGCCATAAGTGCCTACAGAAAAATGATCAAGATTAACCCCAGAGCGGCAGGGTTATATTCGGGTATAGGGTATGCCTTCGGCTTGAAGGGGGATACAGACAAGGCGATCGCCAACTACAAGGCCTCTATCCGTTACGATAGTGAAGACGATGTGGTATATTGCCGGCTGGGCGAGGCCTACGAAAAGAAGGGTATGTATGAAGATGCGCTCAGGGAATATACAAATGCATATCAGGTTAATCCTGATTCGAACCAAGCGGCGCGCAAGATACCGCGTATGAAGATTCGGATGCTGCAGAAGAAGCATCAGTAGATAGAAAGGGGTAATGAAAATGGAACAGATTATTCTGGGGAACATGGTTATCGGTGGAAATGCCCCCTTTGTGCTGATTTCAGGTCCATGCGTTATAGAAGATGGCGTAAAGACGGAAAAAATAGCTTTGTACCTGAAGGACCTTGCTGGGGAGCTTGATATCCCCTTTATCTTCAAGGCGTCCTATGACAAGGCGAATCGAAGCTCCATGAACTCTTTCAGGGGTCCCGGTCTGAAAGAAGGCCTTGACATACTCAGGGGAATCAGGGAGGAGTTAGGGGTTCCCATTCTTTCTGATGTCCACCGATTTGAGGAGATTGAAGAGGCATCAAAGGTCTTGGATGTAATGCAAATTCCGGCATTTTTGTGCAGACAGACGGATTTTGTAGTGGAAGTTGCCAGGACTGCCGGAATAATCAATGTCAAAAAGGGCCAGTTTATCGCTCCGTGGGATGTCTCAAATATATTAGACAAGATAACCTCCACGGGGAATAAAAACATAATGATTACAGAGAGGGGAGTAAACTTTGGCTACAACAACCTTGTTGCCGACATGAGGTCGCTTCCCATATTGAGGGGAATGGGATATCCTGTAGTTTTTGATGCCACACACAGCGTACAGCTTCCGGGTGGGGCTGGTGATTCGTCTGGAGGTAACAGGGAAATGGCGGCTTATCTGGCACGCGCGGCGGTTGCCACGGGAATTGACGGATTATTCCTAGAAGTGCATCCGGATCCCGAATGCGCCCTGTGTGACGGTCCCAATTCTCTTCATCTGGATTCACTTCCGGGTCTTCTCGGAATGCTTAAAAAAATAGACAGGATCGTTAAAACCGATAAAAGTTGAAAGAAGGATAAATTATGGGGAAATCTTTGTCTGAAAAGCTCAAGATGGTTGTTCTACTGATATTGGATGTTGATGGTGTGCTGACCGACGGGAAAATAATTATTGATGACCTTGGGAACGAATCTAAAAACTTCAACGTCAGAGACGGGCACGGGCTGAAACTTCTGATGAGAAGCGGCGTTGATGTTGTTTTCCTGACGGGTAGGGAGTCGAAAGTGGTAAAACATCGTGCTGATGAACTTGGAATCAAGGATGTTTATCAGGGCGTAAAAGACAAGGCAAAAGAGCTGGGAGAGATACTTGATACAAGGGGATTATCGGGTGAGTGCGTTGCGTATGTGGGAGATGACATAGTGGATATTCCCGTGTTCAGAATGGTGGGGTTTTCGGCGGCTGTTGCGGACGCGCTCGATTATGTCAAAGCAGAGTCCGATTACGTTACCGTGAGGGAAGGGGGAAACGGAGCAGTGAGAGAAATCTGCGAGATGATCCTTACCGCCCGGGGGGAATGGGGTGATGTAACATCGAGATATGGGATGAGGGTTGAAGAATGAGGCTTTCCCTTTACATGTCTGCGGTTAGATGGTACACTTCTTGCTAAAATACTCGGGAGAATTTTTGGAGATACAAACTTGTCAAATTTCACAAATCTCCCTGGATTAAATCTTTGTTAAAGAAAATATCCGCAAAGAAACTGCTCATTGGAGGATGCATTTTTCTTGTTGGCGCGTTGTTTCTATACATATTTTACGTTGCCCCCAAGGAGGAGCATGGTGTTCTGAAGGTTCTTTCGGAGAAGATTGATCTTCAGATAAAGGATTTCCACTATACTGAGGTGGGGGATCCTGATCTGACATGGGAGATCAATGCAGATACCGCCAGGTACATCAAGAAAGAGGAGATCACTCTTTTTGAAAAGATTGAGGTTAGATTATTTTTTTCCAATGGTGAAATGTATACGATAACGGGTAAGAATGGCTCTTTACATACCGATACAAAAGATATGGATATATCTGGGAATGTGGTTGCCGTATCGGATAAAGGGGGTCGTTTCGAGACGGACAGCCTGAATTATATACATGGCAATGAAACGATCCATACGAAAGATGTGGTAAAGATGGCACAACCCGGTGTCTCTGTGAAAGGGGTGGGCATGAACCTCTCCCTGAGAAACAAAAAAATAACCCTGTTATCCGATGTCAGCGCGACAATAACAAAAAACGGATCATCTCCCGATTAGTTGTACTTACCAGAAGGGTTCAAGGATTCGAGGGGTCGAGTAAAAAGTTTATTGGGTAAGCTAAAGGAAGACATAGCAGGGAGTCTCGACGAGTCGGGATTGGACCCACAGAAAATAATTTTGATTGGATACTTGCAATATATGAGAAAAAAAATCTTACTGATGCTGGCTCTTGTGGTGATTCTCCCTCTTGCCGCGGCGGGGGGCGTGTGCGGGGCCGAAAGCCCCATAAAGACAAATTCTAAAGGTCCCATACATATAACCTCCGATCGGCTGGATGCTTACGATGATAAGGGCCTTGTTCTATTTTCCGGAAATGTCGTAGCTGTCCAGAATGATACGGTAATAAATGCAGATGAACTGTATATCTACTATGACAAGAAAGAAGGTGTAGGGGAACCTCTCGCCGACATAACGACGGGCGTGGGGAAGATAGAGAGGGTTGAGCTGAAGGGTAATGTTACCATAAAAAAGGAAAAAAAAATCGTCACCGGAGACAAGGCCGTTTTCTATAATGCGGAGCAAAGAATCATTATGACGGGCAATGCCGTAATGAGGGAGGGAGACAACGTGGTCAGGGGGGACAGGATCACCGTTTTCCTGGAGGAAAACAGGGGAGTTGTAGATGGCACCGGCGGAGAAAGAGTCACGGCTACTATCTATCCGGATGACAACAAGAAATAACCTGAGTAATTATAAAATCAAGAGAGCTAAATCTTTGGAAAAGTTAATTGCGACGAAACTGGTAAAAGCCTACAACGGGCGACGTGTTGTTGATGAGATCAACTTGGAGATCAACAGAGGGGAAGTGATTGGTCTCCTGGGACCTAACGGCGCCGGCAAGACAACAACCTTCTATATAATAGTGGGACTGACGCGTCCGGATAGTGGAAGTGTATTGTTGAATGGCGAGGATATAAGCCAATATCCGATGTATATGAGGGCGCGAAGGGGGATAAATTATCTCCCGCAGGAGCCTTCGGTATTCAGAAAGCTCACAGTGGAAGAGAATATAATGGCTATTCTGGAAACACAGGATATACATAAAGGGGAACGAGAGGAAAGGCTGCGCGAGCTTCTCGAAGAACTGGATCTTTCGGGTCTTTCAAAAAATATGGCATATTCTCTTTCAGGCGGTGAACGCAGAAGGGTAGAGATTACAAGAGCTCTGGTTACATCTCCGCAGTACATGTTACTCGATGAGCCCTTTGCGGGCATTGATCCCATAGCGGTTGCGGATATTCAGGACATTATACGTAAATTACGATCAAGGGGAATAGGAGTTTTGATTTCCGATCATAATGTGAGGGAAACCCTCAAGGTTTGTGACAGGGCGTATATCGTGAATGAGGGCGCAATCCTTGTTGAAGGTAAGCCTGATTATATAGCCGGCAGTGAAATTGCACGTAAATTTTACCTCGGGGAAAAATTTGATCTGTAGGGAAATCAATGGCTTTTGAACTCAAACAGACCCTTAAGCTGACGCAGCAACTGATTATGACGCCGCAGTTGCAACAGTCAATTAAACTTCTTCAGCTTTCGAGATTAGAACTGGTCGATACCATAAACCAGGAGCTTGAAGAAAATCCTCTCCTCGAAGAGCAATCTGCCGGCAACGATCCGGAGACAGAAATTATTCCGGAGATTGAAGATATAAAGGTTGAACCGAAGACAAAGGAAATAACCGGAGAGGGGGATGGAAAAGAGGACTTTGACTGGGATGCCTATCTCGAAGATTTCGGCCCGATGGGTGTTCCCTACCAGCATGAAGATACAGACGCGCCGCCTTTCGAGAATATGATTACCAAAACAAGTTCTCTCTCAGATCACCTGCTGTGGCAGCTTAATCTGTCGCGTTTTACCGATGTGGAAAGGCGTGTGGGGGAACAGATCATAGGCAACCTGAACGGTGATGGATACCTGATGGCAACCCCCGATGAGATCGCCACCATAGAAGATGTGGATCCAGTCCTGGTTGAAAATGTCATTAAAAAAGTGCAGAAATTTGATCCCCTGGGTGTTGCCGCGCGGGACCTGAAAGAGTGCCTGCTCATACAGATCGGATTTATGGATGTTGATTCATTGCTTCCGGGAAAAATAGTTGAGAATCATCTGAAGGATCTTGAAACAAGAAACTACAACAATATAGCAAGGAAACTGAGGGTTTCCATCGCTGACGTTCAGCAGGCTGCGTCGATAATAGTCAAACTGAATCCTAAACCGGGACGTCTCTACAATGAAGAAAGGCCCCAATATATAATTCCGGATGTATTCGTTTTCAAGGTCGGAGACGCATACAGGATCGTCCTGAATGATGACGGTCTGCCGAAACTGAGAATAAGCAATTTTTACAAGAAAATCATGGGCGGCACAGAAAACAACGGTGGGGAAAAGTGCAAGGAGTATATCAAAGACAAAATGCAGTCCGCAACCTGGCTGATAAAGAGCATTCAGCAAAGGCAAAAAACGATCTACAGGGTATCGGAAAATATTGTGGAACACCAGATAGAATTCTTTGACAAAGGTATCAACTACTTAAAGCCCATGGTTCTGAGAGATATTGCCGATGATGTAGAAATGCATGAGTCAACGATAAGCAGGGTTACCTCGAATAAATACATGCATACGCCGAGAGGCATATTTGAACTCAAATATTTTTTTAACAGTGGGATAAACAGAATAGGCGATCTACAGATAGCATCTCAAAGCGTTAAGGAAAAAATCAAAGAGATAGTCAGAGGAGAGGATGACAGAAAACCCTATAATGACAGCCAGATAGTTGATATACTTGTGGAATGCGGCATATCAATAGCAAGAAGAACTGTGGCGAAATACAGGGAAATGCTGGGAATATTACCCTCGTCCAAGAGGAAGAAGTATTTCTGATTCTGATGAAATGCCGATTGACTTTTACTGTCGGCTCAAATATAAGGCGAAACTTTATTTAGCTGGTGAAAACTGATTAAGAGGAGGAACACGCATGCAAACTTCTTTTACCTTTCGGAATATGGAAGCAGGAGAGTGGTTGAAAGACTATGTTGACAAGAAGCTTTCCAAGATTGAGAGATATATGGATAAACCTGTAAGTGCCACTGTAACATTGTCTATAGAGAAATTCAGAAATGTTGCCGAAGTAAAACTGTCGGCCAAAGGTATGAATTTGCAGGGCAGGGAAGAGGCGAAGGAGATGACCCTTGCCGTCGACAGTGTCATAGATAAGATAGAACGACAGATGAAGAAATATAAGCAAAAAACCAGGAATCACAAGGATGTCGCATCCAGAAGCGAAAGCATGGAGCCAGGCTCTGAAGAATATGATGAATATGATGAGAACTCCAAAGTGGTGGAGACAAAGAAGGTCATACTTGAACCCATGTCTCTGGAAGACGCGATCCTGGAGATGGACGAATCGAGAAAAATGTTTATCATTTACAGGGATTCTTCCTCAGAAAAGGTGAACGTCATTTATCGTAGTGATGACGAAAAATATGTCCTGATTGAGACCAACAGCTGAAACAGAAGGTGAGATATAATGAACATTCAGGACATGCTTAAAAAAGAATTTATCATCGAAGATCTGAAATCCAGGACGAAGAAAGAAGTCCTCGTCGAATTGGCGGATGTCTTTCTGCGCGACGATACGGATATTGATCGGAGCGCCGTGATTGAAGTATTGCTGGAGAGGGAGAAGCTTGGAAGCACAGGAATAGGTGATGGTATTGCCATACCCCATGGAAAGCTTGCAGGCCTTGAAAAACTTGTTGTTTCATTCGGAAGAAGTGTGGCAGGAGTTGATTTTGATTCCATGGATGGCGGACCTGTGCATATCTTCTTTTTACTTTTGGCACCTGAGAATTCGGCTGGGCTGCATCTGAAGGCGTTGGCCAGGATATCTCGAATGCTGAAAGATGTCTCCTTCAGAGAATCTCTTATTAAAGCTGAAACATCTGAAGATATATACAATCTTATAGTTGAAAAGGATGAGACAAATATTTAATACAGTTCTAAATAAATCGTCACTCCGGTGAAAACCGGAGTTTAGACGGTGTGTAACTACTTAAAAAGACTGGATTCTGACTTTCGTCGGAATGACGGAAAACAGGATTTTCTTAAAGCCAGACACTGCTGGCATCTTTTTCCCAAGCGGGGGCGCAATGAAAAATCTTCGTATCGTCATCGTGACGGGGCTTTCGGGCTCAGGGAAGAGTACTGCCCTGAGGTCCTTGGAAGATATAGGGTTTTTCTGCGTCGATAATCTTCCGGTCATGCTTCTCCCTAAATTTTTAGACTTGCAGGCTGAAGTCTCGACCGAAATTTCGAAGATAGCCCTGGTTATGGACCTGCGTGAGAGGCATTTTCTTGAAAAGCATATAGAGATCCTCTCCAAATTGGAGAAAAAGAAGTACAATATCGAGATACTCTTCCTTGATACGAACGATGATCTCCTTCTGCGAAGGTTCAGCGAAACGAGAAGGACACATCCCCTGTCGGAAGGCAAAACCATCTTGGAGAGTATAGTGCTGGAGCGTGATAAACTGCACGAATTGAAGAAGATGGCCAGCAATGTTATTGACACGTCGGATTACAGCGTTCACCAGTTGAAGGAACATGTCCAGAGACTCTACCTTGCGCCTGGCAGGGCCAAAAAGCTCCTTATAAACCTGATATCGTTCGGATACCGTTTCGGTCTGCCTCCGGACGCGGATATCGTGATGGATGTCAGATTTCTTCCCAATCCCTATTTTATTAGTGATCTCAAGGAACACAATGGCAATGAAAAGGCCGTGGAAGAATATGTTATGGCCTGGGATGACACCAGACAGTTCCTCGCGCAACTGTCTGAGATGATGAAATTTTTGGTGCCACTCTACGAGAAAGAGGGAAAATCATACCTGAATATCGGTATAGGATGTACCGGAGGAAGGCACAGATCCGTGGTTATACTCAACCAGTTGGCAAAATATTTTTCGAACAGGGACTATACGACAAATGTGAGCCACCGAGATATAGACAGGGTTTGACCTAATCCCGACGAGTCTGGATTCCAACGCTTATTTCATGACAGACTCTTATCCTTCGCCGGCCAGCTTTCTCGTTACATTATCCTTTATCCAGTGTGGATCCCACCATTCCACCGGGTTTACAAACTTTCCCCCTACTATCATGCTGAAGTGAAGGTGATCGCCTCCCGCCATGCCGGTGATACCCGTGTGGCCTATTCTTTCTCCTTTTTTAACCTCTTGACCCTTCTTTACGTTTATCGATGAGAGATGACCATAGAGGCTGAAGATCCCCATGCCGTGATCTATGATTATTGTATTGCCGTAGATTCCGAGATATTCTGTAAAGGCGACAACGCCCCCATTTGACGCCCCTATCGGCGCGTTTCTCGTGGACGCGAGATCAACCCCCATGTGCACACTTTTGCTTATTTCTCTGTCGTTGTGATAGTAGGTTCTCCTGTCGCCGAAGGTTGCCATGGTGGCGGCATTTTTCATCCGGAGGAAGGGTCCATCCCAGAGTTGCTCCGGCCGCGTGTCTTTGCAGATCGTCTGGATGGCTTTCAAATTGTCCGCTCTCATTTCACTGTTTACGCGCGAGAAGGCTTCGATCAGAGTTGTTCCTCCCAAATCTTTGTATCTGTGTTGAAACTCCGGCATCTTCATCTCCAGGAAACGCTGACTGATATTCATCCTGTCACTGCGGAATTTCTTATTTCTTATATGAAAAGAAACCGGGTAGAGCGAACTGTTTCCGGCATCGTCTTCAGCCAGGATATTTATCTTCAAGTTTTTTTCTGCGGTATCCATGGGTATGGCAAAGTAAGATACGAGGTGTATTCCATTCCCGACGAGTCGGGATGCCGGATACGAGGGAAAGAAAGCATTGTCGACCTGTACGCCGCTTAGAGGTACATTCTCTGAAAGATTGTAGACTACGACACACGACCCCCCCGGGTTTATATAGTTGGAAAAACTTACAGGAGATATCCTGGGTGGTATGGTATCTATAACCACTTCGAACACCCTGACTGTTGTATTCTTCCTGAGCGAATGGTCAGTGACGGTTATGTCGATCGCGGCGGTTCCGTCGTGGAGTTTCAGGTCTTCCGGGAATACGTCAATTGTCAGGGTCTCCTTATTTACCCCCCTTTGAGGCAGATTCAAAGAACCTAATGTGTATTCCTTTCCATCCTGTGAGATATCGACGGAAACATTTCGAAGGCCGCTCTTTCTGTCAATGCAGATGACATCGAAGGTTGTTTCCTGCCCTATCATTTTGATATCACGGTTTAATATTATCTCCGGTTCTTCTCCCTCGCAATAGACCATGAAGGCCCATATCCCCACACCCACCAGCGCTATTAACACAATAGAGAACAGATACCTCAGATATTTTTTCATATAATCCTCTCTTTTATCATTTTACCAGATCTTCTGAATTTCACGTCAACCGTTTCGCGGTTGACGTTATATATAATAACTGTTATATTTTCGCAACTACTCAGGTGGTAAACATTATTATAGAATTTACACCGAATAACCTGCCTGATCTGTGGATACGGGGATAAAAACTATGCTGAAAGATAAGAATATTGTTCTCGGGATAACCGGCGGCATTGCCGCTTACAAGGCCGCGGAGCTGACGAGGGAGTTCGTAAAACGGGGGGCTAAGGTGAAGGTCATCATGACAGAGAACGCGGCCATGTTCATAGGCCCGCTTACCCTGCAGACCCTCTCCTGTAATCCGGTTTACAGCGACATGTTTTCCCTTGCCGGTGACTCTGAAATACCTCATATATCTCTGGCACAGACGGCCGATATAATCGTTGTGGTTCCGGCAACGGCTAATATAATCGGCAAGATCGCGTCAGGTATTACTGACGATCTCCTCTCTACAACAATAATAGCCACAAAGGCCCCCGTGCTGATATGCCCGGCTATGAATTCAAACATGTATGACAACCCCATTCTGAGGTTCAATATTGATAAGCTCGTCTCGCTGGGCTATCTCTTTGTGAACGCCGGATATGGAGAACTTGCCTGCAAGTCACAGGGCTCCGGAAGATTGCCGGACCCCGGAGATATTGCTGAAGAGGTAGAGGTTCTTCTGACAGAAAAAGATCTAGAAGGACACAGGGTGCTGATAACCGCGGGTCCCACACGGGAATCCTTTGATCCGGTGCGCTATATATCCAATCATTCATCCGGTAAAATGGGATACGCGCTGGCCATAATGGCGAGGAGGAGAGGCGCGGATGTCACACTGATCAGTGGACCCACTTCGCTTTCCATACCGGTCGGTGTCAAATTCACAGGGGTGTCGAGCGCTGAGGAGATGAGAGAGGCAGTAATGGAGTGTCTGGAAGATTCAACAGTTATTATCAAGGCTGCCGCGGTAGCCGATTACCGTCCATCCGTTGCCTCGGATTCCAAGATAAAGAAAAAAGATGGAGCGCTGGATGTTCGCCTTGAGAGAACGCCCGATATAATATCCGAAGTCAGCAGCAGAAAAGGAAGTCGCGTACTTGTGGGATTTGCCATGGAGACGGAAAATCTTGTTGAAAATGCGAAAGACAAGATGATTGCCAGGGATATGGACCTGATAGTGGCGAACGAGCTTGGTCTCCCCGGCTCTGGATTTCAGCATGACACAAATATCGTTAAGATTATAGATAAATCAGGCAATATTGAGGAATTGCCCCTTATGAACAAAAAAGATGTGGCGGACAGGATTCTGGACAGGATACTGGAAATCTCCGGTAAAAAGAGTAAGAGATGAGAGCCGAACTTCTGGAACTGACAGGCGCCCTGAAAAATCACATAATATCCGAAAAAGGATCAAGAGATGCTCTTTACAGTAATCTGTACATAAAGGGAAATTCGGTTGCGTTATCATCCGCGCCTGTTAATGCCACAGCGAATAACAGGGTGGCTCACGCCCCATCCATCACGCTGGAGGATATAGAAAAAGAACTCGGAGACTGCAAGAGGTGCAAATTGCACGACAAGAGAAACCACATTGTCTTCGGAGAGGGCAGCTCCACGGCCGACCTTGTATTCGTCGGCGAGGCTCCGGGAAGAGACGAGGATATGCAGGGGAAACCCTTTGTGGGCCGGGCTGGGAAGTTGCTTACTGATATTATAAAGGCGATGGGTTTGGAGAGAAAAGATGTGTATATATGCAATATATTGAAATGCCGTCCGCCCGAAAATCGCAACCCCGAGTCTGATGAGATCGTCGCATGTGAGCCCTTTCTGATCAAGCAGCTTGAGGCCATACGACCGCGTGTCATCTGCGCTATGGGTAAATTCGCGGCTCAGACTCTTCTCGAAACAGGCGCAGCCATCTCCATGCTGCGCGGCAGATTCCATTCCTATCACGGGATAAAACTCATGCCCACATACCATCCGGCCTATCTTCTGAGAAATCCGGGTGCAAAGAAGCAGGTCTGGGAGGATATGAAGATTATTATGGAAGAGTTAAAGCAGAAGCCGGAGAGTGGAATATAGAATAACACCATATACCATCCTGTCAAAAGCAGAAAGGCAGGCATTATCGGGTGAACTTAATGAAAAACAGAATGCGAACATATATTGTCTTATTGATGGCGGTTTTATTTTTTGTCATCGGCGGGGCGGTACAGTCTTTTTGCGAAGACGAGAAGAACGTCTTTGACGTGATTACAGTCGATTCGGCCATCACTCCGGCTGTCGCGAAGTATGTTACCAGAGCCATAGACCAATCGGGGGCAGACGGTTCTGCCGGCATTATTATCCTTCTGGACACGCCAGGCGGGCTTGATCTGTCCATGCGAGACATAGTCAAAAAACTTCTGAATCCGCCACTCCCTGTCATTGTCTTTGTTTATCCTTCCGGCGCGCGCGCGGCGTCTGCGGGGGTCATGATAACCATGGCCGCGCCAGTTGCCGCTATGGCCCCGGGCACAAATATAGGGGCAGCTCACCCGGTGGCAATAGGGATCGGGGGCAAAATGGACGAGACAATGGCTAAAAAGGTGGAAAATGACGCGGTTGCATACGTCAGAGGAATAGCAAATACGAGGGCTCGTAACGCCGACTGGGCCGAGAAGGCCGTAAAAGAGAGTGTCTCCATAACGTCTGAAAAAGCGCTGGAACTGAATGTTATTGACGTAATCGCTTCTGATATAGAAGAACTGTTGAAAAAGATAGACGGGACGACTATCATGCTTCCGTCGGGAAATGTGACACTTGAGACGGAAGGGGCCGTCATAAATAAACGGGAGATGGGATTGCGGGAGAATATCCTTATAACCCTGAGTAACCCTAATGTAGCCTATCTTCTGATGATGATAGGGCTGGCCGGTCTCTATTTTGAATTTTCCAATCCCGGGGCGATTTTGCCCGGTGTCGTAGGGGGGATTTCACTTATATTAGCCTTCTTCGCCATGCAGACCCTTCCCGTGAATTATGCCGGCGTTGCGCTGATAATCTTCGGCATAATCCTCTTTATCGCGGAGATAAAGATAGTAAGCCACGGCATGCTCAGCGTAGCGGGAGTTATCTCGCTTGTCCTGGGTTCTGTCATGTTGTTTGATTCTTCCGTCCCGGCCCTCAGGGTATCGTTTGGTGTGATGATCCCCACAATCATCATAGTGTCACTCTTTTTCATCGCGGTTGTGTCGCTTGCAGTGAAGGCGCAGATGAAGAAACCTTTCACGGGCGTTGAGGGGATGATCGGCCGGAAAGGTAAAACAATAACCCCCGTACATACTGATGGAAAGGTTTTTGTAAAAGGAGAGCGCTGGAATGCCTCCAGTGGGGAGCCCATAGAAGAAGGAACGGACGTACGTGTAACCGGCGTCAAGGGATTAAATCTCGAGGTAGAAAAGATATAAAAATATAAAAGAGATACAGGAGGGTAATTTATGTACACAATAATAACATTGGTTGTCCTGGTAGTGATGTTCCTGGCGGCATCGATAAGGGTGCTCAACGAGTACGAGAGAGGCGTGATCTTTCGCCTGGGAAGGATCATCGCTACTAAGGGCCCCGGTCTTATCATTCTGATACCAGTAATAGACAGGATGGTAAAGGTGGATATGAGGATCATCACGATGGACGTCCCTCCGCAGGATGTGATAACGCGGGACAATGTATCCATCAAGGTAAACGCGGTGATCTACTTCAGGGTCATGGAGGCCAACAGCGCCGTTGTCGAGGTTGAGAACTTCCTCTACGCCACCTCCCAGCTCGCGCAGACCACCCTGAGGAGTGTCTGCGGGCAGGTTGAACTGGATGAAATCCTCGCCGAGCGAGAGAAGATCAACGGGCAGCTGCAAGAGATACTCGATCGAAGCACCGACCCGTGGGGGATAAAGATATCGACCGTCGAGGTGAAGCATATCGACCTCCCGCAGGAGATGCAGCGTGCGATGGCGAAACAGGCCGAGGCAGAACGGGAGAGAAGGGCAAAGGTCATAGCCGCAGAGGGCGAATTCCAGGCCGCGCAGAAGCTCACTGAAGCGGGTAAAATGATGGCAGAACAGCCAATTTCGTTGCAACTCCGCTACCTCCAGACACTCGCGATTGTGGCCGCAGAAAACAATTCGACGACACTCTTCCCCATACCGATTGACCTGTTCACACCATTTATGGAACTTGCGAAAAAGAAGGATAAATAGATTGACGAAGCCCAAAGAAACTGAAGGAGGTTGATGTGAAAACCGAGAGAGGCACACGGGGATTTATAGGGGCCGCGATTCTTATTACCCTCGGGGCACTTATTATTTTGAACAGCAGCGATATCTATGGATTTGATAAAAGCTGGCCGATACTTCTGATCGTTATATCCGCCACCATGCTTGCCCAGCACGCCAGAGATGTCGGAGGCTGGTTTATTGGTGTTGTAGGTGTGGGGTTTTTTGTAATGAAAAACTTCTATCCGGAAATTGAAGACTGGGGGAAATATGTATTCCCTGCGCTCCTGATACTTCTGGGAGGGTATATAATATTCAAGAAGAGTAGGGAAAAGAGTTTGCAGTGACAAGCTCCGTGAAAATTTGAGCCACAGGGATAAGAGAATATGACTGTTGAAGAAAAAAATGATGAATTATCATTTGAAGAACTCCTGAAGGAAGGCACGGGCGAAACGGGGTGGCTGGAACCGGGACAGCGTGTGGAGGTCCAAATCGTCGATATTGGCTCCGAGTGGGTCTTTCTGGGTCTCAGTGGCAAGAGCGAGGGCCTCCTCGACAAGAAGGAGCTTCTCGACGAAAACGGTGAACTTCCGTTTAAGATCGGCGATACGGTTACGGCATATTTCCTGTCGTCACGGCACGGAGAGGTTCTCTTTACCACACAGATCACCACCGGTGAGGCGGGGCGGAACTACCTTGGCCATGCCTGGGATAACAAGATTCCGGTTGAAGGGTTGGTGGAAACGGAGACAAAGGGTGGATTCCAGGTCAAGATAGCAGGAGACACCATGGCCTTTTGCCCTTATTCCCAGATGGGGTTGCGGAGGGTAGAAGATTCCTCCGACTATGTGGGAAAGCGAATGCCATTCATCATTACGGAATATGGAGAAGATGGCCGGAATGTCATCCTTTCCAACAGGTCCATACTGGAAGCAGAATTGCGCGCAAAGAAGGAGGAACTCAAGGAGAAATTGAGTGAAGGTATGAAGGTCGAGGGGACTGTGGCCTCGATTCAGGACTTTGGCGCCTTTATCGATATCGGTGGCATTCAGGGACTGCTCCCCATTTCTGAAATCGGATGGGCACGGATCGAGGATGTTCACGATGTACTCTCCGTCGGCCAGGAGCTTGAACTGGTAATTTTGAATCTGGACTGGGAAAGGGACCGGGTGGCATTCAGCCTCAAGGCGACCCTTCCAGATCCATGGGATCAAGTTGAAGAGAAATATCCCGCAGGGTCTTCACATGTCGGAAAGGTGGCACGTCTGACAAAATTCGGGGCTTTTGTAACCCTTGAAGGGGGTGTGGACGGACTGATTCATATTTCGAAGCTCGGTGGTGGAAAACGTATTAACCACCCCGGTGAAGTTCTGGAACAGGGACAGACTTTGGAGGTGACTGTTGAAACGGTTGATCGTGAAAAGAGAAGACTCTCTTTGGCGCTGGAACGGGATGATAAGAAGGAAAATGAATCGGGAATGGCCGACGACTATCGAGAGTACCTTCAAAATGCCCCCACCTCAATGGGAACACTCGGTGATATCCTGAAAGATAAGCTTGTCCTTTCAGTAAAGAAAAAGAAGGTGAAAAAATAGTCTTAGCCCGATCATTCCGGCTTAGAAAGCTGCACCTTCGCGGTTCGGTTTCGGAGCGAAGAATGTATTTTTCGCCCAGTAGAAGCATCGCATTAAAAACAGCACATGCGATACCTCTTTGTTTAACGTTTTAATCAACGCCGCGGCTTTTTTTACGCTCCAGTCTGTCATACATTGCAAGCATATTGTGATAGTCGCTATGAAGTGTCGTATCTACCAAAAACTCTTCACCTTTTACTATACGCAAGGCTTTTTCGACTCTTTCCCGTCCAAAGATGTTAAACAGGGCCCCTTCATACTCTTCCCAAACCAGCTTTTCTTTGTCCATTCTGATCAATTCCGCGACAATATGTCCCAGCTTATTAGCCCCAAAATCCAGGAATGCCACAGACTCAGACTTGTTACCAAGAAGGAGATGTATGTGCGCCTTAAATTCAAGCATGGTGAAACTGTTCTTGAAAATAACACCGATATAGCGTTCGACATTGATTGAATCATCCAGAGGGTCAATAGTATCTAAAATCTCCTGAGGATCATACTCCTCAAAATGTAAGACCATATTTCGGATCAGTTTGCCGGCGTTTCTATTATTGTAGATCAGGTCCTCAACAGGGTAGACCTCAGAAAGACCGGGAACAACCATCTGGCAGGAATAGAATCCAAGATGGTTGTATTCTCGCAGAAACATCTCTTTGCCCATATTGTCAAGAATGTCGGTCAGGTAGCTGTATTCTGCTTCGCGTCCCTCGCCCTGATAGTTCCACGATGCATACTCAAAGGTTTTTGCGGAGCTTAGAAATCCAAATCCTAGCTTTCCGTTAGAGTCAACAAAATGCGACTCAATATTGGAACTGTCCGAGACGATACCCATGTCAAAGGTCGGGACTTCAAAGTCATCCAGATTCTCCAATTCACGACCTTGCATCAACTCCGCCATCGTCCGCTCAAACGAGACCTCTAAAATTGGATGCGCGCCAAAGGAGACAAAAAGAGAAGAGTTCTCCGGACTGATCAAGGAGATAGCGGTGACGGGGTATTTTCCCCCTAATGAGGCATCAAGAACATCTACGATGTATCCTAACTCCCGCAGCGCCAAAACATCACTATGCAGTCGATCAAAGGATTGAACAATTTCATCAGGGTATTTAGGAAGGGCATAACCGTTTTTGATGATCTCTATTTTGACATAACGCTCGAAAATCTCACTGAGCGCCTGTACCTGTGCCTCCCGTGGCGTATTTCCCGTTGCCAGACCGTTACTGACGTAGAGACTGCTCAGAATATTAACCGGAAAATATACCGTATCCCCACTCGATCGTTTCGTAAAAGGGAGCGCAACTATCTTATCCTCATAATCACTGTTGTAATCAACAAGGTCTTCATCCGTGAGCTCTCCATCAGGATCATACACCAAGCGCAGCTTATCGTTTAGATATGCTCCGCCAAACTCAAAGGCGACTTCGTCAGGATATTGTTTTCGATTTGGCAGGTAAAAGTCGATAAAATAAGTATTTGTCTGGAGCCGTTCAATATACTCACCCAACGCACTCGCCATCGATGCGTCCGATACAATCCCTTTTCCGTTGGAATAGATATGACCTGGTGCTTCAACCGAAACGAGATTCACCGAGTAACAATGTTCCAGCGGATGCTTTTCATGAGAAAAAGTGGTTTCGCATCCAACGTCTGCTAAAACAGCTTTCATTTTTGCTATTGATTCTTCCAGCGGGACACTTCTGGACAAAAGGTTCATTCTTTTTGCCTTCTTTTTGTTTAGTAGAAAAGTAGTGCAAAACCATCCTCAATCATATAATAGCCGCATCATAAATATCACTACAGGAACAACTAATACAGTATAATTAAAATAATGGTAGATTCTTTTTATCCTGATTTCTCCACATTCTTCAAAAATCCGGGGACATCATTCATATTATTGCCTTATTTTCAAGGAACAGGTATAGTGTCTCCGGGATTAAACTTATGGTCAATGATCGTACCATTTGTTTGTATGCTATTTTTAAAGGTTCTTCCTCCTCCTTGAGATTCATATTTAGTCTGCAATTTCGTGGCAGTGAGAAAAAACTCTCTACCGGCAGGCAACGGCTTGGTGAAGCCTGAAAGCGTATTGAATGGTACAAAATTGTAGGCATTGAACACCACAATCAACAGAAATGTTCTTTAAATGAACGTCCCTGAAGGGCGTTTTGCCCGTAACTTCTCGATAAAATTAGGGATCAACTATTGGTACGCCTCTTGCTCTGTCTCTCTGAAAGAAAGCAAGATTGTGTTACCATATTTCAAAAAATGAGAATCTGATGTTTAATGAAAGGGGAGAATTATGGATGTAACAGAAATTTTTGGGTCTAATGTTTTTAACGCTAAGGTGATGAGGCAACGCCTGCCCGATGAGATCTATAAAGCCCTGATGGAAACCATTGAAAACGGCACCCCGCTGCGGCCCGACATTGCCGACGTGGTCGCCAACGCCATGAAGGATTGGGCAATTGAGAAGGGCGCGACTCATTATACGCACTGGTTTCAGCCCCTGACCGGGTTTACCGCCGAGAAGCATGATGCCTTCATCACTTCGGCCGCGGACGGCGGCAGCACCATGGAGTTTTCCGGCAAGCAGCTGATCCAGGGTGAACCGGATGCATCCTCCTTCCCCAGCGGCGGACTGCGCGCCACCTTTGAGGCCAGAGGCTACACGGCCTGGGACTGCACCTCCCCCGCGTTTTTAAAGACCGATGAAAGCGGCAATGTGACCCTGGCAATTCCGACAGCCTTCTACTCCTATCATGGAGAGGCCCTCGATAAGAAGACCCCCCTGCTGCGGTCCATGGTGTCCGTCTCCAAACAGGCCCTGCGGGTTTTAAAGGCACTAGGCAATACCACCGCCACCAAGGTCATCTCCACGGTGGGTCCCGAGCAGGAGTACTTCCTCGTGGACAAAGATTTTTATATGGAGAGAATCGACCTGATGCTGACCGGCCGAACGATCTTCGGTGCCCCCTCGCCCAAGGGTCAGGAGCTGGATGACCAGTATTTCGGTGCCATCAAGGACCGGGTCGCCGATTATATGTGGGATCTGAATAACGAACTCTGGAAGATGGGCATTCCCTCCAAGACCCAGCATAACGAAGTTGCACCGGCGCAGTACGAAATGGCCCCCCTGTATGCAACCACGAACATTGCGACCGACCACAACCAGTTGGTCATGGAGACCATGCAGAAGGTTGCGCTTCGGCACGACCTGGTCTGCCTGCTCCATGAAAAACCCTATGCCGGCATAAATGGCTCGGGCAAGCACAACAACTGGTCTCTTTCCACGAGCGACGGCGTTAATCTGCTGAAACCGGGCCATACGGCCAGCGATAATGTCCAATTCCTTATCTTCCTGGTCGCCATGGTCAAGGCCGTCGACACCCATGCCGACATCCTGAGGGCCACCTGTGCCAGCGCCGGAAACGATCATCGTCTGGGCGCCAACGAAGCGCCTCCGGCCATTATCTCCATCTTCATGGGGGAAGAGTTGACGGAGATCTTGGAGAATATTGCAAAAGGCAAGAAAAACTCTTCGAAAGATGCACAATTCATTAATGTCGGTGTCGATACGCTGCCCAAATTCTCGAAGGACAATACCGACCGCAACCGGACCTCCCCTTTCGCCTTTACCGGGGATAAGTTCGAGTTCCGGACGGTTGGCTCGGCCCAATCGATTGCCGGAGTGAATGTCGCGTTGAACACCATCGCGGCTGAAGCCCTCGACGAGATCGCCACCCGTCTTGAAAAGGCCAAGGATAAAAACGCCGAAGTGGCAGAGATCATCACGGACATCTACAAGAAGCACGGCCAGATCCTCTTCAACGGCGACAACTATACCGACGCCTGGCTGAAAGAGGCCACAAAGCGGGGCCTGCACAATGCGCGCAACACCGTGGACGCCTTGAAGGCCTTTGTAACTCCGAGATGCCTCAAGCTCTTCGATAAGTATGAGGTCCTCTCGGACAAGGAACTGCATTCTCGCTACGAGATTTATACCGAGAAATATGCCAAGCAGATCAACATTGAAGCGATGACTGCCATAGATATGGTCAAGAGGCAGTTCCTGCCCGCAGTGATTGACTATGCGTCCTCCCTGGCGGATTCCATTTCGACATTCAAGGCTGTATCGGTTTCCTCCCCGGTCCAGGAAGATCTCCTGAAGAAGGTCAGCGCTCTTCTGGCCTCTGCCTACAAAAACCTGGCGAAGTTGGAAGCGGCGGCGGAAAAGGCGCAGAAGACCGATGATACCGTCAAACAAGCCAAAGTCTACCTGGATAAAGTTGTCCCGACCATGCAGGCTTTGCGCGTCGATATCGACGCACTGGAAATGCTGGCACCCGCGGATATGTGGCCCGTACCGACCTACGCCGAGTTGCTCTTTAAACTATAACCGTCGTTAACTGCATTCAGTAAAAAGGGCCGGTTTCGAAAAACCGGCCCTTTTTTTATTTGTAAAAGGCAAGAGTAAGTCAGGCATCGAATGATAAATCTCAACAAGACCTTCATCATTGATCTCTATATCAGGATCATACCTTAAGCGTAGCTCACCGGTTTCCGCCGGCGATCCCCATAACTTCACGTATCTTTATCTTGGCGTCAATGAGCTGCCGGTGATTCAGACGGAGTAGATTTGCCAGTTTATGAACAAGAAAATCCTCATGCTTGTCAAGCTTGCCGTCCGTATAGGCAATACGCCAGACCATTTCGATTATTTCTATCTTTTCTTCTTGTGCATAATTTTGATTGATAAGATTTGTAAACTGCCACAGATCCAAACTTCCCTTCAGCTCTTTATCGGCAGCCTCAATGATTGTGGTGACATGTTCATCGTCCACCTCGTATTCCTTCTTAATGATTGAAAGGATATTTTCTCTTTCGGACTCGCTGAACTCACCGTCTATCTGGGACATTTCAAGCAAGAGGGCACAGGTTGCGATCCGAACATCATGAAGGGAGTCTTCCCCCTCTTCTGTGCTATTCTTTATCCTTTTTCCAAAAAACTTTTTCACAAGATCAATCATTGCGAAACCTCCTGATTTCCCTTCTGTTCTCTCATACAGCGTTATGTTATTGTATGATTTCTTTGACGCGTCCAACTTCACCACCTTCCAGGCGGACCTTGATACCATGGTAGTGAACCGGGGATTTAGTCAGAATGTCTTTCACAATACCTTTCGTGAGTGTTCCGGATCGCTGATCTTTCTTCAACACGATATTTACCTGTGATCCGGGGTGTATCTGTTCACGCCTTGTTCCGTCCATATACCTGATTCCCCTCTTTATTTTGTCCTGACCAGCAGAGCCGCCAGATAACTTTCGGGCATGCGGCCGCTGCCGCGAAAATCCGTATCCTGCCCAAGCTGCTTGATCGACTTCACTTTTTCTCTGCCGCCGGCAACCACCATCTCCTTCAACACCTGATGGGAAAACCCACTGAAATTCGTCGCCGCCAGCAAAACACCGCCGGACTCCATGATCTTCATCGCCGCGTCAATCAGGACAGGAAAATCTTTTTTAACGCTGAATACTTTTACACCGTGCCGGGCAAAAGAGGGCGGATCAAGGATCACACAACCAAAACGGTTGCCCTTCTTAAGGGCCAGCTTCATGTACGTCAGGGCATCGGCCCTGACAAATTCATCCTCGGCACACTCCAGCTGATTAAGTTCATAGTTTTCGCGGCCACGCTTCAGGCACTTGCGGCTGATGTCCACATTGATAACGCCCGACGCGCCGGAAGCCCGGGCATACACGCCAAAGGAACAGGTGTACGCGAAACAATTCAGCACCCTGGCCCCCTTTGTCAATCCGGCAACGATCTTTCGGTTGCGGCGCATATCCAGAAACAAACCGCTGTTTAAACCATCATTGAGATCGACGCCGAAATGAAGGGCATTCTCCTGAACCACCGTCCGGCTCGGGGCCTGATCGATATAGACGCGCGCGTTGATCTGCTCTGACTTGAGCGCCTGTGGGGCCAGCCTCTCTTTGACAATAAGGTAACTGGCGCCAAGGCGGGTTTCAACAAATTCTGCCAGGGCCTCCTTGTGGGCGATCCATCGCTTATCAAACAGATGGATCACACAGTGGTCAGCATACTGCTCGAGCACCAAACCGGGCAAGGCATCGCCAAGCCCGTTGACTAAACGCAGGGCATTCGTTACCGTCTTCAGGGGCTTCCGCCTGCTAATGGCCGCCCCAATAAGATCGATCGTTTTTTTGTCCATCGTTACAGATCCTGACAGTGCACAAAAAACCGCTGGTTAAAGTGTTAAATTCTGCCCTTTTGGGCTTTCTTATCTTTTTTCTCATTGCGCTTTTCTTTCAACGTTTTTGCCGATTTTTTCTTCTCTGTTTTTTGAGCATCTTTTCCTTTAGCCATGAATCTCTCCTTTTTATGGTTCGTTAATTTAGTTAGTCCAAAATGGTGACAGCGACTATTTTTACTGCCCTGATCTCACGCCAGTTGTTGAGCGTAAATACGGAAAGTGCCCTCCCTATCGGCTCCAAGCTGCCAGTTGCGACACTTCAGCCCTCAGCCGTGTTAAGGTTTCAGGGGAGTTGAACAGTTTCCGGCAGAGCTCGCACTTGGTATAGGTTATTATCTCGCGGGCCTTCATACCGGTAAAGGATGCAATATTTGTTATCCCCATGGTTCTGATGAGGCTGTACAAACGGTCTGTTTCAGTTTTAGTAAAAAGCTCTTCCATTGTATAGTCGTTCAGATTCCCCAGGTAAAAAAAGCCTGTCTCCGTGAAATTGCTCCCCGCGTCGCAACAGGCGTACATATCAAGATCGGGAGTGAGATAGGGGTTCATCTCGCAGCAGTTTGCCTGATAATCGGTCTGAATATCCCTGCGTTTGAAAGAGGCCGCGCGACCTGCATATATGATGGGCTCGGGGAAAAACATGAGATCATGATCCCGTAAAAACTGTTCATATGGATCATCCTCCAGGGAAAAATCGGTAACAAATGAAATGAAATAATCCAGCCCGATCTTCCGGCAGCTGCGTGCCGCATTCAACACATTGTTCCAGTTTACATTTTTCTGGTGCCACCGTGAGTAACTCAATCTCAATTGGCACAGCCCTTTTTCTTTTAATTCCGAAACAAGGCTTTCGGAAGCCTCTGCTGTCTTTGCCCAAAAACTATTGGTAACAATCCTCGTATATATTCCGAGTTGTCTGCACAGACTAACGAGTTCTGCAATTTTATTGAAATACAGAAACGGTTCACCAGCGGAAAAGCTTATTCCGCCAACACCTGCCCGGGCCATCTCGGCAATGATCTCTTTTGCCTTATTATGATCCATTTTCCTGTTGTCAGGAATATCGTCCGCCGCCACGCAGTGCTCGCACCTGATATTACATCTGGTTGAATATCCAAAAGCCAATTTACGCATATTTAAAAATAATCCTCCGGGAATCCGTCAATCCGGAAGGTCAACGGAAATCTCCGTTTCCCCCTTGACAAAACTTGTCATGGATGTCCCCATTTTTGGTCCCCGAACTGTATTCATCCTATTGCACGGTCTCAAACACATCAGTTATTATGTAGTCATCACTTATGCCGCCGCCGGCCGCGTTAGGCTGCTGTTTACCCGACTTAGGCAATCCATACATAGCCTCTAAAGTTCGCAAGATATTAATATGCGTAATTCCTTTGCCTTCCATGTAATCACCTGGCTTTATATGCGCACCCGCGAAAATAGTGACTATTTTATTTTCCAGATCCTCACAGTATTCAGGATCAATTTTTGAGCTATCACAAAAATTTTTCTCCGATTTAATCATTGGATTTGTTAACCCCAGATAACCTCTCTTATCATCATTTTCGTCAAAGGTAAGAATAAGCAAACTATTATTCTTCTTTGACCATTGATAGTAAGGGCCAATATTCTCTTTCAGCCAGTCATCCCCCTTTTTTATACAGCACTTCATCATTTCTTCTTGTGGCCCTGGACTACAGTTAGGCGGATAACAGTTATGCATATCGTTATCAAGGTTGGGAATGACAAATGAAACTGTTGGAAGTTTGTCGTATTCAGAAGGCGAGGGGAAATCTTTCCATCTCAGATTAGATGATGTCTCGATTGTTGGGCCATTAGGAACATTCCCAAAACTTATCCAGGGAACATGCTTCCGCGCGTAAACCCCTTGTTTTGCAACTGTGCTGCCGATAGCGGGTAAGCTTTCCGAGTAACCTTTGAACGAAAACCCTTTTTTTATTAATTGATAACCAAGATTGCCGGTGGTAAACGGATACGATGAATTAATGGTTTTATTAGGCACCTGGTCGGTAAAACCTACGTTTTGATTGTCACCGGAAAATAACCAGTAATAATTCCCCTGGCTAAAGTGTTCTTCTCCGAATATTTTTATGAAATTAGCGCCCTCTTTTTTCAGAACATCATTTATGTAAGGCGCGTATTTCTGACCTATTACCTCCTCATAATCTTTGTTCTCTTCAACGACAATGACAATATGATTATAGACAGGGAGATTCCCAGGCCAAACGAGAGAGTTGTTTTTATCTGTTGCCATACTTGTAAAGGGCGTTAACAATAAAATACTGATAAGTAGAATCAACTTCTTCATGATATCTCCTTTCTTAATTGGTGCAGAAAAATGTACCCTGCTTGCGATTGCCACGCGGGGTTATATGATGGAGGTTAATGTTCTGCAACTACTCTTCCGACACGGGCCACGGCCGATTTCTAATTCTTTCAATGCCTTTTGTCAATAAATAACCAGTATGGATGTCCCCAGATTTCGTACTTGAAGATTTGTGCCAATGGTTGTTGATTACAGTTCTTTTCACCTCAGCAGGGAGGTCAGGTAGATCCCCGCGAGGGCGATAGTGCCAGAGCGCCTGTCGGGCCTGAGCTATTGCCACTCTTGCCTGATAGCTACGGCCATGTGCTCGGCCCAAATTGAGTATGCGGCAGGGCTGGGGTGAAACCCATCCGCAGCAATGAACTCTCTTGTTAACGGAAACTCTGGCTGCACGTACTCCCAGTTTTCGCTTTTCTTTGTCAGGTCGCGCATTGCTTGATTGAACGATTCAGCTCTTTTGCCGAGGTACCACCGAAGCGGGAGCGGCAACGCAGGGAATATCTGCATAGGCGGAATGCTCGTCAGGAATATGTGTTGTATTTCGAACCGAGATTGCAGGCGCTCACACAGATGGCTGAGAAGCTCTTGCCATTTTTTTAGTGAAGTGCCACCGGTAACGTCATTGACGCCAACTGAGACAACGGCCACATCAAAGTCTTCTTGAGACACTGATTCTATACTGTTCAGAACGTCCCGAACCTTGTGACCCGTCTTGGCAATGAGCCACCAGGACAAATGGAAGTGAGGGGCTAACATTGAGGCAAGCCGCCCTGACAGGGCGGATACTTGACTTTCTGCACCCACTCCAGCGGCCGCAGAATCTCCCACGATGAGCAGACGTAAAGACTTGCCTGCACCTTCAACACCGTGACGAACCCCTGCCGGTTCAGGAAGCCTCGGCGTTACGAGACGAACATAGATGCCCTGAGCCAAGAGAACAGGGCTAAGCCCAACTGCTACAAATTGATAGTCCATGAACCAGTTCTCTTATGCCCAACAGTGTTTGTATGGACCCTGATAAAAACCAGACATAGCGATTATACCGTGTAAAATCCTTCGAGGATGCGTTTAAAAAGTGGTCGTAACTGCTTGATATTCTATAATATACAAATAAGGCTTCTATTTATCGGCGGGTAGCTGGGAGCCCCCCCAACTACCCGATTAGCTGACAATTATCTACTTCGGAACTTTGTTCAAAGGGATGTCCAATGCCTTGGCCACCCCTTTGCCGTAGGCCGGATCGGCCTTAAGGCAGTTGCCGATGTGGCGAATCTTGATCATCTCCGGTGTATCATCCATGGCCCGGGCGGTGTTTTCGAACAGGACCTCCTGTTGCGCTTTGCTAATCAAGCGAAAGAGCTTGCCCGGCTGGGTATAGTAATCGCTGTCATCCTCGCGCGCGTTCCAATGCGCTGCAGCCCCGCTCAGTGCCAGAGGAGGTTCAGAGAAATCGGGCTGTTCCTGCCACTCACCATAGCTGTTTGGCTCATAGCCAAGGGCCGAGCCATAGTTGCCGTCCACACGCATCTGGCCATCGCGGTGATAACTGTGGAAGGGGCATCGGGACCTGTTCACCGGAATGAGGTGGTGATTTACGCCTAACCGGTAACGCTGGGTGTCGCCGTAGGAGAAGAGCCTGCCTTGTAGCATCTTGTCGGGTGAGAAGCCGATGCCCGGCACCACATTGGCCGGATTGAAGGCCGCCTGCTCTACGTCGGCAAAGTAGTTCTCCGGGTTCTTATTAAGCTCCATGACTCCCACCTCGATAAGGGGATAATCCTTTTTATACCAGACCTTGGTCAAGTCAAAAGGATTGTAAGGGAGTTTGGTGGCCTGCTCCTCGGTCATGATCTGGACAAACATGGTCCAGCGAGGGAAGGCGCCTTCCTCTATGGAGTAGTAGAGGTCGCGTTGATTGCTCTCACGGCATTTGCCGATCACAGCCTCAGCCTCCGCATCGGTGAGGTTTTTGATGCCCTGTTGGGTGCGGAAATGGAACTTGCACCAGTAGCGCTCGTTTTTGGCGTTGATGAAGCTGAAGGTGTGGCTGCCGAATCCGTGCATGTTGCGGAAGCTTGCCGGGATGCCACGGTCACTCATGACCACGGTGACCTGATGCAGGGCCTCGGGCAGGGATGTCCAGAAATCCCAGTTGTTTTTGGCGCTGCGCAGGTTGGTGCGAGGGTCGCGATGGACAACATGGTTTAGGTCCGAAAATTTGAGCGGGTCGCGGAGAAAGAAGACGGGCGTGTTATTGCCCACCAGATCCCAGTTGCCCTCCTCGGTGTAGAATTTAAGCGCAAAACCGCGGATGTCGCGTTCTGCGTCGGCAGCACCGCGTTCTCCGGCCACGGTTGAAAAACGCGCGAACATCTCGGTTTTCTTGCCGATCTTGGAAAAAATCTTGGCACGGGTGTATTGGGTGATGTCGTGGGTAACGGTGAAGGTGCCATAAGCCCCGGAGCCCTTGGCGTGCATCCGCCTTTCCGGGATAACCTCACGGTCGAAATGGGCCATTTTTTCCAGATACCAGACATCCTGCAGGAGTTGTGGTCCGCGAGGGCCAGCAGTCATGACGTTCTGGTTGTCCGGCACCGGAGCTCCGGCGTTCGTGGTGAGCTTTTTCTTGTCGTCTTTCATGATTGTCCTCCTTTTGGTTATTGTTTTCGTTTACCTAACCGTGCCCATCACCGATCGTTAGTGATGCACTTCCACAACCTATATCCAGTACCTGTCCTTCCCCTATATAAAATGTTGATATTATGGCTAATCCCATAAAAATCAAACTTACTATGCCTGGCACGTAGATACGCCGCTTCCGCCTGAATACGATTAGACCGCCCTTCAGAAATTCGTTATCGTGAGCCTCCTCCCTTTTTGAATGCGTCAAGGTGATTCTTTGACGCAGCGCGGAGACGACCGAATATATCCCGGATGTCCTCCGGCAGATCTTTTTTCAGAAATCGCTCATACATTGATATATTTACCACTTCAGCCCCTACGCCAATTTGGAGCGCTTCTGTAAAAGTTGCTGGAACCTTGGCGAGTTCCAGCCCCCGGTCAGGTGGTAGCGCTACGCCGTACTTTGTAAATAGTGGCTTCAGCCATGAAATATGCCTTTTTTCTGCTTTGATGATGTTTGAGAATGGCTTGCGGTTACCAAATTTCTCTATAACCTTCTGGTATTCTCCCCGGGCCAGGTATTCGTCTTGTATTGCTATAACAAGCATTTTTTCAAGTGTTAGTAACTCGTCTGTGAGCTTCGAGGCTCCGGCCGCACCATAGGTATCATCGGTAGCCCTAACTGGCGAAGCAAGACCAATACACAGGATGAACATTCCAACTGTTAAAAGACTCGTAATTGTTTTCATCTTAAAACCTCCTTTTAAGATCTGTTTCAGGTCATTAGTCAGGCGTACAGCTACCCGGCGCTGCGCGGTTTTGTCGCGCAGCGTCCAGCGACCGACGGGAGCGAGGTTGAGCGACGGGTTAGCCAGATGCGCTGATACACCATTATGCCTCCGCAATTTCCACAAGAACGAGAGCATATCACAACACATTTAAGCCAAGTGGGTCTCCGTTAACAACGTGCTCGGCAGAATGCACTCCGAACAACGCATAGCCTTCCTTTCCTTCTCGCTCTTTGAAAAGTGTGTGATGCGAATTAACGACGGGGCTGCCACTGGTCCCAGAATGAAGCTGAGCATCGATTAGAAAACAGGGAAGTCCGCCAAAATCAATCCCATATGCGGAAGCAATCGATGCGCTTCTGTACACAGGCAGGTTGTGTAGCTCATCGTGAAATCCGAGGGGATAGCCAACAACTACGACGTCGCCAAAGGGGTTAACTGGTCGCGTGTTTATGATTTCAGATCCGATGAATGTGATTGATGTGGAATTGAACCGAGAAAAATCGAAGTTCGTAAGCGTTTCTTGGGTAAAAGGAACGAGCACCACATCGCAATCATTAGCATCGTACGAAGGATGCTGTTTCCATAGTGGCCGACCGGAATCGTAAAGTTGAACTTCAACGACTTGGTTTCTCGTTAAATCCGAACGGTCAAGATGAAGCGTAAGCAGCAAAGACGTTGGAAAGAATTCGTCGTTCTCATCTATGACCACGTGGCGGTTTGTAGCCAAGTACTTGGTATTTCGATGTCGGAAGAAAAAACCGGACGCAGACCCAAGCTCGGTTCCGGTATTGAGCATCCGAACTTTCGTAGTACAAAAATTGATGTCTGATACTGGCATGGCAAATCCGTTGGGCTAACATTTACATATAAGCCGATTTTGCCTGATATCATGATATTGAACCGACAAACAGGCAAATCTGCTTGTTTTCAATATTCAATATAGCGTGTCCTCTATAAGCACGAGAAAAACAGTAAAACAGGACTAATACTATGTCAAGTAATGATTCTTGATGATGAATTTTCTATAGTTGAAGATTATTGCC